>NZ_CAJPHP010000035.1:0-64231 GCF_905339975.1 Burkholderia sp. BCC1999 | reverse complement strand
GGGGCGGGGGGGGGGCGGCGCCGGCCCCGGCCGCGGCCCCCGGGGGCCGCGCGACGTTCGTTTACCCGCCGCATGGAACCCCATGATGCTCGATGACCTTTCGCGCGTGTTGCGCTTCAAACCGCATCTGCTCGTGCTCGATGCCGGGCCCGAGACCCTGTTCGTCGTCGACGAATTCAAGCGCGTGATGCTGTCCGGCGCGATCTTCGTGCAGATCGCGGCGTGCCTGCGGGCGCGGATGACGATCGCGGCGATCGTGACGTCGCTTGCCGGTGCGTTCGGCGAACGGGACGTGCTCGCGCGTCTCGACCAACTGGTGCGTCGCGGGTACGTGCGCGCGGACCTGCCGCACGACGACGATGCGGCGCGCGGCTTCTTCGAGCGTGCGGGGCTCGACGGCGATGCGGCCTGCGCGCACGTCGCGCAATTGCGTGTCTCGATCGAGCGGTTCGGCGCCGACGATACGGCGCTCAGGCGCGCGCTCGAGGCGGCCGGCATCGACGTCGTGGCGGAGGCCGGGCTGGCCGTCGCGATCGCCGATACGCACGATCGCGACGATCTTGCCGCGTGCGCCGCCCGCGTCGCGGCGCGCGGCGGGGCGTTGCTCGTCGTGACGACGGGCGGTGTACAGACGTTGATCGGGCCATTGCTGGCCGGCGGCGACGCGCTCGCCGACGCGCCATGCATCGAATGCGTGCGCTACTGGATTCGCATCAACCGGCCGGTCGAAGCACTGCTCGCGCGCCATCACGGCAGCGACGCGGTGCGTTTGCCGCAGGTTGCGTCGCGTGCCGCGGCCGCGGCGGCGGCGGCGCTCGTGGCGGCGACGGTCGAGCAGGTCGCGGTCAATTCCGCCGCATCGGAACGGGCGCAGACCCATATCCTTGCGCAGCGCATCGACACACTGGCCGCCGAGCGACACCGCGTGCTGAAGCGTCCGCAATGCCCGTGTTGCGGCAATCCCGAATGGATGCGCGAACAGGCGGCGCGCGCGCCGCGTCTCGCCGCTCACGAACCGCTGGCGCGTGCCGACGGTGGCTATCGCACCGCCGATGCGCAACAGGTGTTCGCGCGTCATGCCCATCTCGTCTCGCCGGTCAGCGGCGCGATCGCTTACCTGCACCCGATGCCGAAACGGCATGCGGGTCTGCGCAAGGTCTATGCGTCGGGTTTTCTCGTGTGCCCGGCGGCCGTACCGGGCAGCAACCGCTTCGACAGGATCTGCTCCGGCAAGGGCCGTACCGACGATCAGGCCCGCGCGAGCGCGCTGTGCGAGGCGCTCGAGCGATTCAGCAGCGTGTATCAGGGGGACGAGGCGACGCTTGCGGGAAGCATCGAAAGCCTGCTCGCCGATCCCGCATGCGATGCCGTCCCGATCCACGTGAACGACCTCCAGCAGTTCAGCGAACGGCAATTCGACGCGCGCGAGGCGATCAACACGTTGACCCGCGATGTTCGAAAACAGGTGCCGCCGCGCTTCACGGCGCGCGACGTCATCGACTGGACGCCGGCCTGGTCGCTTGTGACCGGCCGGCGCCACCTCGTGCCGCTGAGCTACTGCTATGCGGAAACGCCGGACAGCGCGCGGGCGCCTGCCGCCTGCGTGCACAACCCCAACGGCTGCGCGGCGGGATCGAGCGTCGACGAGGCGATCCTGCAAGGCATGCTCGAATTGATCGAGCGCGATGCGGTCGCGATCTGGTGGTACAACCGGATCGCGCGCCCCGGCATCGAATTGTCGAGTTTCGACGATCCGTATTTCGATGCGCTCGTACGCGAATACGCGACGTTCGGATGGCGTTTGTGGGCGCTCGACATCACCACCGACCTCGGCGTGCCGACCGTGGCCGCGCTGGCGGAAAATCCGCGGGACGGGCGCTTCTCGATCGGCTTCGGCTGCCATCCGGACGGCACCATCGCCGTGCAGCGGGCGCTGACGGAAGTCAACCAGTTGCTCGATGTCGCCGCGGATGCCCCGCATCCGTGGGATCGCGATAAGCTGGCGGACACCGGATTCCTGTATCCGGCCACCGAGTTACCCCGCACGACCGGCTCGACGTGGCAACCGGTCGGCGCCGCGTCGCTGCCGGCTGCGATCGCGCAGGGTGTCGGACGCATCGCGGCGGCCGGCATGGACGTGCTCGTCGTCGACAAGACGCGGCCCGACCTCGGCCTGTCCGTCGTGCAGGTGATCGCGCCGGGGCTGTGCCATTTCTGGCCGCGCTTCGGCGCGCAACGGCTCTATTCGGTTCCCGTTCGACTGGGTTGGCGTGAGCAGCCGCGCCGGGAAACGGAGTTGAACGAGGCGCTGCTGTTTCTCTGACGCGTCGATCGCCGTGGCAGGACGGCAGGGCACCGTTTCGACCGCAGCCGCGCGCGACTGCCGCCATGCCGGATCGTTCATCGGCACCCGGGCTGAACGGGGCACGATTTTCCCGATCAGGTGGTCGTGACCGGTAAAACTTGATCGGTAAATGCCCGGGGACGCAGTGAATTATTTTCCGGCTATAGTGGAAAGACTGGCGGTAGACGCGGTGCTGTTTGCCGGCACTGACCAGGTCATGAATGTAGACGGGTGCTGTATGAAAAATAAAATCGACAAGTCCACCGGACCGATCTGGGGCGTGGCAGCAGGATTGCTTCTCGCGGGTGCGGGATTGAGTCTCGGCGTTTTCCCGGCGTTGCTGCACAGCTCGGGAAGCGCCAACGAGTTCATGGCGTCCGGCGCCGCAATGCTCGGCATCTTCCTCGTCGTTTATTCCACGCGCGAATTGCGAAGACAGCGCGCGCACTGAGCGTTCGCGCGCCGCTGATCCACGAGGATCGACGCGGGCCGGTGACGGCTCGTGCGTGCGCTACGCCTTGCGGATTTCGTGGTTGTAGACGAGTTCGACGATTCGCTTCGTCGGAATACTCGCGCGCAACCCGTCGACACTGTCGATCGGAAACCACTTGCATTTCTCGATCTCGTTGCTCGCTTGCGGCGTCTGGTCCGTGCCGACTTCCGCAAAGAACACGTGATGAACCTTTGCGAGCCCGGTGAACTGCATCGAGTACGTCAGATCCTGGCCGGTCATCCCGGTTTCTTCGCACAACTCGCGATGTGCGGCTTCGAGCGGTGCTTCCCCGCGCTTGATCGTACCGCCGGGTAGCGCCCAGCGCGACGCCGCACGCGCGACGAGCAACACTTTCTCGTCACGGTAGCAGACGACGGTCGCGCGTTCCTTGACCGGGACGGCGCTGGTTTCGGGGGCTGTGTCGGGTGCGAGGATTTGGGGCATTTCGTGATTCTAACCAGCACAAATCGATCGGCCAAGGCGGCCTGACCGGGTTTGACGTTTGATCGCCACCGGACGAAACGCCCTTGCGATGTCGAGGGCTATGCCGCGCCGCTCACCGCGACACGGTACGATCGCCGGACTGTCCGTACGCGGTTCTTCCATGAGCGCGCCTCGCGCGGAAGCCGACGCGGAGCCATCCAGCGCGCGCCGGAAGCGCGGCGCGCGACGACCACCGGGAAACCCGCCATGAAGATCATGATCATCGGCGCCAGCAGAGGGCTGGGCCGGGCACTTGCCGAAGGCGTGTGCAGTGCCGGCGACACCGTCATCGGCGTATCGCGCCTGCGTCCGGATGCGCTGGTGTTGCCGCAAGGTGTCGAGCTGCAATGGATCGAAGCCGACATGGCTTCGCCTGCCGAAGCTGCCGCGCACATTGCGCAAGCCGCGCCGGCCGCGTTCGACGTGCTGATCTGCAACGTCGGGATCTGGGAGACGGCGGCCTTCACGGACGGCTATGCATTCCTGGACGAGCCGGACGACGCGATCGTCAATCTGGTGAACGTCAACCTCACGGCCACGCTGCTGCTGCTCAAGCGCCTGGTGCCGCGCTTGCTGCAATCGGCCAAACCGCAAGTCATCCTGACCGGTTCGACGTCCGCGCTTCGGCAGAGCGGGCGGCCGGAGGTCGCGTTCGGCGCGTCGAAGTTCGCGCTGAACGGCGTGGCCGATGCATTGCGTGAGGGGTTCAGAAGCAGCCGGCTGGCTGTCACGTGCCTGCAGCTCGGCAACCTGAATACCGACGATGCATTGTCGGTTCCGCTCGAGGCGGCCGCGGCGCGCGGCGAGGGCGGGCTGGTGCCGGTTCACGACGTGGTGGCCGTGGTGCGTACGCTGCTGCGGTTGTCCGATGCCGCGTTCGTGCGCGAACTGGTGATGCCGGCGATAGCGGACGAGCGGTTTTGAGCGTGACGCGGGGTGGGGAGCGTGCGCAGCCGGTGTGGTGACCGGCTTCGGCCGCAGGCGCCGGGAGCCCGGCGCCGTTCGGCGCGACGAGCGGCGCAGCCTCTGAGGCGCGCCGCGTCGTCATGCGGTTACTTCTTTTCCGGCAGGAACCAGTTCATCACGAGCGCGCAGATGCCGCCCGTGGCCACGCCCGATTCCAGCACGTTCTTCAGTGCGTGCGGCAGGCTGTTGAGGATGTCCGGCACCTGCGACACGCCAAGGCCGAGCGCCAGCGATACCGCGATGATCAGCAGCGCGCGACGGTCGAGCTGGACGCCCGAGAGGATGTTGATGCCCGATGCGGCCACCGCGCCGAACATCACCATGGCCGCACCGCCGAGCACGGGCTCCGGCACGGCCTGCAGCACGCCCGCGACGACCGGGAACAGGCCGAGCACCACGAGCATCCCCGCGATCCAGATGCCGACGTAGCGGCTCGCGACGCCGGTGATCTGGATCACGCCGTTATTCTGTGCGAACACCGAGCTCGGGAACGTGTTGAACACGCCGGCCAGCAGCGAATTTGCGCCGTTGACGAGCACGCCGCCCTTGATGCGTTGCATCCATACGGGCCCTTCGACCGGCTCGTTCGAGATCTTGCTGGTGGCCGTGACGTCGCCGATCGCCTCGAGCGACGTGACGAGGTAGATGATCAGCATCGGCACGAACAGCGACCACGAGAAGCCGATGCCGAAGTGCAGCGGCGTCGGCACCTGGAACAGCGCGGCCTGGTGCATGCCGGTGAAGTCGAGGCGGCCGAGGAACGCGGCCGCGAGATAGCCGATCACGAGCGCGATGACGAGCGCGGTGCTGCGCACCCACACGACCGGCACGCGGTTCAGCAGGATGATCGTGCCGAGCACGAGCCCCGACAGCGTCAGGTTCTCCGCGCTCGCGAACGTGCCCTTGGCCATCGCGCCGTAGCCGCCGCCCATGCTGATGAGGCCGACCTTGATCAGCGTGAGGCCGATCAGCAGCACGACGATGCCGGTGACGAGCGGCGTGATCAGGCGCTTCACGAACGGCAGGATGCGCGACACGCCCATCTCGACGAACGACCCGGCGATCACGACGCCGAAGATCGCGGCCATCACGGTTTCGACCGGCGTGCCTTGCTTGACCATCAGGCTGCCGCCGGCGATCAGCGGGCCGACGAAGTTGAAGCTGGTGCCCTGGACGATCAGCAGGCCGGCGCCCAGCGGGCCGAAGCGCTTGCACTGGACGAAGGTGGCGATGCCGGAAATCACCAGCGACATCGACACGATCAGGGTCGTATCGCGGCTGGACACGCCGAGCGCCTGGCAGATCAGCAGGCCGGGCGTGACGATCGGCACGATGATCGCCAGCAGGTGCTGCAGCGCTGCGACGAAGGCGACCATCGGCGCCGGCCGGTCATTCGGGCCGTAGACGAGGTCGCGGGCCGAATCGGCGGCGTCGGCGCCGTGGGCGGCGGGTTGGGCGGAGGAGGCGGGTTGCATGGCGAGCGGGCCGGACAAGGTGGAAAGTGCGGCATTTTAGCCGAAGGGCCCGCCGGCGCCGCCGGTGCGCGCCGCAATAGTGGGGATTCGGCCGGCCGGGAAAAAGGGATGGATCGATGCCGACGGTCAGCGGGTTGGCCGCGTGGCCGGCGCGGTTGGCGTCGGCGTCGCGCGGAACCCGGGCAGTTCGGGAATGCGTTGCGTCATGAATTGCAGGAACGTGCGGGTCCTGAGCGGCAGATGGCGGCGCGACGCGTAGACGAGATGCAGCGCGTGCGGCGGCACCATGTCCCACTTCGGCAGCAGCCGGACGAGCTGTCCGCCATCGATCAGGTCCTGGACGAGCCACGCCGGCGCGCTGCCGACCGCTTGCCCGGCCAGGAAGCACTCGCGCAACGCGATCGAGCTGTTGACGCGATACCGGCCGTGTACCGGAACGGTAGCCGTTTCGTCGCCGCGAGCGAATTGCAGTTCGCTCCCGATAATGTCCGTGCGGGCGTACCCGACATACGCGTGCTTCGCCAGGTCTTCCGGGCGGCGGATTTTCGGGGCCTGCGCCACGTACCCGGGCGCGGCCACCAGCAGGCGCGGCGACGACGCGATGTGGCGCGCGACGGCATCGGGCGGCAGGACGTGGCCGAGGCGAATCGCGACGTCGACACCTTCCTCGACCAGGTCGATCACGCGATCGGTCAGGTGCAGTTCGACGTCGATTTCCGGCCACGCGGCGAGGAATTCGAGCACGAGCGCATTCAGCCTCAGCTCGCCGAGCCCGAGCGGCGCATTGACGACCAGCTTGCCGGCCGGGCGCAACGTTTGCCCGCGCACCTCGGCCACCGCGCTTTCGTATTCATCGAGCACGCGCTTGCAGCGGTCGTAGAACCGGCGGCCTTCGTCGGTCGGCGCGAGGCTCGTCGTCGAGCGTTCGAGCAGGCGCACGCCCAGTTCCTGTTCGAACGCGGCGACGATCTTGCTGATCGTCGGCTGGCCGGTGCCTTCCTCGCGCGCGACCGCCGAGAAATTGCCCAGCTCGATTGCGCGGACGAACACGCGCATGGAGCGCAATGCATCCATCTCATTCCTTTATGGCATGAACCCTATGCAAGTCTCCCACGTTCCGGTGCAATCGAGAATGACCTAACGTTCGCGAACCTTCAATCCTTGATGAGGAGTCGACATGAACGAGGCAACGCAATTTTCGACACTGGGTGGCGCACACGTCGTGATTTTCGGCGGGAGCTCCGGAATCGGTCTCTCGGCGGCGAGCGCCGCGAAGGCGCGGGGCGCCAGCGTCACGCTGGTCGGGCGGACCCGTGCAAGGCTCGAGGCCGCTGCGCAAGCGATCGGCGGCGCAGGCATCGCCGTGGCCGACATCGCGGACCGGCACGCGGTGCAGGCCGTATTCGACGCGATGACGCGCGTGGATCACCTGGTCGTCACGGCCGGTCAGTTCATTGCCGGCAAGCTGAACGAGACCGATCCCGATCATCTGCTTGCCGCGCTGCACGAGCGCATCGCCGGGCCGGTGTATGCGATCCGGGCCGCGTTGCCGCTGCTGCCCGCGACCGGCTCGATCGTGCTGACCGGCGGACAACTGTCGGATCGGCCGGCCGCGCATGGCACGTCCGTCATTGCCGCCGCCGTGCGCGGCGTCGAGGCGCTGGCGCAGTCGCTCGCACTGGAGCTGAAGCCGATTCGCGTGAACGTCGTCGCGCCCGGTTTCGTCGAGACGCCGCTTTACGACGCGTTCGGTCCTGAAGCGCGCGACACGATCCTCGCGGGGGCCGCATCGGCGTTGCCGGGCGGGCGCGTCGGCCGCGCGGACGAGGTGGGCGAGGCGATCGCGTTCCTGCTGGGCAACGGCTTCATGAATGGCGAAATCCTGCACATCGACGGCGGCGGACGGCTGGTCTGAGCCGCGCGTCAGCCGGCCTTGCGTGTGCCGGTGCCGGTGCCGCGCGCCGTTGCGCGCGGCGGGCGGGAATCCGGATACGCACGCTGGCAGACCGCAATGACCGCGTCGCGCAGACGGCGATGCACCGGGTCGCCGTGCATGCGCGGATGCCACAGCGCGGACACGAGAATCGCCGGCAGGCGAACCGGGATGTCGAAGCTGCGCAGCCCGAGGGTTTCCGTGAGCCCGGGCGAGAAAGCGTTGCCGAGGCTCGAGCGCGGCACCAGCGCGATCAGGTCGGTGCTGGCCGCAACGCGCATCGCGTCGGGGTAGCCGGGGACCACGACGTGCACGGGCCGGCCCGAGCCAGGTCGATCGGTCGAATCGTCGGCCGGCCCGCTGAAATCGCCGAGCTGGGCCGAGATGACGTGACGGCAGGCAGCGTAGCGTGCCGGCGTGATCCTGGCCGACGCGAACAGCGGGTGCCCGGCGCGTGCCACCGCGACGTGCCAGTCGTGAAAGAGCATGCGCGTGTGCAGCTCGGGCGCGTCGTCGCCGCGTTTGCCGATTTCCAGGTCGACCGTGCCGTCGCGCAGTGCTTGCGGATCGCGGTCGAGCTTCGGTACGAAGCGGATACGCACGTGCGGCGCGACTTCGCCGAGTGCGGCGACCACGGGGCCGGACAGCATTTCCATGAACGACGCAGCCGCACGAATGGTGAACGTCGCTGCGAGCGTCGCCAGGTCGACGTCGGCCGTCGCCGGCCGCAGCACGGCGCGTGCGTCGCTTGCGATCGCATGCACGCGATCGCGCAACGCGGCCGCGTGCGGGGTCGGCACGAGCTTGCGCCCGGCGCGTACGAGCAGTTGATCGCCGGTGGCGCGCCGCAGCCGCGTGAGCGTGCGGCTCATCGCGGACGTGCTCAGGCCGAGCCGGCGCGCGGCGCCGGTCACGCTGCTTTCCGACAGCAGCGCATCGAGCGCCGTGACGAGGTTCAGGTCGATGTCTTCCATGAGGACAGAATACGCTTTTGCGCGACTAATATGGCGTTTGATGCAACTATGGGTTGCATCCGGTGCGTCTGGCGCCTGTTGTGATGGATGCCTATAGTGGGCCCATGACGCAACTCGGCAAAGGCTGACACCATGCAATCGACTGAATCGAATCGAAACGCACCCACGATCCTGCTCGTCGCGGCCTCGCGCGGCCTTGGGCTCGCGATGGCGGAGGCATTCCTGGAAAAGGGCTGGAATGTAATGGGTACCGTGCGCGAAGGATCGGGGCGCACGAAGCTGCACGACCTCGCGAGCCGGTACGACGGCCGGCTCGAGATCGAGACGCTCGACATCTGCGAGCCCGCGCAACTGGCCGCGTTGCGCGAGCGACTGTCGGGCAGGTGCTTCGACATGCTGTTCGTGAATGCGGGGACGACCAACGATCCGAATGAAACGATCGGCGAAGTGACGACCGACGAATTCGTGCGCGTGATGATCACGAATGCACTGGCACCGATGCGCGTGATCGAGACACTGCAGGATCTCGTGACCGCGGACGGCCTCATCGGCGCGATGTCGTCGGGGCAGGGCAGCGTCGCGAACAACGTCAGCGGGATGCGCGAGGTGTATCGCGGCAGCAAGGCTGCGCTGAACCAGTTCATGCGCAGCTTCGCGGCGCGTCAGGCCGATACGCGGCGTGCGCTGGCGCTGATGGCGCCCGGCTGGGTGCGCACCGAGCTCGGCGGGCCCGATGCGCGCCTGACCATCGACGAGAGCGTGCCGAGCCTCGTCGGCGTGCTGCTCGCGAAACGGGCTCGGCCAGGGCTCGAATACCTCGACTATCTGGGGCGGACCGTGCCGTGGTAAACGCGTGGTTCGCGGTGCGTCGCCCGCTTGTGAACGACGTTGCTGACACAACTATCTAGCGGTGCGACGATGCGCCGCTCGCTGCAACGCACAACCGACCGCGCTTGACACAGGCGCGCTGCCCGCCGTAAATTGCGCTGGCAGATCTAGATAAGAGACTATCTGTAAGATGGTCTCTCCATGCGTCGATCGCATCTGCAATGTCGAGCCTCTTACAGAAAAAATATACGGAGGCCGATTGTGCAAACGATCGCTGTCAAGCTTCATGGCATTGAAGACGTCATCTCCTTTCTCGACGCGCGCCCCGGTATTGCGGGCCGGGCGGGACTCGTCTGGTGGTTGTCGCTCGGCGGGCTGTTTCTCGACGCATTTTCCAACTCGGCATTGAGCGCCGGCCTCGGGCCGATGACGCACGAATTGCATCTGTCGGCCGCGCAGGTCGCATGGATGACGTCGTTCGCATCGTGGGTCGCGATCGCGTTCAACCCGATCGGCGGCTGGATGGCCGACCGGTGGGGCCGCGTGCGACCCTTGATCGCCGCGAAGCTGCTGTCGGTGATCGGCGCGCTGCTGGTGGTGTTCGCACCGGATTTCAACGCGATTCTCGCCGGCCGCTTCTTCGTCGGGATGGCGTATGGAATCGACTTTGCGATCGCGATGGCGATGCTCGCGGAGTTCACGCCGGGGCGCCTGAAGAGCCGGCTCAATACCTGGCAGGGCATGTGGTACACGGCCGTCTGCCTGAACCTGCTGCTCGCGCTGGTGTTCCATGCGTGGCAGGTCGGCGATTCGATCTGGCGTTACTCGGTGGCGGCCACCGCGGTATTCGGCGTCGCCATCCTCGCGCTGCAATGCGCATTCCTCGTCGAAAGCCCGATCTGGCTCGCGCGCAAGGAAAGGCTCGACGACGCGGCGCGCGCAATGACGCGCATCTACGGGCAGGCCTTCGTCGCCGCGCCCGCGCATGAACGCACGCCCGTCGTCAATCCGGCCACGCGCGGCCTCGCGAACGTGCTGCTGATCTTCCGCGGTGTCTATCTGCCGCGCACGATCCTCGCCGCGACCGTGCAGATCGGCCAGTCGATTGAATATTTCGCGATCGGCTGGTATCTGCCGCTGATCAGCGCGGCGCTGTTCGGCAAGGACTTCGTCTACGCGACGCTCGGCGCGCTCGTGTTCAACCTGTTCGGAATCGTCGGCGGTTTCTCGTCGTCGTCGGTCGGCCGCCGAGTCGGCCTGCGACGCGCGTCGGCGATCGGCTTCGCGGCGGTTTGCGCGATGCTGGTCGTGCTCGGGCTGTTCCATGCGCGCATGCCGCTGTGGCTGTCGGTGGTCGTGCCGTCGCTGTTCATCCTGTTCCACTCGGCCGGCCCCGGTGCGAACGGCAAGAGCCTGTCGTCGCTGTCGTTTCGCGGCGAACTGCGCGCGGGCGCGAACGGCATCGTCGGTGCGCTCGGCTCGATCGGCGCGGCGCTCGGCCTGCTGGTCTTTCCGCTGTTTCGCGCGCGCTACGGACTCGAACATACGTTCCTGATCCTGGCGATCGTGCCGTGCATCGCAAGCGCGATCTGCTTTGCGATCCGCTGGGACCCGACGCGTACGACGATCAATCCCGACAACGAACCCGACGCGCCGCACTTCGGCGACGACGCGCGCAGCGCGTCGGCCTTCCTGAAACCCGCCATCGAGAAAACGCAGCGATGACCGAAACCCGAAACGCCATTCTCGCGATCGACGAAGGCACGTCCGGCACGCGCGCCGCGCTCGTTGACGCGAGCGGGCACGTATCGTGCCTTGAATACCTGCCGCTGTCGGTCGAGAGCCCGCGGCCCGGTGTCGTCGAACAGGACGCGAACACGATTCTCGACAAGACGCAGGCAGTCTGCCGCGCGACGCTCGCCCATGCGCATGAGCAGGGTGTGCGCATCGTCGCGCTGGCGCTCGCGACGCAGCGTGCGACCGCCGTGCTGTGGGACACGCGGACCGGGCGCGCGCTCGTGCCGGCGATGGTCTGGCAGGACACGCGTCATGCGGCCGAGCTCGATTGCCTCGCGGCCGACTGGGACCGCGTGCTCGTGCCGCAGGTCGGCCGGCCGGCGGGCGTGCGCTCGCCGTATCTGTGGGCCGTGCATCAAATGCGTACGTCGCAGGCGGTGGCCGACGCACATCGCGCGGGCCGGCTCGCGTTCGGCACGATCGATACGTGGCTGATGTGGCATCTGTCGGATGCGCGCGAGTGCGTGACGACGCCGACCAATGCGACCTCCGCCAGTGCCTACCTGCTCGGCGAACATCGCTATTTCGACCCGTGGCTCGACACGCTGGGCTTTCCACGCGAATTGCTGCCCGCGCTGCGCGAAGACGCCGACACGTTCGGCCGCACGCGCGAGGACGTGCTCGGTATCGACGTCCCGATCCTGGCGTGCGCGGGCGACCAGTTCGCGGGCGCAGTCGGCCTCGGCTGCGTCGAGCGCGGCCAGGCGATGTGCGTGCATGGCACCGGCAGCTTCGTCGACCTGCTGACGGGGACGGTGCGCCCCGACGCAGGATCGCACGCGCAACCCGGTCATGCGCACGACGGCACGCTGGCGATGACCGCGCGGCGGCACGGCGGCGTGTCGCATTACTCGCTGGAGACCTTCGTCGCGACGACGGGATCGGCGTTGCGCTGGGTCTGCGAAAAGCTGCGCTGGTTCGACGATCCCGCGCAGATCAGCGCACTGGCGGGCACCGTGCAGTCGGCACGCGGCGTGACGTTCGTGCCGGCGCTCACCGGCCTGCGCGTGCCGAGGATGGAGCCGAACGCGCGCGCGTTGCTGTCGGGCATCTCGATCGCGACGACGCAGGCCGAGGTCGCGTATGCGGTGCTCGAAGGCATCGCGCATTCGGTCGCGTCGTGCATGGAGGCCAACCAGGCCGTCGCGCGGGCCGATGTGTCCGAGCTGATCGTCGGTGGCGGCCTCGCGGGCAGCGACACGCTGCTGCAGATCCAGGCCGACGTAAGCGGCGTGCCCGTGCGCAGGATGCGCGAAGGCGACCGGGCGAGCCTGCGCGGCGCGGCCTTCCTCGCGGGTGCATCGGGGCTGCTGTGGGATTCGCTCGACGCAGCCCGCGCGACGCTCGTCACCGACGCCGTATTCGAACCCTCGATCGATGCGGACAGCCGGCAGCGCCGGCGCGCGGCCTGGCATGCGCGGATCGCGTCCGAGCTCGCGCACGCGGCCGATTTTGCTCACGCGTAAGCACGGAGAACGACCAGCATGATGTTTTTGCCATCCAGAAAACCACCGACGGACCGCGCCGGCATGACGGGTACCGAGCCGCTGCGCGTGAACCGCGACGAGCATCTGGCGCGACTCGAAGCGGATACGTTCGATGTGCTGATCGTCGGCGGCGGCGTGACGGGCGCTTACGCGGCGTTCGATGCGAGCCTGCGCGGGCTGCGCGTCGCGCTCGTCGAGAAGAGCGACTTCGCGTCTGGCACGTCGTCGAAATCGTCGAAGATGGTGCACGGCGGGCTGCGCTATATCGAGCAGGGCAATCTCGGGCTCGTGCGCCATTCGCTGCTCGAGCGGCAGCGATTGCGGCGCAACGCGCGCCATCTCGTGCAGCGCTTACCGTTCCTGTTCCCGGTGATGGAGCGCGAAGGCGTGTTCGACAAGCGCCTCGCGAAAGCCTTCGAAAGCCTGCTGTGGACCTACGACATCGCCGGAGGCTGGCGCGAGGGGATCCTGCATCAGAAGCTGACGAAGGCCGAAGTGCTGTCGCATTGCCCGACCTTCAACGAAACCTACCTGACGGGCGGCTTCCTGTATTTCGATGCGCGCGTCGACGATGCCCGCCTGACGCTGAACCTCGTGCGCACGGCCGCGTTTCATGGCGCGACGGTCGCAAACCACGCGCGCGTGGTCGAGCTGACGCGCGACGGCCACGGCAAGGTCGACGGCGCGATCGTGCATGCCGACGGCCGCGAGCGGCGCGTGCGGGCGCGCGTGGTCGTGATGGCGACCGGTGTATGGCTGCGCGACTGGACCGGCGCGCGCAAGGGCGATACGGCCGCGTTGCAGGTACGGCCCGCGAAGGGCGTGCATGTCGCGATCCCTTGGCTGAAGATCCGCAACGACTGCACGGTGACGATCCCCGTGCCGGGCCGCAACCGCCGCGCGACGATTACGCGCTGGGGCAATGTGTCGTATCTCGGCACGACCGACGAGGACTACGACGGCAATCTCGACGACGTGCATTGCACGCGGCAGGAACTCGATTTCCTGCTGGAAGGCGCGCGGTCCGCGTTGAAGGTCGACCTGAGCGCGGCCGACGTGGTCGGCAGCATCGCCGGATGCCGGCCGCTGGTCGGCCCGCCCGGCGGAAAGACGATCGAGATGAAGCGCAATCACGAGATTCATGTCGCACCCGACGGGCTCGTGACGATCGTCGGCGGCAAGCTGACGACGTCGCGGCACATGGCCGAGCAGACCATCGATACAGTCGGCAAGCTGCTCGGCCGCCGCACGCGCTGCCGCACGAAATCGGCGTACCTGCTCGGCGCGGCCGGCTACGACCCGCAGGCGATCGTCGCATCGGGCGGGCTCGCCGCGCATCTCGGCGAACGCTACGGCACCGAGGCGCGCTTCGTCGGCGATCTCGCCGATGCGACACCGTCACTGCTCGCGCCGATCGTCGAAGGGCTGCCGTACAGCGAAGCGGAAGTGCTCTATGCGGTGCGCCACGAATTCGCGCGCAGCGTCGACGACGTATTGTCGCGCCGCACCCGCGCGCGGTTGATGGCGCGCGATGCGTCCGCACGCGCGGCGCCGCGCGTCGGCGCGATTCTTCAGGCGGAGCTCGGCTTGTCCGATGCAGCCGTCGCCAGCCAGGTGCGTGACTACGTCGCCGCCGTCGCACTCGAAAAAGCCATCCTCATGGGAGAAAACGGATGATCAGCAAGGAAGCCATCAAGCGCGGCTACAACCGCGGCAACTACGTCGTCGGCGCGCATACGCCGCCCCCATACTCGCTGAACTTGCCCGCGGCAGGCGGCGCACCGGTCGCGGCCGGCATGCAGCGCGCGCCGGTCGCGGTGTCGCCGCAGCAGGTCGAGGCGCTGCGCGCGGTGGCCGACGAGGTGCTCGCGCAGCCGGCAGACGTCGTCGCGTGGACGCGCGACTGGTGGGCCGCGTCGATGGTCGCGGAAACCGCCGGCCGGCCCGCGACGCCGGATGCGGTCGTCGTGCGCGTGTCGACGGTCGAGCAGGTGCAGGCCGTGATGCGCATCGCGCACGCGGCGACGATTCCGGTGACGGCGTCCGCCGGCCGCAGCAACGTGACGGGCGCGGCGCTGCCGGTGCGCGGTGGCATCGTCCTCGACGTATGCGGGCTGAATCGGTTGATCGGTGTCGATACCGAGAGCCAGATCGTCGACGTCGAAGCCGGGATGTTCGGCGACGTGTTCGAGGAAACGCTGCAGCGCGAGCACGGGCTGACGATGGGGCACTGGCCGTCGTCGTTCGGGATCAGCACGGTGGGTGGCTGGATCGCGTGCCGCGGCGCGGGGCAACTGTCGACGCGCTACGGCAAGATCGAGGACATGGTGTTCGGGATGGACGTGGTGCTTGCGGACGGCAGTCTCGTCACGCTGGGCGGCTATTCGCGCGCGGCAGTCGGCCCCGATCTGCAGCAATTGTTCATCGGCAGCGAAGGGACGCTCGGCATCATCGTGCGTGCGCGCCTGAAGCTGCATCGGCTGCCCGATTACGGCCGCGCGATCGCGTACGGTTTCGACACGTTCGCGGCCGGCCTCGACGCGTGCCGTGAAATCCTGCAGCGCGGCGCGAACCCGGCGGCGCTGCGGCTCTACGACGAACTCGAAAGCGGCGTGCAGTTCGGTCTGCCCGATACGAACGTGCTGCTGATCGCCGACGAAGGCGCACGCGAGATGGTCGACGCGGTGATGGCGATCAGTGCACGCGTCGGCGAGGAAGGCGGGCGCAAGCTCGACGGCGACGCGATCTTCGAGAAGTGGCTCGACACGCGCTACCTCACCGGCAAGAGCGCGGAAGGCTTCAAGCGCAGCCCGGGCTTCGTCGCCGACACGCTGGAGATGTGCGGCCGCTGGCGCGATCTCGCGGCGATCTATCGCGACGTGGTGGCCGCGCTGCGGGCCGTGCCGGGCACGCTGGCCGGATCCGCGCACCAGTCGCATGCGTATGCCGACGGCGCGTGCCTGTATTTCTCGCTGCGCGGCGACGTCGCGGTGGCCGAGCGGGCCGCATGGTACCGTGCCGCATGGGACGCGGCAAACGCGGTGCTGATCCAATACAATGCGGCGTTGAGTCATCACCACGGCGTCGGGCTGCTGCGTTCGCCGTACATGCGCGATTCGCTGGGCACGGCATTCCCGGTGCTGCAGACGGTGAAGCGCGCGCTCGATCCGAAGCACATCCTCAACCCCGGCAAGCTCGGTCTCGGCGACGAGACCGGCCCGCAGGTCGACCGGTAAACGTCATGGACAAGTCGCTGGGCGCGCGTCTCGCCCGTCATCCCGTCATCGCCACGCTGTATGGCGTCGAGCAGGCCGACAGCTTCATCGACAGCGAGGCCGAGGTCGGCATCGTCGCGAACGTCGACCTGCGCCGGTTGCAGGCGGTGGTCGCGGCGCTCGCCCGGGCCGGCAAGTTCGTGATCGTCAACATCGACAGTTGCGACGGGCTGTCCCAGGACAAGGGCGGCGTCGAGTATCTGGCCGATATCGGCGTCGCGAGCCTCGTGTCGACGCGCGTCGCGACGATCCAGCGCGCGAACCGCGCGGGGCTGATCACGATGCAGAAGGTGTTCGTGACCGATCGCTCGACGTGGCCGCGCAGCGTGAAGGCGATCGAGCAGAGCGATCCGAACCTCGTGCAGCTGATGCCGGCGCCGATGCTTGCGCACCTGAGCGAGGCGGACCGGCAGGCGCTGCCGCCGATCGTCGCGTCGGGCTTCGTCGGCAACGCGGACGACGTCCGCAGTGCGCGGCGGCACGGGGCGGTTGCGGTGTCGACGAGCGACAGCGCATGGTGGAATTTCGACCCGTCGGCGTGACGGGTTTGCGTCGAACATGGAGCGCATCATGAACGAACCTTACCTGCAGGTCATCGCGCATTACTTCGCAGCGCCCGGCAACGGCGACCGCGTGATCGAGCTGCTCGCGGAACTCGCGCCGGCGACGCGCGCCGAGCCGAAGAATCTCGACTATGCGTATTTCCGCTCGCCGGAGAACCCCGACCATATCGTGATTCTCGAGCGCTACCGCGACGCGGACGGCCTCGACGCGCATCGGGAAACGCCGCATTTCCAGCGGATCGGGATCGGCGCGATCATTCCGTTGCTCAATCGCCGCGACGTGTCGCGCTACATGGTGCAGCCGGACACCGGCACGGCGACGCCACCGGGAGGCACCCGATGAACCCGTTTCAATTCCGTACCGTTCCGACGCAGATCGTCGAATTCGGCGCCGCGCGTCGGCTCGGCGCGTTGTTGCGCGAGCGCTTTCCGGCGCTCGTGCGCTTGTGCGTCGTCACCGATGCGTTCCTGCATCGCAGCGGCGTGCTCGCGCCCGCGCTGGAGAGCCTAGCCGCGCACGGCTGGCAGGTGACCGTGATCGACGACGTGATCGCCGATCCGCCCGAGCACGTGGTGCTGGAGGCAACCGAGCGCGCCGTCGCGGCCGATGCCGAGATCGTGCTTGGCCTGGGCGGCGGGTCGTCGATGGACGTCGCGAAGCTGATCGCGGTGCTCGCGCCGCGACAGCAGGCGCTGGCCGACATGTACGGCGTCGACAAGGTCACGAGCGCGCGGCTGCCGCTCGTGCAGATGCCGACGACGGCCGGCACGGGTTCCGAGGTGACGGCCGTGTCGATCGTGACGGTCGGCGAGGCGCGCAAGATGGGCGTCGTGTCGCCGCACCTGTTCGCGGACGTCGCCATCCTCGACGCGGAACTCACGCTCGGCCTGCCGCGTGCGGCGACGGCCGCGACGGGCGTCGACGCGATGGTGCATGCGATCGAGGCGTATACGTCCGCGCGGCTGAAGAATCCGGTGTCCGACATGCTGGCGACACACGCGCTCACGCTGCTGTCTCGCAACCTGCTGGCAGCGTGTGACGACGGCCGGAACCGGCATGCGCGCGAGGCGATGCTCGTCGGCGCGATGTTCGCGGGGCAGGCGTTCGCGAATGCGCCGGTCGCGGCCGTGCATGCGCTGGCCTATCCGGTCGGCGGCATTTTCCACGTGCCGCACGGGCTGTCGAATGCGCTGGTGCTGCCGCACGTGCTGCGCTTCAACGCGCCGGCCGCCGCGCCGCTGTATGCGGAACTCGCGGCGATCGTCGCGCCGTCGGCGACGGGCAGCGACGAAGCGCGCACGCACGCGCTGATCGCCGAAATCGACCGGCTGATCGTCGCGACGGGTATTCCGCGCACACTGCGCGAAGTCGGCATTGGCGAAAGCGACCTGGCGCGGATGGCATCGGATGCAATGTTGCAGACGCGCCTGCTCGTGAACAATCCGCGCGAGGTGACGCAGGCCGATGCGCTGGAGATTTACCGGCAGGCGTGGTGATGCGGCGCGGCGCGTTGCGCCGCCTGTCATGATTCAAGCGGTCGGCACGGCCCGTCGAGCAGGCCACGCCGCGACGCATGCGCAGGCCAGCGCGACGGTCACGAGCATGTATCCGGCCCACGGCGTGACGAGCAATGCGTCGCGCCCGACGAGCACACCGCCGAGCGCCGACCCGAGTGCGACACCCGCATGCATGGCCGACACGTTGATGCCGACGCTTGCATCGGCCAGCGACGGCGCGGCCTGGATCAGGTAGTTCTGCACGATCGGCGAGATCGACCAGCTGATGCCGCCCCACAGCATCATCGCGGGCACGAACGCGAGCGGCGATGCTCCGGCCGCCGGCAGCACGGCCATCGCGACGAGAAACACGGCAGGGCATGCGCACAGCGCGCGTGACGCGCCGAGCCGGTCCGAGAACAGTCCGCCGAGCCACGCCCCGGTCACGCCGGCGATCCCGAACGCGACGTACAGCCCTTCGAGCGCAGCCGCGCCGGGCGTCAGCACGGCCTGCAGATACGGCGTGAGATACGCGAACAGCGTGAAATGCCCGCCGATCATCGCGATCGACACGAGTTGCGCGGCCAGCAGCCGCGGCCGTGACAGCACGGCACGATACGAAGGCACGGCCGGCATGCCGGCCGATGCCGGCGCCATGCGCGGCAGCCGGCGGGCGAGCCAGATCCCGAGCGGCAGGGCAGGCACGGCGATCGACACGAACACCGCACGCCAGCCGGCCCATTCGGCGATCCGCATCCCGATCGGCACGCCGAGCACGAGCGACGCGCTGATCCCCATGAACACGATACCGATCGCCCGGCCGCGTTGCGACGCGGGTGCGAGTTCGGCCGCGAACCGTGTCGCGACGAGGATCAGCGTCGCGCAGCTCGCGGCCATCAGCACGCGCGCGGCGAACAGGCTCGCATAACCAGGGCTCGCGGCGGCAATCAGGTTCGCGGCCGCGAACGCGCCGAGTGCCGCGAGCAGCGCGGTGCGCCGCTCGACGCGCGCGACGCAGGCGGCCGCAACGAGCGCGGCCAGTGCGAATACGGCGGAGAAGATCGTGGTGAGCTGGCCGGCGGCCGCAAGCGACACGTGAAGGCCGGCAGAGATCGCCGGCAGGATGCCGACGCAGATGTTTTCGGCGACGCCGGCCAGGAACACGGCGGCGGCCAGCAGGTACACGCGAACGTCCATCGCAAACCCCTCCTGTACGGCCGACACGACAGCGCCGGGCAGGGGCGGGGCCGCATCGGATCGAATCGACGGATGGGTTTCGAGGCGAGGCTTCGGTTATCCCGGAAAGCAGGACGGTACCGCACGGTCAGGCGGGGCGCAAGTGTCGATGCCTGGCGCCCGCGCCCGCGCCGTGCGGCAGTCGCGAAGAAGGGCGGCGCGCGGTCGCCCGGCAGGTTCAGCGCGATGCGTCGACGCCGGCCGCCACCACATACGCCGACGCCTGCTTCGTGCCGTCCGGTTTCGTTTCCAGGTACACGCCCTGGATCTCCGGTTCGAAGCCCGGCAGCGCGTTGATCCCGGCCTCCAGCGCACGGAAATAGTCGAGCGCTGGGCCGCCCCACGCTTCGCCGGGCACCACGCAGAAGATGCCGGGCGGATAGGGGAGCGCGCCTTCGGTCGCGATCCGGCCTTCGATGCGCTCGAGCGTGACGAGCTCGACGTTGTTGCGGATCAGCTCGGCATTCGCGGCCTGCGGCTGCATCACCTGCTTCGGGAACTGCGCGCGCCGGAACATCTGCTTTTGCAGGTGCTTCATGTCGTGGCTGCGGTAGAAGTCGTGCATGCGCTGGCACAGCTGCCGCAGGCGCATGGTGCCGTACAGCTCCGGATAGGCTTCGCACAGCGACGGAATCGCTTCGCGCAGGGGCGTGTCCTGATCGAGATGGCGCTCGAACTGCGCGAGATGCGCGACCAGATGCTGCAGCTTGCCGAAACTTTCCGACGGTGTGAGCAGGAACAGGATCGTGTACAGGTCGGCCTTCTCGGGCACGACGCCGTGTTCACGCAGGTAGCGCGCGAGGATCGGCGCCGGCGCGCCGAACGGCGCGTACTCGTGCGTGTCGCGATCGATGCCGGGCGTCGTCAGCAGCAGCTTGCACGGGTCGACGAAATACTGGTCGTTCGCATAGCCTTCGAAGCCGTGCCAGGTGTCGGCCGGGTGGAAGCGGAAGAAGCGCAGGTCGTCGACGATCTGCTCGGTCGGGTAGTCGGCCCACGGGCGGCCGTCGATCTGCTGCGGAACGAACGGGCGGATCTGGCGGCAGGTCTTCATCAGCAGCTTGCGCGCATCGACGCCATGCGCGACGCAGTCGCGCCACAGCCGCTTGCCGGCCGGGCCCGCGTGCATCTGCGCGTTGACGTCGAGCGCCGCGAACATCGGGTAGAAAGGGCTCGTCGACGCATGGATCATGTACGCGTTGTTGAAGCGCCGGTGATCGCAGAAGCGCTTCTGGCCTTCGATGTGGCTGTCCTTCTTGTGGATCTGCGATGTTTGCGAGAAGCCGGCCTGCTGCTTGTGCACCGACTGCGTGACGAAGATGCCGGGATCGTCGGGGCCGAGCGTCAGCATCAGCGGCGAGCAGTCCTGCATCATCGGGATGAACTGCTCGTAGCCGACCCACGCCGAATCGAACAGGATGTAGTCGCACAGATGCCCGATCCGGTCGACGATCTCGCGTGCGTTGTAGATCGTGCCGTCGTAGGTGCCGAGCTGGATCACCGCGAGCCGGAACGGGCGCGGCAGGTCGGCGCGCTCGGGTGCGACGTCGCGGATCGCGTCGCGAATGCGTGCTTCGTCGAGCGCCGCGCTGTCGACGCCGCCGATCAGGCCCCACGCGTTGCGTGCGGTTTCGAGGTAGACCGGCCGTGCGCCCGACAGCACCAGTGCGCCGAGGTGCACCGACTTGTGGTTGTTGCGGTCGAACAGCACGAGATCGTCGGGCGCGAGCAGCGCGCTCGTGACGACCTTGTTCGACGTCGATGTGCCGTTCAGCACGAAGTAGGTCTTGTCCGCGTTGTAGATCCGCGCGGCGTTGCGCTGCGCTTCCAGCGCGGGGCCTTCGTGGATCAGCAGGTCGCCGAGCCGGACGTCCGCGTTGCAGAGGTCGGCGCGAAAGATGGTTTCGCCGAAGAAGTCGAAGAACATCCGGCCGAGCGGGTGATTCGAGAAGAACTGGCCGCCCTGGTGGCCCGGGCAGTCGAACTCGACGTAGCCGCGCTGCACGTATTCGCGCATGACCTTGAAGAACGGCGGCAGCAGGTTCTCGCTGTAGATGTCGGCGGCGGCGGAAATCTGCCGGCCGTAGTAGTGGCGGCCGCCGTGGCGGAGCTGGATCACGCCGTTCGCACTCGGCAGGATCGACGGCGGCACTTCCTGGTCGGGTTCCACCGCGACGAAGAACGGAATCGCGAAACCGGTTCTTTCAACGGTTTTCAGCACCTTTTGTGCTGATTCGATTCCGACGACGATTGCCGCGATATTCGTGAAATCGGTCTGGAATACGTCGACCTGTTCGTGCGTGGTGAGGAAGGCGCCAATCAGCGCCGGCTCGACTGCGATTTTCAACAGGCTCACGCGAACTCTCCCGTAAATGTGCGCAAGCGGGAGCGCTATTCGCACCGGCGCGTCGTCCTGATCCGACATGCGCCGTAGCCGATTGAAACGCTCCCGCGAATACTGAATGCCGAATGCGCGCTGCTCGACTTGGCCTTGCTTGGCGCGGCACATCCGCGTTCGGACAGTGCCCGGCGCAGCCGATCGTAGCAACAAAAGCAAGCGAATTCAATCGACCGCAATCGACTATGTCATTACGAGATGAGCATGATCAAATAATCGGGAATTGGCATGCTGCAGTGCACATAAAAATGATCAAATTATGAAATCCGTTTTGAAAGGCGCCGATAGTTTCACCGAATCATCAGCTTTTCATCGAAAGGCATCTATGGCATAGTCGGCTCCGAATTGGATGGCGAATCAAACCGGAATTGCGAGCGTCTCACGCCGCGGACCGTAGCCTGCTGTCCGCGTGCTCGTGGGATGAACAACACAACAATCGAAGCATCGGAACCGCGAGGGCAACATCATGAATACTTCAGCCGGTGGCATTCGTCGTCTCGGCATGCGCGCACTGCTGGTCGATGACGAGATCACGCAGGAAACGGCGACCGGGCGTGCGGTCCGTACGCTGAGCGCGGAGCTCGTGCAACGCGACATCGACGTGCTCACGGCGACATCCGCCGACGATGCGATCATGCTGATCCGTTCCGATCCGTCGATCCAGTGCGTGCTGCTCGACTGGGATCTCGGCGTGGACGGCCACGGGCCGTCGGAGGCCGTGGTCGACGCGGTTCGGCAGCGCAACGCCAATGTGCCGATCTTCCTGCTGGCCGACCGCAGCGTCGCGTCGTCGGTGCCGTCCGCGGTGATGGGGCAGGTCGACGA
Source organism: Burkholderia sp. BCC1999 (assembly GCF_905339975.1). Taxonomy (NCBI): domain Bacteria; kingdom Pseudomonadati; phylum Pseudomonadota; class Betaproteobacteria; order Burkholderiales; family Burkholderiaceae; genus Burkholderia; species Burkholderia sp. BCC1999. The sequence continues at coordinate 41,657 of NZ_CAJPHP010000035.1, read as the reverse complement.
TTTCGTGTGGCTGCTCGAGGATACGGCCGACTTCATCGGCGGGCGCATCCACGCGGCGATCGAACGCTATCGCTCGACCGTGCTGCCGCCGATGTTCGGCGCGCTCGCGAAGTTCTCCCGCGTCTATGAATACTCGTGGCATACGCCCGGACATACCGGCGGCACGGGCTTCCTGAAATCGCCGGTCGGCCGCGCGTTCTTCGAATACTTCGGCGAATCGCTGTTCCGCTCGGACCTGTCGATCTCGGTCGGCGAACTCGGCTCGCTGCTCGATCACTCGGGCCCGATCGGCGAAAGCGAACGCTACGCGGCGCGCGTGTTCGGCGCGCATCGCACCTATCACGTGACGAACGGCTCGTCGACGTCGAACCGCATCATCCTGATGGCGAGCGTGAGCCGCGACCAGATCGCGCTGTGCGACCGCAACTGCCACAAGTCGGCCGAGCACGCGATGACGATGTCGGGCGCGATCCCGACCTACCTCGTGCCGACACGCAACCGCTACGGGATCATCGGGCCGATCGCCTCCGAGCGCCTCACGCAGACGGCGATTCGCGAAGCGATCTCGTCGAACCCGCTCGCGGCCGGGCTGGCCGATCGCCAGCCGAAGCACGCGATCATCACGAACTCGACGTACGACGGCCTCTGCTACAACGTCACGCGCGTGGAAGAGCTGCTCGGCGCGAGCGTCGACCGGCTGCACTTCGACGAAGCCTGGTACGGCTACGCGCGTTTCAATCCGATCTACCGCGACCGCCATGCGATGCACGGCGACCCGCGCGACCATCACAAGGATCGCCCCACGGTGTTCGCGACGCAGTCGACGCACAAGCTGCTGACCGCGCTGTCGCAGGCATCGTACATCCACGTGCGCGACGGCCGCAGCCCGATTCCGCATGGTCAGTTTAACGAAACGTTCATGATGCACGCATCGACGTCGCCGAACTACGCGATCATCGCGTCGAACGACGTTGCCGCGGCGATGATGGACGGCCCCGGTGGCGCCGCGCTGACGCACGAGTCGATCGAGGAGGCCGTCGCGTTCCGCCAGATGATCGCGCGGATGAACAGCGAATTCGGCGCGAAGGGCGACTGGTTCTTCGAATGCTGGCAACCCGACACCGTGCTCGAGGCGCGCACGGGCCGCACGTTGCCGTTCCACGATGCGCCGCCCGAGCTGCTCGCGAGCGACCCCGCATGCTGGGTGCTGCGCCCCGGCGCGCAATGGCACGGCTTCGGCAACATCGAGGACGGCTACTGCATGCTCGATCCGATCAAGGTGTCGATCGTCACGCCGGGCGTCGCACCGGCCGGCGGCCTGATGCCGGTCGGCATCCCGGCGAGCGTCGTGACCGCGTATCTCGATGCGCGCGGGATCGTCGTCGAGAAGACGACCGACTTCACGATCCTGTTCCTGTTCTCGATCGGCATCACGAAGGGCAAGTGGGGCTCGCTCGTCAGCGCGCTGTGCGACTTCAAGCGCGACTACGATGCGAACCTGCCGCTCGACCTGGCGATTCCGTCGCTCGCGAAGGAGCATGGTTCACGGTATGCGGGCATGGGGCTGAAGGACCTGGCCGACACGATGTTCGCGGCGATGGAGCAACTCGGCACGACGCGGCTGATGTCGGAGGCGTTCTCGATCCTGCCGACGCCGGAGATGAGCCCGGTGCGCGCGTACGAGCATCTCGTGCAGGGCCGCGTCGAGCAGGTCACGCTCGAAGAACTGGCCGGGCGCACGGTCGCCACCGGCGTCGTGCCGTATCCGCCGGGCATTCCGCTGTTGATGCCGGGCGAGAACGCGGGGCCGGCCGGCGGCCCGGTGCTCGGCTATCTGAAGGCGCTCGAAGCGTACGACCGGCGTTTCCCGGGCTTTGCGCACGACACGCACGGCGTGGAAGTCGAGGACGGCACGTATCGCGTGTACTGCCTGACGGCGTGAGCGCCTGAACGGACGAACGAGCGACCGGCCGCGCGCGGCCTCACATCGAAGGATCGACATCATGGAAAACGCAGCGCGCATGACCGACGCGGCCCCGGCGGCCGCGTCGAAGAACCGGATGAATGTCTGGCAGCTGACCATCCTCACGGCGGTCAACATGATGGGCTCCGGCATCATCCTGCTGCCGTCGAAGCTCGCGCAGGTCGGCACGATCTCGCTGCTGTCGTGGATCGTCACGGCCGGCGGCTCGCTCGCGCTGGCCTACGCGTTCGCGCGCTGCGGGATGCTGAGCCGCAAGCCGGGCGGGATGGGCGGCTACGCGGAATACGCGTTCGGCAAGGCCGGCAACTACATGGCGAACTATACGTACGGGCTGTCGCTCGTGATCGCCAACGTCGCAATTGGCGTCACGGCGGTCGGCTACGGCACCGTGCTGTTCGACGCGACGCTGTCGCCGCTGCAGACGGGGCTGTGGACGATCTTCCTGCTCGTGCTCACGACGGTCGCGAACTTCGGCGGCTCGCGCATCACTGGCCGGATCGGCGCGGTGACCGTGTGGGGCGTGATCGTCCCGGTCGTCGTCGTGTCGCTGATCGGCTGGTTCTGGTTCAGCGGCGCGACCTGGGGCGCGGCATGGAACCCGAACAACATGCCGTTCGGGCCGGCCGTCGGCAGCTCGATCGCGGTGACGTTGTGGGCGTTCCTTGGGCTCGAATCGGCATGCGCGAACTCGGATGCCGTCGAAAATCCCGAGCGCAACGTGCCGATCGCCGTGCTCGGCGGCACGATCGCATCGGCGATCTTCTACATCGTGTCGACCAACGTAATCGCGGGCATCGTGCCCAATGCGATCCTCGCGAAGTCGAACGCGCCGTTCGGCATCGCATTCGCGACGATGTTCACGCCGACCGTCGGCACGATCGTCACCGCGCTGATGGTGATCGCGTGCATCGGCTCGCTGCTGGGCTGGCAGTTCACGGTCGCGCAGGTGTTCAAGAGTTCGGCGGATGTCGGCTACTTCCTGCCGGTGTTCGCGAAAGCGACGCGCACCGGCACGCCGATCGTCGGCATGGTGATCCTGCTCGTCGCGCAGGTCGCGCTGGCGCTGATGACGATCAGCCCGGAACTGAGTAGCCAGTTCCAGAAGATCGTCGATCTGGCGGTCGTCACGAACCTCGTGCCCTACGTGATGTCGATGGCCGCGCTGATCACGATCCAGAAGGTCGCGAAGGTGCCGCCCGGCAAGGCACTGGTAACGAACGTGATCGCGATGGTCGCCACCGCGTACAGCTTCTATGCGCTATTCAGCTCGGGCGAGCAGGCGCTGATGCTCGGCGGCCTGTGCGTGTTCCTGGGCTGGACGCTGTTCGGCTTCGTCAGCGCTCGCTTCTACCAGATGGAAGTCGACGCGCACGTGAAGGAGCCGGGCAAGTCGCTGCAGGCGTGACGGTGGTGGCCGGTGACGGCTACCGGCGACGCTTCGTCAGCAGCAGCGGGACCTCCTTCTTCAGCAGGTCGACGACTGCGCGCACGCGTGGCGGCAGCGGCCGTTGCGCCTGCACGAGCGCATTGAGCGCGAAGTCGGGGATTGTGTAGCGCGGCAGGATCTCGACGAGCTTCCCCTGCTGGAATGCGGTGATGCAGGCCGGCAACTGGACCACGCCGATGCCGCCGCCGGCCACGATCGTGTCGTACATCGGGCGCCAGTGGCTCGTCGTCATCACCGTCTGGATCCGCGCGTATTCGACGGTCTTGTCTTCATCCTGCAGCGGCAGCTGCTCGTTCGCGAAGATGCCTTTCACGCGGATGAACGGATGGCTCGCGAGGTCGGTCTTCGTTTCGATCGGGCCGAACCGGTCGAGATACGACGGCGCGGCCACGAGCACACGGCCGACTTCGCCGATCGGATGCGCGACGAACCCGCCGTCGCCGAGCTGGCCGAGACGCATCGAAATGTCGACGCCTTCCGTGACCGGATCGACGATGTTGTCGTTCAGCACCAGGTCGATGTGCAGCCGTGGGTAGGCCGTGCGGATCTGCATCAGCGCATGCGGCATCACGACCTCGCCGAAGCATTGCGGCGCCGCGAGCCGGATCGTGCCGACGAGCGTGTTTTCCGTTTTCGATACCGCGGCAATCGTGTCTTCCGCCGCTTCGAGCAGCTCCTTGCTGCGCGCGTAGAAGATGCGGCCTTCCTCCGTGCAGTTGAGCGTGCGCGCGCTGCGCATCAGCAGCCGGGTGCCGAGAAATTTCTCGAGCTTGTCGATGCGCTCGCTGACGGCCGGCTGGCCCATGTCGAGATCCCGGGCCGCGCCGGACATCGTCCCGCGCTCTACGACCCTGACGTAGATCCGCATCGTCGCCAACAAATCCATGAAATCGCGCCTCTTGTCTGATTAGAATCGGCTTATAATCCACACCGAAATTCCATGATTCATTCCCGGATGGCGTGTAATGTGCGCCGCATGCGAAGAATATTCCGGTAAATACAACGTATTCACAACCAGCCGGAAAATATTTCGCATGTCGATCCGTTTTTCAATCGAAAGATGGTACTAAAGCGCCATTCCGCGAGGGATGTGCATCGAGCCGATATTGGATATCGGCTCGACAACCTACCGCCAAACCCTGACGCGCCGTAACCTTCGCCGCGATCTGTCCGTTTCGACAGGTCCTGGTTGATGCACGGCATGGCTCGTTGCATCCCCATCGATCTCACTTCTCCTGACCGGATCGTCCGGCGTTGTCACCTGTTCCGGTGATATCGCGTCGAACGCCCGGTCCGTCAGTCTGCTTCGGTTTCTCCCGGCTTCCTGCTTTTCGCGTCTGCAACAGCAGGTTGATCTGCACTACTGATCGGTTGTACTGAAAACTATAAAACCGCTATGAACAAGATATACAAAACGATCTGGAATGAATCGGTCCGCGCGTGGATCGCGGTTCACGAGAACGCCGCCGCGAGCGGCAAGCCGGCGCGCAGCGCGCGTAGGCACGTATCGCGCGGGTTGCTCGCGCTGGGCGTGGCCGCAACCGGTTTCGCGGCGATGACGCCGGGTGCGTTTGCGCAGACCGTCGTATCGGGCGGGGCCAACAACGCATCGTCGGGCAAGACGGCGTCGGTCGACTCGGGTTGCGGCCAGAATTTCGTCGACCGGAAAAATCCGGGCAACACGTCGTCGGGCGGCGCCACGTACATGCTGACCAACGGCTGTTCGACGGCGGTCGGCAACAATGCGTCCGCGCAGTCAGCCGGTGTGGCGCTCGGCGATCGCGCGAGTGCCGCGCAGGGCGGCGTGGCGCTGGGCGTCGGCGCGGCAGCGGTACAGGGCAACTCGGGCGTGGCGATCGGGCCGGTTGCGCTGTCGGGGGGCAACACGAGTATCGCGATCGGCCGGCAATCGGCGGCCACCGGCGATTATTCGATGGCGCTCGGCAACGTCGCGTATGCGAAGGGCGAGAGCGGTATCGCGATGGGGCACTCGGCGCTGGCGGACGGCTACCGGTCGATCGCGATCGGCGCATCGGATTCGCGTGCGGCCGGCAACGACGGCGTGTCGAATGGCGCGAACTACAACCCGGCCACTCAAACGCGAGCGAGCGGGACGAACTCGGTGTCGCTCGGTGCGGGGGCCGTGACGAGCGTCGATGACAGCGTGGCGCTCGGCTCGAACAGCGTCGGCGCGGCGAATGCGGCAGGCCCCGCGAAGTTCAGCGGCGATGCGATTGCGTCGACCGGCGCCGTGTCGATCGGCAGCGCGGGCAGCGAACGTCAGATCAAGAACGTCGCCGGTGGTACGGCCGCGACCGATGCGGTCAACGTGAACCAGTTGACCGCGGTGTCGGACCGTGCGGTCAAATACGACACGAACCCGGACGGGTCGGTCAACTACGGCAGCGTGACGCTGAACCCGGGCGGCGTGCCGTCGAAGCTCGGCAACGTGGCGGCGGGCGATGTGTCGTCGACCAGCACCGATGCGGTGAACGGTGCGCAACTGAACCAGACGAACCAGACCGTCAACAACCTGGGCGGCAGCACGGCATCGGCAATCGGTGGCGGTGCGTCGTACGACCCGGCGACGGGCAAGGTGACGAGCCCGACGTACAACATCGCGGGCGGCCAGCAGACGACGATCAGCGACGCGATCAACGCACTGAACGAAGGCTGGAACGTGACGACGAGCGGCAACGCGAGCGGCACGTCGGTGGCGGCAATCAAGCCGGGCACGACGATGACGGTCGACGGCGGCAAGAACATCGCGCTAACGCAGAACGGTTCGACGATTTCGATTGCGACGAGCGACACGCCGACGTTCACGAGCGTGGGGATCGACAACGGCGGCCCGGTGCTGTCGGGGTCGGGGCTGAACATGGCCGGCCAGAAGATCACGAACGTCGCGGCCGGTGACGTGTCGTCGACCAGCACCGATGCGGTGAACGGTGCGCAACTGAACCAGACGAACCAGACCGTCAACAACCTGGGCGGTAGCACGGCATCGGCAATCGGTGGAGGCGCATCGTACGACCCGGCGACGGGCAAGGTGACGGGGCCGACGTACAACATCGCGGGCGGCCAGCAGACGACGATCAGCGACGCGATCAACGCACTGAACGAAGGCTGGAACGTGACGACGAGCGGCAACGCGAGGGGCACGTCGGTGGCGGCAATCAAGCCGGGCGCGACGATGACGGTCGACGGCGGCAAGAACATCGCGCTGACGCAAAACGGTTCGACGATTTCGATCGCGACGAGTGACACGCCGACGTTCACGAGTGTGGGGATCGACAACGGCGGCCCGGTGCTGTCGGGATCGGGGCTGAACATGGCCGGCCAGAAGATCACGAACGTCGCGGCCGGGGACGTGTCGTCGACGAGCACCGATGCGGTCAACGGTGCGCAACTGAATCAGACGAACCAGACCGTCAACAACCTGGGCGGCAGCACGGCATCGGCAATCGGTGGCGGTGCGTCGTACGACCCGGCGACGGGCAAGGTGACGGGTCCGACGTACAACATCGCGGGCGGCCAGCAGACGACGATCAGCGATGCGATCAACGCACTGAACGAAGGCTGGAACGTGACGACGAGCGGCAACGCGAGCGGCACGTCGGTAGCGGCGATCAAGCCGGGCGCGACGATGACGGTCGACGGCGGCAAGAACATCGCGCTGACGCAGAACGGTTCGACGATTACGATCGCGACGAGCGACACGCCGACGTTCACGAGCGTGGGGATCGACAACGGCGGCCCGGTGTTGTCGGGGGCGGGGCTGAACATGGCCGGCCAGAAGATCACGAGCGTCGCACCCGGCGACGTGTCGTCGACCAGCACCGATGCGGTGAACGGCGCGCAGCTGAACGACGCGAATCAGAAGATTCGGCAGGCGAGCGACCAGGCGGTGAAGTACGACACGAACCGCGACGGTTCGATCAACTACAACAGCGTGACGATGAACCCGGGCGGCACGCCGACGAAGGTCACGAACGTGGCGGCGGGCGACGTGTCGGCGACGAGCACGGATGCGGTGAACGGTTCGCAGCTTAACGAAACGAACGGAAACGTGACGAAGCTGGGCGATACGCTGAACCATATCGCCGGCGATACGAGCCAGTCGTACACGGACCAGAACGGAACGGGCATCCGTTACGCGCGCACGAACGAAGCGGGCCTCGCGCAGACGGATGCATTCGCACAGGCGCCCGGCAGCACGGCCGTCGGTTACGCGGCGACCGCCAGTGCGGACGACGCGCTGGCGCTGGGTCGCCAGGCGACGGCCTCGCATGCCGGCAGTGTCGCACTGGGCGCACATTCGATCGCGAACGGCAGCACGCTCGGGAACGCGGCATACAACCCGGGCACCGGCCCGCTCGCGGGGACGAGCCCGGTTGGCGAAGTGAGCATCGGCAGCGGCGGCGCGGAACGCCGGATTACGAACGTCGCGGCCGGTTCGGCCGATACGGACGCCGTGAACGTGAGCCAGCTGAAGTCGGTGGAAACGAGCGTCGGCGATGTAAGCGACCGCGCGGTGAAGTACGACGGCAACCCGGGCGATCCGAAGACGCGGATCACGCTCGACGGCCCGGCTTCGACGGACGGCGGCAAGACCGGCGGCACGAAGATCACGAATGTCGCGCAGGGCGACGTGTCGGCGAACAGCACCGACGCCGTCAACGGCTCGCAGCTCAACGAAACGAACGGAAACGTGACGAAGCTGGGCGACACGCTGAACCACATCGCCGGCGATACGAGCCAGTCGTACACCGACCAGAACGGGACGGGGATCCGTTATGCACGCACGAACGAAGCGGGCCTCGCGCAGACTGACGCATTTGCACAGGCACCCGGCAGCACGGCCGTCGGTTACGCGGCAACCGCCAGCGCCGACGACGCACTGGCGCTGGGCCGTCAGGCGACGGCGAGCCATGCCGGCAGTGTCGCGCTGGGTGCCGATGCGATCGCGGACGGCACGACCCTCGGCAATGCGGCGTACAACCCGGGCACGGGCGCGCTGGCCGGCACGAGCCCGGCCGGCGAAGTGAGTATCGGCAGCAGCGGCGCGGAGCGCCGGATCACGAACGTCGCGGCCGGCTCCGGCGACACCGATGCCGTGAACGTCAGCCAGTTGAAGTCGTTGCAGGCGGGCGTCGTCGACCTGAGCGCCGGCGCGGTGAAGTACGACCGGAATCCGGACGGCACGATCGACTACACGCACGTGACGATGAACCCGGGCGGCGCGCCGACGACGATCACGAACGTCGCGGCCGGCGAACTGTCGGCGACCAGCACGGACGCGGTCAACGGTTCGCAACTGTACGAGACGAACCGGAACGTGACGCGGCTCGGCGACCAGGTCGACAACATCGCGAACGGTGGCGGCATCAAGTATTTCCACGCGAACGGCGGCACGGCGCCGCTGCCCGACTCGCAGGCGAACGGCGTGGGCAGCGCGGCGATGGGGCCGGCGGCGAACGCCAACGGCGTCAACTCGGTCGCGGTCGGCAACGGCGCGGTCGCGAACAAGGACGGCGATGTCGCACTGGGCGCGGGCTCGGTCGCCGATCGCGGCGCGGAGCAGTACACCGGGAAATACTCCGGTGCACAGAACAGCACGGCCGGCACGGTGTCGGTCGGCGCGCCGGGCGCCGAGCGCACGATCAGCAACGTGGCCGACGGCCGCGAAGCGACGGACGCCGTGAACGTGCGCCAGCTCGATGGCGCGGTCAAGGAGGCGAAGGACTACACCGATCAGCAGGTGCAGAAGGTGGCCGGCGATGTCGTGAACGTTGGCGACGACGTGCGCAAGCTCGGCGACCGGATGACGAATGTCGAAGGCGACGTGACCAGCGTGAAGAACGGCTCGGGCGGCATGTTCCAGGTCAGCCAGGACCGGACACCGGTCGCGCCTGCCGCGAGCGGCAGCAATGCCGTTGCCGGCGGCGCGGGTGCCGTCGCGTCGGGTGCGAACAGCACGGCGCTCGGCAACCAGGCGAGCGCGACGGGCAGCAATTCGACGGCGGTCGGTAACGGTGCGAAGGCGTCGGGCAGCAATTCGGTCGCGCTGGGTGCGGGGTCCGACGGCAGCCGCGACAACGCGGTGTCGATGGGCGCGGCCGGCCGCGAACGCCAGGTTGTCAACGTGGCGCCGGGCACGGCCGGCACCGATGCGGTCAACGTCAACCAGTTGCGCGCGATGGAACACGGCCTCGGGAGCCAGATCGCGGGCGTGCGCAGCGACATGCAGAGCCTGGATCACCGGCTGACCGCGGGCGTTGCCGCGGCGATGGCGATGGCCGGCTTGCCGCAGGCGTACCTGCCGGGCAAGAGCATGATCGCGCTCGGCGGCGGCGCGTGGCGCGGCGAGAGCGGTGTCGCGCTCGGCCTGTCGACCGTGTCCGACAACGGCAACTGGGTGCTGAAGGGCTCCGCGAGCAGCACGTCGCGCGGCGATCTCGGTGCGTCGGTTGGCGTCGGCTACCAGTGGTGAGCGCACGCCTCATGAACATCCATCACAGCGGAATCCAGCGATCCATGCAAAACCAGCGCATTCGCGTATCGATCCAGGCCGCGCGCGCGGCGGCGGCCGTCTGTCTCGCCGCCGTCGTCGCGGGCTGCGGCAATCTCAGCATCGTCACACCGGAAGGCACGACCGACCGGCCCGTGATTCCGGACGTGAGCCACGCCGGCGTGAACGACGGTGCATGGCCGAACCTCGACAACCTGCGCAGCGTGCGTGCCGGAATGAACAAGACGCAGCTCTATGCGCTGCTCGGCACGCCGCACTTCTCGGAAGGGTTGATGGGCGTGCGCGAATGGGACTACCTGTTCCATCTGCCGTCGAAGAGCGGGCCGGTTCAGTGCCAGTACAAGGTGCTGTTCGATCAGGACCGCGTGGCGCGTACGTTCCTGTGGAAACCCGAAAGCTGCGCGGAGGTGGCCGGCGCGCCAGCCGGCTGAGTCTCGTCGGCGTTCTTCCGGAACAGCGGTCGGCGAAGCCGCGTGTGTTCATCGGCACGATGAGCGACAATCGGCTTCCGCGCGACCGACAGGAGACGACATGACGCAGCAGGACGAGGCCGTGCGCACGCACTGTGTCGCATGGAAGATCGTGCAGACGTGGCAGGCGTGCGAATGGTGCCGGCTCGTCGAATCGCACTCGGGCATCGACCTGTCGGGCTCGGTGTCGGGTGCGATCGACGGCGCGCCGTTTCGCGTCGACTACGCAATTGAATGCGGCGCCGACTGGCTCACGCGCTCGGCACGCGTGACACGTTGGATCGGCACGACGCAGCAGCCGTGGGACATCGCCTGCGATGCAGGCCAATGGACGATCGACGGCGTCGATGCGCCGGCGCTCGCGGGCGCGACCGATATCGACCTCGGTTTCAGCCCGTCGACCAATACGCTGCCGATCCGGCGGCTCGCGCTCGCCGTCGGCGAATCGGCCGCGATCCGCACCGCGTGGCTGCGTTTTCCGGATTTCGACTTCGTGCGCGGCGAACAGCGCTATACACGCACGGCGCCGCATCGCTATCGCTACGAGAGCGGCACGTATGCGGCCGATATCGAGATCGACGGCGCGGGCCTCGTCACCGACTACGACGAATGGCGGCGCATCGGCGCCGCGCCCGCACGGTAACGCGTCAGCGCGCGCTGGCGACCGACAGCTTGCCCGGAATCAGCTTCAGCGTGCTGAACGTGTCGGCGATGTTCTGCTGATACGCGACCGTCGCATCGGTGATGGGCTGCACGCCGTAGCCGGCACGCTTGAGTGCGACTTCGAGCGTCGGCGCGTCGAGGCCGACGAGCGGCGACAGTTGCGTGGCGACCTCGGGAACGTGATCGCGCGCCCAGCGGTCGACCGCGTCGACTTCGTCGAGCAGCGTGCGCAGCACCTGCGGGTGGGCAGCCGCATACTTGCGCGCGGCGAGATAGTACTGCGTGTTGCGCACGAGCCCGTCGCCGTTCGCGACCACGCGCGCGCCGAGCTGCCGCTCGGCGGCGGCGAAATACGGATCCCAGATCACCCACGCATCGATACTGCGCTGCACGAACGCGGCGCGCGCGTCGGCGGGCGTCAGGTAGATCGGCTGGATGTCCGCATACGTCAGGCCCGCGCGTTCGAGCGCCTTCACGAGCAGGAAGTGGACGTTCGAGCCCTTGTTGAACGCAACCTTCTTGCCGCGCAGTTGCGCGACGGTGCGGATCGGCGAATCGGGCAGTACGATGATCGCCTCGCCTTGCGGCGCGGGCGGCTCGTTGCCGATATAGACGAAATCGACGCCGCCGGCCTGCGCGAAGATCGGCGGCGTTTCGCCGACCGTGCCGACGTCGATCGCGCCGGCGTTCAGCCCTTCGAGCAGTTGGGGGCCGGCCGGGAATTCGAGCCATTGGACGGTGACGCCCTGGCTCGCGAGGCGCTTCTCGAGCGTGCCGCGTGCCTTGAGCACGACGAAGTTGCCGTACTTCTGGAAGCCGATGCGCAGCCGCGTGCCCGTGTCGTCGGCCCGGGCGGGGCCGGCCGCGAGCGGCCCGAGCGCGAGCCCGGCCAGACCGGCGGCCGCACCATGCAGCCATTGGCGGCGGCGCGGGTTTGCCGGTGTCGTTTCAGCGTCTGCGTGCGGTGTGTCGGTCATCGGGTCATCCTGCGTGCGGGTTCACGGGCCGCGCGCGGGGACGGCGCGGCCGGCGCAAGGCAGGGCCGGATGCGGGCGATGCACGCAACCGGCCGGCCCGCGCCGGATTCAGGACGATACGGCCGCGCCGGCCGGTGGCCAACCAACGATTGCGTATATGCAAATCAGCGGCACGGCGGTGCTCAATCGGTGCCGGCCGCGCTTTCCTCGATCGAGTCGACGCGATCCGGATAAAACGCGAGGTGCCCGCGAATCGCTTCGACGGCCGGATACGGATGCTCGTAGGTCCATACCGCGTTGGTTGCGCGTTCGCCGCCGGCCGGGATCGAGTAGTACGCGCAGTCGCCCTTGTACGGGCAGTAGGTCGCGTGATCCGTGCGCTGCAGCAGCGACATGTCGGCGTCTTCGCGCGGCAGGTAAAGCACGGCCGGATAGCTGGCCTCGCGCAGCGCCAGCGCATGGCGCGTATCGGCGACGACCTTGCCGGCCACCTTCACGACCACGCGCCGCGGATGCGGTTCGATCGTGATCGGATGATCGGGGCCCGGCGATTTCACGGGGCGAGAGGGCGCATCGGGACTGATCGACATCGTGGGTCCTCCATGACTCGACGGCGTAGCGGCGCCGGGCGGATCCCGGCGCGCCGGTGCCGGCGTTTGCCAGCCGATACGATGCGCCGATTCCGGAAAGTCTGCAGGGGGCCGGAAGGCGGCGGCGCGAAAGGCTGCCGGATCGTGCGCCGGCGCTCGCGTGGACGTTTTCATGCACGGGCAGCGGGATGCATCGGCGACGATAAGCAACGCCGAATTAATTGGTAAGCGATCGGCGGGATGCGCGCGAAGATCGGCCGTCGTCATTCGCATGACAGCCATCCTTTCTCTCCGCCACCATGAAGAACGCTTACGTTTCGTCAGCCACGCGTCGTACGCGTGGTGTACCGCATGCCGCCGTCGCGCTTCGCTGCATCGCCGCGTCGCTGCTGTTCGCCGGCGCGGCGACACAGGCGCTTGCCGCGCCGACCGGCAAGACGCTCGTGTACTGCACCGAAGGCAGCCCGGCCGGTTTCGATCCGGGCCAGCACACGACGAGCACGGATTTCGATGCGAGCACGTACACGGTCTACAACGGGCTCGTGCAGTTCAAGCGCGGCACGCTCGATCTCGAACCGTCGCTCGCGACGAGCTGGGACGTATCGCCCGACCAGCGCACGATCACGTTTCATTTGCGGCGTGGCGTGAAATTCCAGACGACCGCCTGGTTCAAGCCGACGCGGCCGTTCCAGGCCGACGACGTCGTGTTCACGTTCCGCCGCATGCTCGATCCGGACGATCCGTTCCGCAAGGCCTACCCGGTCAGCTTCCCGTATTTCAGCGACCTCGGTTTCGACCGCAACGTCGAGCGTATCGACAAAGTAGACGACTACACGGTGCGCTTCGTGCTGAAGACGCCCGACGTCGTGTTCGTGCGCAACCTCGCGATGGCGTTCGCGTCGGTGCTGTCGGCCGAATATGCGTCGCAGCTTGCCGCGCGGCATCGCGAGTCCGACATCAACCAGTTCCCGGTCGGCACCGGGCCGTTCCTGCTGCGCACGTACCAGAAGGATGCGCTGATCCGCTACGAGGCGAATCCCGACTACTGGAAGCCGGACGACGTGAAGCTCGCACGCCTCGTGTTCGCGATCACGCCCGATCCGGCCGCGCGCCTGCAGAAGCTGGTGGCCGGCGAGTGCCAGGTGTCGGTGTTTCCGCGCCCGGCCGATCTCGAGACGGTGCGGCGCGACCCGAAGCTGTCGCTGTTCTCGGGGATGGGGTTCAATGTCGGCTTCGTCGCGTACAACACGCAGCATGCGCCGCTCGATCGCGTCGACGTGCGGCGCGCGCTCGACATCGCAATCGACAAGACGGCGATCGTGAAGACCGTGTTCAACGGCGACGCGAAGATCGCGACCAACCCGATGCCGCCCACGCAATGGTCGTACAACCCGCGCCTGAAGGATGCGCCGCGCGATCCGGCCGCTGCGAAGGCGCTGCTCGCGCAGGCCGGGTTCCCGAACGGCTTCGACCTGACGCTGTGGGCGATGCCGGTGCAGCGTCCGTACAACCCGAACGCGCAGTTGATGGCGCAGCTGATCCAGCAGGACTGGGCGAAGATCGGCGTGCGCGCGAAGATCGTCAGCTACGAGTGGGGCGAATACAACCGCCGCGCGAAGCACGACGGCCAGCATGACGCGATCCTGTACGGCTGGTCGGGCGACAACGGCGACCCCGACAACTGGCTCGGCACGCTGCTCGGCTGCGACGCGGTGCACGGCAGCAACCTCGCGAAGTGGTGCAATCAGGATTTCGAACGACTTGTCAGCGCGGCGCGCTCGAACGCGGATGTTGCCAAGCGCACGTCGCTGTACGAGCAGGCGCAGGTCGTGTTCAAGGATCAGGTGCCGTTCACGCCGATCGCGACGTCGATCGTGTCGCTGCCGATCTCCAGGCGTGTTCACGGTCTGACGTTCTCGCCGCTCGGCGGGCACCGGTTCGACGGCGTGTGGCTCGATTGATCGGAAAGCGGCCGGCGCGCGCGTGCGCGCCGGTGTCGGCAGTAGTCGGTTGAATCGGTCGAGTCAGTTCAGCGCGACGGCCGCGGCCGCTTCGACCGGCGAGCCTTCGAGCGCAACCGACGGCCGGCCGTCGGGGCCGACCGGCACGTCGCCGGTCAGCGTCGTGCGGTAGAGCTGGCGGTCGAAGTCGAGATCGAAGATGTCGACCGGTGCAAGATGCGCGGTCGCGCGGTTGTCCCAGAACGCGATGCTGCGCGGTTCCCACTTGAAGCGGATCGTGAATTCCGGCCGCGTCACGTGCTCCCACAGCAGTTCGAGCAGCGCCTGGCTCTCGCGCGGCGCCAGGCCGACGATCGATTTCAGGAAGCTCGGGCTCACATACAGCGCGCGTTCGCCCGTCTCCGGATGCACGCGCACGAGCGGATGCTCGGTCACGAGCGGGCGGCGTTCGACGGCCTCGTCGAACGCGCCGGTCGCGCGCGCACCGGCCGGCGGCGTGAAGCGGTGGATGCCGCGCAAGCCGTCGATGAAGCCACGCAGCGGCGCGGACAGCGTCTCGTAGGCCCGCACGAGATTCGTCCAGTGCGTGTCGCCGCCGTACGGCGGGATCGTCACGCCGCGTAGAATCGACGCCCACGGCGGATTCACGGCGGCCGTCACGTCGGTGTGCCAGCCGGTCCACGGCCGGCGCACCGGTTCGCCCTCGAAGCGGGTCGCCTTGCGATGCTTCGCGATCGAGTAGACGGCCGGATGACCGTCGACATGTCCGAACACCGGGTGGCCGACCGTCGGTTCGCCGAACTGCGCGGAGAACGCGACGTGCTGCTCGTGCGTGAGGAACTGTTCGCGGAAGAAGATGACGCGCCATCTCAGCAGCGCGGCGCGGATCGCCGCGATCTGCGGCGTGGTCAGCGGTTGCGTGAGGTCGACGCCGCGGATTTCCGCACCGATATGGGCGGACAGCGGAATCACGTCGACCGGCTGGGCGGCGGGTTCGAGTAGGGCGCTCATGCGACGCTCCTGGCGGAAGTGAACGGGGCGAAGGGCCGACATCGTTGTGCGTGCAGGTGTCGGTGCGGTGACGGGACGCTCATGATCGGATCCTGGGTGCGGGGTGGCGCGGCGGCGCACAAGACATGACACCACCGCGCGAGACGGACGTTACTGCAGCGTTGCGCCCGGCCCTTTCAGCACGACGCTCTGGCGGCCATCGATGCCGACCGGCACGTCGCCGTGAACGGTCGCGCGGCGCACGACGCGGCGCGCATCGCCGTAGTCGTTGATCGCGTAGTGCTGCGTCGCGCGGTTGTCCCAGATCGCGACGTCGCCTTCCTGCCAGTTCCAGCGCACGGTGTTCTCGAGACGCGTCACATGTTCGTGGAAGACCTGCAGCAGATGCGCGGAATCCTGCGACGACAGCCCCTTGAGCCGTTGCACGAAGTGGCCGAGCACGAGCGTACGCTCGCCGGTTTCCGGATGCACGCGCACGACCGGATGCTCGGTTTCATAGACGGTCGACGTGAACACCTCGCGGTAGCGCTTCAGTTGCGTGTCGTCGGCATGCACATGCGTCGACGCGTAGTCGTAGGCGTTGGTGTGAAGCGCCCACAGCGAGTCGGCGAGTGCGCGCAACGGATCGGGGAGATGCGCGTAGGCGGCGGCCGTATTGGCCCACACGGTATCGCCGCCGAACGGCGGAATCACGACCGCGCGCAGGATCGAGATCTTCGGGTACGCATCGACGAACGTCACGTCGGTGTGCCACGAATTGGCGCGCGCGCCGTGCGCGGAATCGAGTTCGAGCAGATGGGCGCTGCCGTCGACGGACGGCACGGTCGGGTGGGCGACTGTCTCGCCGAAGCGGCGAGCGAACGCTTCCTGCGCGGTGTCGTCGAGATGGTGCTGGCCACGGAAGAACAGCACCTTGTGGCGCAGCAGCGCGGCCTGGACCGCATCGAACGTCGCATCGTCGAGCGTGGCCGTCAGCCTGACGCCGGCGATTTCGGCGCCGATCCGGCCGGCGACCTGGCGAAGCTGAAGCGGAACGGCGGCCGTGCGCGGCGCGGCGTGCGAAGCATGCGAAGGCGATTGTGCGGCGTGCTGGACTTCGGACATCGTGAGTCTCCTGGAGTCGGATCGGTCGAGTCTCCATTCAAGCAGGGACTGCGCGGAACCGGAACCGATGAATCGTCACAACCTTAGCGTTCCCGCTGCGATAAACGATAGGTGATGCAGAACAATCCGGCCGCGTGACGCGGCTACCATGCGAGCCGCCATTCGCCGATCCGGTGCGGGCGCGGCGTGTCGACGCGCTTGCCGCCCGTGCCGCCGTTGCGGGGCGGTTCGCTGTCGTCGAAATCGGCGAGCACCGTGTCGCGCAATCGCGCGAATTCCGGCGCATCGCGCCGGCGCGGCCGCGGCAGCGCGACATCGACGATGCGCTCGATGCGGCCCGGGCGCGGCGCCATCGTGACGACGCGGTCGCCGAGATAGACGGCTTCGTCGACGTCGTGCGTGACGAGCATCATCGTGATGCGCTCCTGTTCCCAGATGCGCAGCAGTTCGTTCTGCATCCGCGCACGCGTCTGCGCGTCGAGCGCGCCGAACGGCTCGTCGAGCAGCAGCACGCGCGGGCGGTTCACGAGGCCGCGCGCGATCGCGACGCGCTGGGCCATCCCGCCCGACAACTGATTCGGAAACGCATGCTCGAAGCCGTTCAGTCCGACGAGCGCGATGTGATCCGCGACCGCACGTCGCTTCGCGGCCGTGTCGAGCGGTGCGTTGCGCAATGCGGCGGCGATGTTCTGTTCGACGGTGAGCCACGGGAACAGCCGATGATCCTGGAATACGATCCCGCGTTGCAGCGACGTATCGCGCACGCGTTCGTCGCCGGCGCGGATCTCGCCGGCATAGTCGGTGTCGAGCCCGGCAACCAGCCGCAGCAAGGTCGATTTGCCGCAGCCGCTCGCGCCGACGATCGTGACGAATTCGCCGGCGCGTACGTGCAGCGATACATCGTCGAGCACGGCAAGCGTCGCGCCGCGTTGTGCGTAGTGCTTGCTCACATGGAGGATGTCGAGCGAATCGGAGGCGAGCGTCGTCATGGCAGGGCGATGAAGGGTGCAGTGGATGAGGGGCGGACGATCAGCGCGGCAGGTCGCCACGACGGGCCAGCACCTTGCGCTCGATCGCACGCGCGATCGCGTTCAGGGCCCAGCCGGTAACACCGACGACGATGATCCCGAACAGCACGAGATCCATCCGGAATTGCTCGCTGCCGTCGATCAGCGTATTGCCGATGCCGCTGCCTGCGACCAGCAGGTATTCGGCGCCGAGCGTCGCGAGCCACGAATAGATCAGGCCGAGATACAGCCCGGTGAAGATCGACGGCAGCGCGGCCGGCAGGATCACGTGGCGAATGAGCTGGAGTCGCGTGTAGCGCAGCGCGCGCGCGACGTCGACATAGGTACGCGGCACGGCGTGAATGCCATCGCACGTGTGCGCGGCGACGGGCAGCAGCGCGGCGAGCGACAGGAACACGACCTTGGCGGCGTCGCCGAGGCCGAACCACACTGAAATCAGAGGAATCCATGCGAACAGCGAGATCTGCTTGAACGTGTCGAAGCTCGGGCCGACCATCCGCGCGGCGATGCGCGATAGCCCGAGCGCGGCGCCGAGCAGCAGCCCGCCCGCGGCACCGATCGCGAAGCCGCACGCTTCGCGCGCGAGCGACGCGGACAAGGCGCGGCCGAGCGCGCCGCTCGTGGCCTGCGCCCATGCGGTGCGCAGGACGTCGGACGGGCCGACGAGCAGCCCGCTTTTCACGAAATGCGCGGACGCGATCGCCCACCAGAGTGCGAACGCAACGACAGGCAGCACGAAACCGCGCCAGTCGGGTACGTGCAGGCGGCGGGCGGGCGTGGGCGGGCCTTCCGGCGTGAGTGCGGGGATGGCGGAATCCGGCACGGTTGACTCTCCTTCGATGGGGCGGCCCGGCTCAGCCGCGAAACGCGGACGGTACGCCGCGGCGCAGGCGTGCTTCGAGTGCATCGAGCAGCCGGTTGATCAGCAGGCCGACCGCGCCGACCACGACCACGGCCGCCATCACGAGGTCGAGCTGGAACAGTTGCCGCCCGTACACGATCAGGTAGCCGAGCCCTTCGGACGACGCGACGAGCTCGACGACGACGAGCGCGAGCCACGATTTCGTGAAGGCGAGCCGTACGCCGGTCGCAAGCGTCGGAATCGCGGCCGGCAGCACGACGCGGACGATGCGTTGCCGGCGCGTATAGCCGAACACGCGTGCAACTTCGTCGAGCGCGGGCGGCGTCTGGCGGAATCCCTGCAACGTGCTCAGCGTGACGGGGACGAGTGCCGCGTGCGCGATCAGCAGGTATTTCAGCGGTTCTCCGACGCCGACGAGCAGGAGCAGGAACGGCAGCCAGCCGAGCACCGGAATCTGCACGAGCGCGTTGAAGCTTGGTAGTACATAGGCCTCCAGCGTGCGCGACAGGCCGAGTGCGACGCCGATTGAAAATCCGAGCAGCGTGCCGGCCGCAAAGCCGACCAGCACGCGTTGCAGGCTGATCAGTGTGTGGCGTGCGAGATCGCCGCTTGTCGCGAGGTCCGCGAGCGATTCGTACACGCGTTCGGGCGGCGGCAGGATCTGCGGCGCGATCCAGCCGCGCGCGCTGCCGACCGTCCACAGCGCGAACAGCAATGCGGGCAGCACCCAGGGCGCGAGCCGCCACGCGAGCCGCGTTACGACTGCCGCGCGATGCGGCGGCGTGGCGAGTGCATGACGCTCGGACGACGGAATCGAAAACGCGGTGTCGCTCATCGGCGCGGGTCCGGATCAGGAGAGGGGCTTGCCGGCCGCGTCGTACCGCTGCCAGTAGTTTTCGAGCTTCAGCGTGCGCAGCGCGTTGTCGAGATACTTCGGCTCGAACCAGCCGTCCACGTCGACCGGCTGCCGGATCAGCTTCAGGTTCAGCGCATCTTGCGCGACGGCCTTGTAGCGTGCGATGACGAACGGGTCGATCAGCGGCGACAGCCGGTCCTTCAGGCGCTGGTTCGCATAGTCGGCCTGCCACGATGCATACGGCACGCCGCTCTTCGCCCACAGCTTGAACAGCGCATCGCGGTTCGCCTCGTCGGAAGACCATTGCGCGCCTTTCACGTACGCGGTGACGACGCGCTGCACGATGTCCGGGTGCGCGCGCTCGAAATCGTCGAGTACGAGCAGGTGGGTCTGCCGCGTCAACTGCGGGCCGTCGTTCTGCGATTCGTAGATGATCCTGGCGAGCCCCGCGTCGCGCAGCTTGTACAGCTGGTAGTCGCCGACCGACGCATCGATGCCTTTCGACGCGAGCGCGGCGAGCGAGCTGGCGGAGTCGAGGTTGATCACGCGCAGGTCGCGTTCGCCGAGGCCGTTCTTCGCGAGCGCATTGTCGGCGACGAGTTGCAGGTTGGTCCCGCGAAAGATCGACACGCGGCGCTCTTTCAGGTCCTTGATCGAACGGATCGTCGAGTCGGGCGGCACCGCGATCTTGATCCCCGAGCGCACGCTGGCGGCAAGCAGCAGGCGCGTCTTGATCCCGTTCGAACGGGCGAGCACGGCAGGCAGGTCCCCCTGGTACGCGAAGTCGAGCGCCTTGTTGGCGATCGCCTCGTTGACGGCCGGCCCCGCACCCTTGAAGAACAGCCACTGCACCTTGATGCCGTCGGCGGCGAATTCCTTTTCAACCAGCTGCTGCAACTGCACGGTGGCGGCGCTCGATCCGCCGAAGGTCGGCGGATCGCCGGCGCCTTGCTGGGCGACGCCGATGCGGATGGTGGCGGGCTTGTCGGCATGCGCGGCGGCGGCCGGCAACACAATGAGGGACGCGATCAGCAGCGATCGCAGCAGGCGCAGTGGAAGCATGAATCGATCGGTCAGGAGTACGTTGGAGGGGCGGCGACGGATGTCGGTCCGTCGAATCATTCTCGATGACGCGGTTGAGGTGGACAAGAAACGATTTGAACTATGCTTATCGCAGGGCGGCGCGAGACGAAACCCTGCGCGCATGGGATACGGCCGCGGCGGCTGGGCGTGCGACGGGCACGATGCCGACCGACACGACGGTCATACGGAGACGGTCATGCAAGTCCAGGACCTGACAGGCGCGCCACTCGATTACTGGGTGGCGATGGCGTTAGACCTCGGCGCGCCACGCGTCGACGCATCGGGATGCTGCGTGATCCGCGAACGCGATGGCGCGCCGGTGCCGTTCGCGCCGTCGTCGTCGTGGGCTGACGGCGGCCCGATCGTCGAGCGGCTGTCGTTTGCCGCGTTCGAGCGCGACGGCGGGCGCGGCGAATGGCGCGCCGTGCTGCACCGGGCCGTGCCGGCTGCCGGCGAGCGCTGCACGTTCAACCAGTCGGGGCCGACGCTGCTGATCGCCGCGATGCGCACGCTCGTGGCATCGACGTTCGGCGATGACGTGCCGGATCTCGATATGGTGCGGCCACGCTGAACGCAGCTACGCGCGTCATCGCTCAGGCAGACACGTTCCGGATCGCGATCGACGCGACGTCGACGCGACGCGGCAGGATCGCATCCGCCGCTGCACGGTCGGCGACACGCTGCAGCACGTCGATGTCGGCGCCGCTGAGGCTGCGCTGCGCGAGCGCGGCCCGGTGCGCGATGTCGGTCGCCGCATCGGGCGGCAGGCGCGTGAGTGACGCATAGACGTTCGCGTAGTCGGCCGGGTGCGCCAGCGCCCATTGTCCCGCGCGGGCGAGCCGCGCAAGGACGTCCGCGAGCGCCGCGCGTTTCGCGCCGTCGTTCAGTGTCTCGATCGGCGACGTGAGGAACGCGAGCCCCGAATTGATCCCGCTGCCGTCCCGGACGATGCGCGCGCCGCGTCGCACCGCATGCCCGTAGTACGGGTCGAACGTCGCCCAGATGGCGATCCGTTTCGCTTCGAACGCGGCGAACGCGTCGACGGGCAGCACGAAACGCACGTCGACGTCGCGCGGTGCAAGGCCGTGCTCGCGCAGCGCGCCGTACAGCTGGTATTGCGAGATGCTGCCGCGCGCGGACGACACGACGACGGTTTGCCCTTTCAGGTCGGCGACGGTGCGGACCGGCGAATCGGGCTGCACGACGATGCCGAGCGACGCCGGCGAGCCGACGCGCGTCGCGACGATCCGCAGCGACGGATCGCCGAGCGCGGCCGTCAGCACGGGCAGGTCGCCGGCCGGCGCGAGATCGATCGCGCCCGCGCGCTGGGCTTCGAACAGCGGCGCGGCGCCCTGGAAATTGGCCCAGCGGAACCGGTAGGGCGTGCCGTCGAGCACGCGCGCGGCTTCGGCCAGCGCGCGCAGGCCGCCGGCCTGGTCGCCGAGCACGAGCGTGACGTCCGACAGGTCGGCGCCGGCCGCTTGGGCGGGCAATGCGGCGCCGCCGGCGAGCGGTGCGGCGGCAAGGGCGGCAAGGCGCTGCAGCACGCGGCGGCGCGCTGCGGTGGAAGAAGCATTCATCGACGGCATGTTCCGGGTGACCCGCGCCCGTGCGGCGCGGCTGCCGGGCAGGTTACGGAATCGGTTTCCGGCCGGCAAACATCGAATCGTGCAATGCATATTCGCGCGATGACGGCCGGACGAGCCGACCTCGACGCGCCGCGGCTGCCGTGCTCAGGCGGTGCTTGCCGCGGCCGGCACGACCGTACGCAGGAACGCGCGTACGGCCGGCGCCCGTTCGAAGCGCCGGTGTGCGAGCGCCAGTTCCGACACGATCGGCTTGCCGGCGATCGGCCGGTAGACGACGCCCGGCAGCGACACGCAACCGGCGAGCGCATCGGGAATCACCGCGACCCAGCCGTTCACGGACACGCACGCGAGCACCGCGAGCAAGCCGCCCGGCCGTGCGGCGATCAGCGGCGCGAAACGGCCGCGGCGCGCGACTTCGAGCGTGCCGCGCTCCTGTTCTGGCACCACGAAGCGCGCGTCGGCGAGGTCGGCCGCGCGCAGGGTTGCCGTTTCCGCGTAGCGCGAATCGGCCGGCACGGCCGCGACGAACACGTCGCGCTGCAGCGTGACGATCCGCAGGCCGCCGGGCAGCGGCAGGGGCGGGCGCACGTACGCGAGGTCGAGCCGGCCCGCGTCGAGCTGGTTCGCGACGTCGTCCATCGGCACTTCGCGCAGGTTCAACTCGATGCGCGGGTGCGCGGCACGGAACGCGCCGACCGTGCGCTGTAGCGTGCCCGAATAGACGGCGGACGATACGTAGCCGATCTCGATCCGGCCGAGTTCGCCGCGCTCGGCCAGCGCGGCGAGTTCGCGGCCGCGCTGCAGGTGCTCGAAAGCGGCGCTTGCTTCGGCGAGATAGGCCTCGCCGGCCGCGCTCAGCGCGACCGCGCGGCGCGAACGGTGAAACAGCCGCACGCCGAGCACGCGTTCGGCTTCCTGGATCTGTCGCGTGAGCGCCGGCGGTGCCATGTCTAGTGCTTCGGCCGCGCGGGCGAAATGCAGGTGCTGCGCGACACTCAGGAACGCGCGCACGTGACGGAATTCGAGCCGGTCCATGATTGCATTTTTCGTTAATGAAACAGCACGGGAGTAGCAATGACAGGCAATACAGGCAAGCCTAGCATACGGCTTGTCCATCCTGTTCCGGAGTTGCCGATGTCCCAGTCTTCACCGGCGTCGCGCGCGGCCGCGGCCGACGCCTCGCGTGCGGGCGCGCGCCTGCCGGCCGCCGCGACGCTTGCGGTCGCATCCGCGACCTGTTCGCTGATCGTGCTCGACACGAACGTCGTCGCGGTATCGCTGCCGAGCATCGCGCGCAGCTTTCACGCGAGTTTCGCCGACATCGAATGGGTCGTGAGCGCATACATGACCGCGTTCGCCGCGTGCCTGCTGCCGGCCGGCGGGCTCGCCGATCGCTTCGGGCGCAAGCGGATGCTGTTCGCGGGGCTCGCGCTCTTCTTTCTGGCGTCGCTCGGCTGCGGCGTCGCGCCGTCGGCCGGCTGGCTGATCGCCGCGCGCGCGGTGAAGGGCGGCGGCGCCGCGCTGCTGTTGACGGCTGCGCTCGCGGTGATCGCGAACCGTTTTCCGGAAGGGCGCGACCGGGCGCGCGCATGGGCGATCTGGGGCATGTGCATGGGCGTCGCGACGGCGATCGCGCCACTCGTCGGCGGCGCGATCACGCAATGGATCGGGTGGCGCTGGGTGTTCCTGCTGAACCTGCCGGTGTGCGTGCTGCTGGCGGCTGGTGCGCGCGTCGCGATCGACGAGTCGAGGGATCCGCATGCGAAACGCGTGGATGCGGCCGGCAGCCTGCTGTTCGGCGCGGCGCTCGCGTGTGCGATCGCGGCGCTGATCGGCGCGCCGGCGCATGGCTGGCTGTCGGTCGCGACGCTTGGCCGGCTCGCGCTTGCCGCTGCGCTGTTGGTTGCGTTCATCGGCGCGGAGCGCTGGCAGGCGCGGCCGATGATCGATCTCGCGCTGTTCCGCCGGCCGCGCTTCGTCGGCGCGGTGCTCGCGATGTTCGGCTATGCGGCGTGCGCGCAGGTGATGATGACGTTCCTGCCGCTGTACCTGCAGAACGCGTTCGGGATGTCGGCCGTCGACGCAGGGCTCGGCATGCTGCCGTTCGCGTTCGCGATGATCGCCGGCCCGTCGCTCGGCGCGGCGCTCGCGGCGCGTGTGTCGTCGGGCGGCGTGCTGGCGGGCGGACTCGCGCTGATCGGCGCGGGCAACCTCGTCACCGCGGCGCTGACGGCCAGCGGCGATTACCGGCTCGTCGCAATCGGCATGTTCGTGACGGGGTGCGGCGCCGGCATCATGAACGGCGACACGCAGAAGGCGATCATGGCGTGCGTCCCGCCGGACCGCACGGGCATGGCGTCGGGCATCAGCACGACGACGCGCTTCTCGGCGATCGTGACGGCCGTCGGCGTGCTAGGCGCGGTGCTGGCGGCGAGTACGCACGCGCGGCTCGACGCGCTGTTGTCCGCCACGCCCGGCCTGCGCGCGTTCGCCGATGCGCCGTTCATGTCGAGCCTGCTGGCTGGCGATCTGGCGCAGGCGCTCGGCCGCGTGCCGCCGTCGGCCGCCGGCGTACTCGCACAGGCGGCGCCTGTCGCATTCGCGAGCGGGTTCGCCGACGCACTGACCGTGAGCGGCGTGCTGGCGCTCGGCGCGGCCGTCGTTGCATACAAGTTGCTTACGCAACCGATGCGTGACGGCGCGTGACGAATGGGGCACATGCGCAGCGTATTGGACGCGCGCACACGGAACCATTAAGCTGGCGCGTTCCGGTTTCACGCAGCGTATTCAAGATGTCATCGACGATCGAGATTCTGTTGCCCGTGTTCGGGCTGATCGCGGCAGGATTCCTGTGCCGCCGGCGCGGCGTACTCGGGCCGGCGGCCGCGTCGGAACTCAACCGCTTCGTCGTGTGGCTCGCGCTGCCCGCGCTGCTGTTCCAGATCATGGCGCACGCATCGTGGCACCAGCTGTACCAGCCGGCCTTCGTGGCGACGTTCGCGCTGACCTGCGCGCTCGTGTTCGCCGGCGTGCTCGCGTGGCGCCTGTTCGCGGGGCGCGGGCTCGCCGATGCGAGTATCGACGCGATCGCCGCGTCGTATCCGAACACCGGTTATCTCGGCTTTCCGCTGGGCCTGCTCGCATTCGGTACCGACAGCCTCACGCCGACCACGATCGCGACCATCCTCGTCGCGTGCGTGCTGTTCGCCGGTGCGATCGTGCTGATCGAGATCGGGCTGCAGCGCGACCGCGCGCCGCTGAAGCTGATGTGGAAGGTGGCCGGTGCGCTGCTGCGCAACCCGCTGATCGTCGCGCCGCTGGCCGGGGTCTGCGTGTCGGCTGCGCAGGTGTCGCTCGCCGCGCCGGTCGAAACGTTCCTGAAGCTGCTCGGCGCGGCCGCGAGCCCGTGTGCGCTCGTCAGCCTCGGGCTGTTTCTCGCGGAGAAGCGCGAGGCGGGCGGCGAGGCGCCGCGCGGCAGCGTCGCGCTGACGGCGGTCAAGCTGTTCGTGCAGCCGGCGCTCGCGTGGTGGCTCGGCGTGCGCGTGTTCGCGATGCCGCCCGTGCTCGCGCAGATCGCGGTCGTGCTCGCCGCGCTGCCGACCGGCACCGGGCCGTACATGCTGGCGGAATTCTATGGACGCGAAGCGCAGGTGACGTCGCGCACGATCCTGCTGTCGACGCTCGGGTCGATCGTGTCGTTGTCGGTGCTGCTCGCGCTCGCGCGGCATGTTTGATGCCGCAAGCCGCCTCAGTGTCTTGGCGTCGCGATCGATCTGTTCGTCGTGAAGGCCGCGCGTCGCTTTGCGCAGTCCCGATTGCAGACGAATGCGCCGGTGCTCGCGAGCAGCGTGATCGGAACGGCCAGCGCGATGTGTGCCATCTTCATGCATGCGGCAATCGCGCACATCGTGCCGGCACCGGCCTGGAACCGGTCAATGCGGCTTTGTCGCGATACGGTGGATGCGCGCCGCATGCGCGACACGAGCAGGGGGCGATGCGCGGCAATGCGTCGCCTGCTTGCGGCGCGTGCGGCGGGTGGGTTCAGGCGTATCGGAGACGGCCGGCGCGGTCGTCAGCGCGTCCGTATCCGTGCCGACAGCGATCGCGGCGACAGCAGCGACCGCCGGCAGCGTCGCCTCGGCATCGAGCCACGCACGTGTCGCCTCCGCGATCAAGCCGCGCAGCCAGCGCACGCCTTCGACACACGCTCCCGATTCGTTCCACGTCATCCGGTACACGATGTCCGGCGGTTCGATCGGCAGCGCGATCGCGGCGAGCGGCAGCAGCTTCGCATAGTGCCGCGCGAGCCGGTACGTGGTCGTGAGGATCATGTCGGTGCGCACGAGCGCATGTGCGGCGAGTTCGAAGTGCGGCAGCGTGACGACGATGTGCCGCTGCAGGCCCACGCGTTCGAGCTGCCGGTCGATCGCGCCGGACGCTTCGAGCCACGACGGCGTTGGGCACAGCTGCGGCACTGCCGCGAAATCGGCGGCCGTCATCGCGCCGCGCCGCGCGAGCGGATGCGTCGCGCGCATCAGGCACACGACGCGGTCGTCGAACAGGTCGTCCTGCCGGAAGCGCGACTGGCGTGCGGGACGGTTGTCGATCACGACGTCGAGCTCGCCGTCGGCCAGCGCGCGCTCGTCGTCGAAACCGTCGCCGAGCGGATGGAACACGAGCTGCGCATTCGGCGCGCGTTCTCGGAACAGTGCGACGAGCTTCGGCACGAACAGCACGTTCAGGTAGTCGGGGCAGCCGATCCGGTAAGTACGCACCGACGTGCGCGCGTCGAACGTCGGCTGTTGCATGCGGATGAAATCGATCACGCGCAGCGCGTTGCGCAGCGGTTCGATCAGCCGCGCGCCGAACTCGGTCGGCACCATCCCGTAGCGGCTGCGCACCAGCAGCGGATCGCCGAGCAGCGTGCGCAGCCGCTTGAGCGCGGCGCTCGTCGCCGGCTGCGACATGTTCAGGCGCACGGCCGCACGCGACACGGTGCGCTCGGTCAGCAGCACGAGCAGGATGCGCATCAGCCGCGCATCGAGCACGTCGAGCGCGCCCGTGGCGTCGGCCGCGTCGCGCGGCAGGGCGGTCGGGTCTAGCGGGTCCCGCATGCCGATACGCCTCCCGGCGACACCGTGGCCGAGCGCAACGCGGCTGCCGGCCGGCGGCGCGTCGTCATTTTGCGAAGGTTCCCGGCCAGCCGACGATCCGCTTTGGGCGCGGTGGGGCGTACGTGCGGACCTTCGACGTCTTCAGCTTCAGGCGCACCAGCGACTCGGCGAGCGCGACCGCGGCCGACACGCCGTCGACGACCGGTACGCCCGTGCATTCCTCGATCTGCCGGTCGAGGCCGGCCATCCCGCCGCAGCCGAGGCAGATCACTTCCGCGTGATCGTCCTTCACCGCGCGCTGCGCCTGGCCGACGATCGACTCGATCGCGCGGGCCGGGTTCTCTTCGAGCTCGAGCACCGCGAGGCCGCTGGCACGCACCGACGCGCAGCGCGCATCGAGCCCGGCGAGCTTCAGGCGATCCTCGATCAGCGGCACCGTCCGGTCGAGCGTCGTGACGACCGAGTAGCGATGGCCGAGCAGCATCGCGATGCTCGCGGCTGCTTCGGTGATGTCGACGACGGGCACCGTCAGCAGTTCCTGCAGCCCTTCACGGCCGTGTTCGCCGTAGCCGGCCTGGATCACCGCGTCGTAGGGTTCGTCGTAGCTCAACACGCGATCCATCACGGCGATCGCCGCGAGATAGCTCTCGAAGTTGCCTTCGACCGACTCCGCACCGAAGCGCGGCGTCAGCCCGACGATCTCCGTGCCCGGCGACGCGGCGGCCTGCGCCTGCGCGGCGATCGCGTCGGTGATCGACTCGGTCGTGTTGACGTTGACTACCAGGATCCTCATCGGTGACTCCGTATGCGTGTGTGTCAGTGTTGCGCGCAGGCGACCGCGATGTGTTCGCCCGAGCGCTCTTCGTATTGCCGTTTGCGATCGGCCAGCAGCCAGTACACGCTGCCCGCGATGGCCGCGCCGAGCAGCCAGGAGAACGGCGTCATCGCGCTGAAGGCCGGCACGACGGCGAGCGTGATCGAGATCAGCGCGGACGGCACGAGCGCCGCGAGCGCCTTGCGGTTCACGCCGCGCGTGTAGAAGTAGGCGCCGGTCGGCGCTTCGGTATAGAGATCGGGCACGTTCACGCGCTGCTTGCGCACGAGCCAGTAGTCGACCGTGATGATCCCGTACAGCGGGCCGAGCAGCGCGCCGAGGCCGGACAGGAAGTAGACGATCACGATCGGGCTGTTGTACAGGTTCCATGGCAGGATCAGCACGGCGATCGTCGCGCTGATCAGGCCCGCGCGTCGGAACGACAGGCGCTGCGGCGCGAGGCTCGTCAGCACGAAGGCCGGTGCGACGAAGTTCGCCATGATGTTCACGGCGACCGTCACGATCAGGAAGGCGAGGCAGCCGAGCACGAGGAACGGCTTGTTCGGCACCGTCGCGATGATTTCCGTCGGGCTGTGGATGATGTGGCCGTTCAGCTTGAACTGCGCGCCCGCGAGTACGAAGCTGATCGTCGCGAACACGAGGATGTTGACCGGCAGGCCCCAGAAGTTGCCGACGCGCACCGTCTTCGCGCTCGGCGACGAACGGGCGAAATCGCAGAAGTTGAGCACCAGCGTGCCGTAGATCGCGAGCCACAGCGAGCCGCCCGCGAAGATCTCCGTCCACATCTTCAGGCCCGTCATCGGCTTGCCGATCGACATCGCGAGATGGCCGCCCGTGCGGCTATACATCCACGCGGCGAGCGACAGCGTCGTGACGAGGATCACCGGGCCGGCGAGCCCCTCGTACTTGCGGACCATCTCCATCCCGTACGTGAGGATGCCGATCTGCACGAGCCAGATCGCGATGAACGTGATCCACCCGAGCGTCGACAGCCCGAAGATCGCATTCTGGTCGAACGCGGCGAGACCGGGCCAGATCGCCGTGAGCAGCACGCGCAGCACGACGGAGGCGAGATAGGTCTGGATGCCGAACCATGCGATCGCGATTACCGCGCGGATCATCGCGGGCAGCAGCGCGCCGTAGATGCCGAAGCTCATCCGGCTGATCACCGGGAACGGCACGCCGGTCTTCTGGCCCATGTAGCCGGTGAGGTTCATGAAGCAGTACACGAGCACCGCGCCGATCGCGAGCGATGCGAGCATCTGCCAGCCCGACAGGCCGAGCGCGAACAGCCCGATCGCGAACGAGTAGTTCGCGATGTTGTGCACGTCGTTGGTCCACAGCGCAAAGATGCTGTAGCGGCCCCAGGTCCGGCCCTCGGCCTTGGTCGGCGCGAGATCGGGATTGTGCAGCCGCGGGCTCAGCGCGGGGTCGCGCGTGGCCGAATCGGTTCGATGCGATGCGTCGGCCGCGCCGAGCATGATGCCCGCGCGGTGGGTGGCTTCCAGTTGCACGCCGTTGTCTCCTTCCATGTGCGGGGCGCGAAACCGGCAGCGTGGTCACGCTGCGACGGCCCGGCCGCCGTGGACGTTATGTCTCGGATTTGTTCGCGAGTATGGGTGGCGGCCGTGACGATGGGAAATTAAATATTCGGCTGGGCGTCATTTGAAAAATGAATGGAAGGTGCCCACCAGCCGCACGCGGGCGCGGCACGCAAATTGCTCGCTTGCGGGCTCCATCCACATCGACATCAGCGGAGGTGTCATGCAGCGATATTCCTTTCGTCATGTATCGCGAGCCGTCTTCGCCGGCATCCTGATTGCGGGGCTGGCGGCAGGCGCGGGCTGCCAGAAGAAGAGCAACGACAGCGCTGGCGGGGCGAGTTCCGATTCGAGCGCGACGGGCGGCATGTCGGCCGCGCCGTCCACCGCACCATCGGGCACGCCGAGCAGTGGCGCGGCAGGCAGCAGCGGCGACAGCGGCGCGAGCATGCCGGGCGCGGCCTCCGCGCCGGGCGGCGCCAGCGGCGGCTGACGGGCGCTTTACCGGACGGGCGGCGTGCCGGCTGCGTGCGGGTGTGCCGTCCGCTTTTTTCGTGTGCCGTGCCGGGCAGGCGCGTTTGGTGGCGTGTGTGCTCGCAGCCGTGTGCATGAAAGATTTGCAAGAGCCGTTGTAGCGATTCACGGACCGGCGACGGCGCGAACCGGCGCAAGCTGGCCGGACAAGGAGGTGCGATGCAGAACGCGAAATCGAACCCTACCCCGGAACAGCAGCGGGAACAGATCGAGAAGAGCCCGGTGAAAACACCGGCGGCAGGCGACATGCCGGATGCCGCGACCCAGGCGGCACAGGTGGCACGGCATCCGATGACGCCGGAGGCGATCGCCGGGAAAATGCCGACCGGCCTGCCGCCGGTCGAACGCGGCACGCAGGCGGGCGACAGTCGCGACCCCGTGCGGCGCGCGGCCGCCCGGATCGCGACGCTCGACAACGCGAACATGGCGATGACCGACAACACCGTCGACGTCGACGGCAAGGGCATGGAGGCGGCGGCCGGCGCGTCGAAGTGGCACGACAACGTGATTTACTCGAACGCGTCGCTCGACGAAGCGGTCGAGACACCCGACGAAGGGCTCGGCGGAATCGAGAGCCGGCCGTCCGGCAACCTGCCGCAGATCGCGACGCGGCCGGGCTGGCGCGTGTGCCACGTCGGCGACGTCGATATCGAACACGGCGACGGTACGCGCGCCGAGCACGTGATCCGACTCGAGCGAGTCGACTGATACCGGTGTGCGGGGTCGCGGCGGCCGGCGCAACCGTACCAGCCGCCACGACCGTTGGCGGTCCTTACTGCGGGCCGAGTTCCTGCGCGGACGTATCGGCGTCGTTGCCTTGCGCGACGAGCACGTGAACGTCGTTCGGCGTCACGTCGCCGACCCCGCCCGACGGAATCGTCAGCAGCAGCCAGTCGGCGTTGTTGTTGATGGTGACCGGCGCGGTCTTGAGGATCGGTGTCTTGCTGCCGGCCGTCGTGACGATCACCTGGTAGCTGCCGCCGTTCAGGTAGATCGAATCCTGCGTCGTGGCCGGCACCGCGTTCTGGTAGGCCGCACCTGCCATCGTCGGGCTTTGCGTCGTGATGTCGGTGCCCGGCGGGACGACGTACACGTCGACGTTCTGTGCGTTCGGCGACGCATTGAAGCTGCGCACGCGCGCCTTGTCCGACAGCAGGCCCTTGTCGTACGGATCGTCGATCACGGAGATCAGCGACGTCGTGCTCGGCAGGGCGATCGTCGTGTAGTGGTGGCCGTTCGCCGCGCCGAACGATTGCGCGGCGACGGTCGTCGTCGTGCCCGACACGTCGTAGCTCGCGTTCTGCGTGCCGGAGTCGACGTCGTGATAGCGCGTCACGCCCTTGTAGGCGACGCCCGCCTGGTCGATCTTCGCATTCAGGTAGTAGTCGAGGTTCGGTCCGGCCGGCACGGCGTTGATAAAGCGCGCCTGCGGCTTCGAGATGCCGAGTTCGGTGCCGACGTCGTTGCCGTCGCCGCCACACGCCGCGAGCACGGAAACGACCGAGCACAGGGCCACCAGCGTTCGTATTGATTTCATGTTGTCCTCTCGTTCAGGGAACCTGCTGACGATGCGGGACCGCCGCACGATGGGTCGCGCGGTGCGCAGCGCCGGTTGAGGGAAGGATGTCGACCGCCGGGGAGGCGGGCGTGGGGATGGCGCAAGCGATATGCCTGTGCGGCGATATGGCGCAGCGCGCTTGCGTATGGCGCACCGAGAGGCGCGCGAGATGGTCGCACGGGTTGAAAAAAGTCGGCGGCGTGGCGGCCGGCCCGGCGAAAGCGTCGGCGGGGATCAGGCAGGACGTCGCGCGTCGACCGTCGGACGGCCATGAGCGGCTGAAACAACGGGCCGGCAGGGCAAAACTACCCGGCACGTGAAAACGGTTGCCGGCGACGGCTGTAAATCTTGCCTGAACCGGCCATCGTTTAACCATTCGAAACAATGTGTTCACTGAAAGGGGCATGATCTCCGGCGATCGAGCAGGCATACTGTCGCCTATGTTGCTCAATGCACGTCGAACGGCGTGCGCTTGCCCCCCATGTCCAATCCAGTCTCTTATCGATCCCTGCGATGGTTGACCGTCGCGGCTGCTGCATGCTTGCTCGCCGCGTGTTCGACCGCTTCCGACGTGACCGCGACGTCGAACCCGAACGTGTACACCGTGACGACGCGCACGGTCGGCGTGTCGACGACGTGGGCCGACGCTCATACGAAGGCCATCGACGAAGCCACCAACTACTGCACGCAGCGCGGCATGCGCGCGAGCATGAAGACGGAATCGTTGACCGGCGGCAGCCGTGTCGACGCGCGCGCCGAACTCGCGTTCGAGTGCCATCCGACCTTCGAGACGGCATCGAACCCGCGCGGTTGAACGATCGGCGGCGTTGACGCGCCGTCGCCATCCGCGTTTTCCTTCCCCCGATGCAAACCGACCCGCGATGCCGTTCAGGCACATCGCGGGTCGGCGCACGTCCGGCGTCGGCGGTTCGGGTCAGGCCGACTGCGCCTCGTACAGCTTCACGCACGCGGAGAAGTCGAGCGTGCCGAGCCCCTGCTGGCTCATCGACTGATAGAGCTGCTGCGCGAGTGCGCCCATCCACACCGGCTGGTGCGCGCTGCGTGCCGCTTCGGTCGCGAGCCCGAGATCCTTCAGCATCAGGTTCGCCGCGAAGCCGCCCGCATAGCCGCGCGCGGCTGGTGCCGTGTCGCTCACGCCCGGATACGGGTTGTACGTGTCCGAGCTCCAGCAGCGGCCGGTCGAGGTGTTGATGATGCCGGCCAGCACGGCCGGATCGATGCCGAGCGCCGCGCCGAGCGCCATTGCTTCCGACACGCCCATCATCGAGATTCCGAGCAGCAGGTTGTTGCAGATCTTTGCGATTTGCCCGGTGCCCGTGCCGCCGCAATGCACGACGTTTTTCCCCATGTCGAGCAGCACGGGGCGGATGTGCTCGAACAGCGCGGCGTCCGCGCCGACCATGAAGGTCAGCGTGCCGGCTTGCGCGCCGCCGGTGCCGCCCGACACGGGCGCGTCGGCGAGCGGGAAGCCGCGTTGTGCTGCCGCGTCGGCCACCGCGCGCACGGTGCCGGGATCGATCGTGCTGCAGTCGATCAGTGTCGCGTCTGCCTGCACGCCGGCCAGCACGCCGTCGTCGCCGAGGTAGACGGCGCGCACGTGCTGAGCGGCCGGCAGCATCGTGATCACGACCGCGCCGCGTGCAGCGGCTTCGCGCGGCGAGCTGGCCGCTGTCGCGCCTGCGCGCACTGCGGCGTCGACTGCATGTGTGTCGAGGTCGAACACCGTCAGTGCGTGGCCGGCTTTGAGCAGGTTGGCGGCCATGGGGCCGCCCATGTTGCCGAGTCCGATGAATGCAATTTCCATGTGTAGTCTCGTGTGTCGACCGGACTTGGCGCTTTAGCGCTTAGTCCGGTCCCATGCAAGGCGGTCGACCGGACTTGGCGCTTTAGCGCTTAGTCCGGTCCCATGCAAGGCGGTCGACCGGACTTGGCGCTTTAGCGCTTGGTCCGGTCCCATGCAAGGCGGTCGACCGGACTTGGCGCTTTAGCGCTTGGTCCGGTCCCGTGCTTCGCACTCAGCGCAGCGCGATCGTCGTGTTCACGCCACCGGCCGTCGCGTCGTCGTCGAACCAGCGTGCGGTGACCGTTTTCGTCTGCGTGTAGAACTGCACGACCTGCTTGCCGTACGGGCCGAGATCGCCGAGCTTCGAGCCGCGCGAGCCCGTGAAGCTGAAGTAGGGCACCGGCACCGGAATCGGGATGTTGATGCCGACCTGGCCGATGTCGATCTCGCTCTGGAACTTGCGCGCGGCCGCGCCGCTTTGCGTGAACAGGCCCACGCCGTTGCCCATCGGGTTGCGGTTGACGAGCGCGATCGCGTCGTCGAGCGTGTCGGCTTCGAGCACGACCACCACCGGCCCGAAGATTTCTTCGGTATAGATCGACATGTCGGTCGTCACGCCCGAGAAGATCGTCGGGCCGACGAAGTTGCCATGTTCGTAGCCGGGCACCTTCACGCCGCGGCCGTCGAGTTCGAGCTTCGCGCCGGCCTTCACGCCTTCGTCGATCAGCGCGGTGATGCGCGCATGCGCGGCCTTCGACACGACCGGGCCGACATCGGTGCCCGGCTCGTGGCCCGCGTTGATCTTCAGTGCCTTCGCCTTCTCGACGAGCTCGGGCAGCCAGTCGCGCGCCTTGCCGACCAGCACGACGACCGAGGTCGCCATGCAGCGCTGGCCGGCCGCGCCGAAGCCCGCGCCGACGAGCGCGTTGATCGACTGCTCGCGGTGCGCATCGGGCAGGACGACCGCGTGGTTCTTCGCGCCCATCATCGACTGCACGCGCTTGCCGTGCTGGCTGCCGAGGTTGTACACGTGCGTGCCGACGCGCGTCGAGCCGACGAACGAGATCGCCTTGATGTCCGGATGCGTGCACAGGCGGTCGACCACCGTCTTGCCGCCATGCACGACGTTCAGCACGCCTTGCGGCACACCGGCCTCGATCGCTAGCTCGACCAGTTGCATCGTCGACAGCGGATCCTGCTCCGACGGCTTCAGCACGAACGTGTTGCCGCAGACGATCGCCATCGGGAACATCCACAGCGGAATCATGCCGGGGAAGTTGAACGGTGTGATGCCCGCGCATACGCCGATCGGCTGGCGCAGCGTGTAGGTATCGACGCCGCCCGCGACGTTCTCCGCGAATTCGCCTTGCTGCAGCGTGCCGATCGAGCATGCGTGCTCGACCACTTCGAGACCGCGGAAGATGTCGCCCTGCGCGTCGGGCAACGTCTTGCCTTGCTCGGCCGTCAGCGTGTGCGCGATCCGTTCGAGATTGCGGCGCACGAGATCCTGGAACTTCAGCATGATGCGCAGCCGTGCGCCGATCGGCGTCGTCTTCCAGGTCTGGAACGCGCGCTGCGCGGATGCGATCGCGGCGTCGACCTCGTCGAGCGTCGCGTACGGCACGCGGCCGATCGTTTCCTGCGTCGCGGGGTTGACGATGTCGCCCCATTCGGCGCTTTGCGATTCGACGAACGCGCCGTCGATCAGCAGCTTGGCGGTGGGCAGGGCGAGGGTGGTCTGGGGAACTGCGGCGTTCATGGAACTCTCCGGAAAACGATATGACGACAAAAAAGGGGCACCGTATCCGCCGCCGCGCATGCGTGCACGGCGAGCAGCAGGACGAACTGAAATCGATCGGATGCCGGCGGCGTGCTCACGCGCGCGCCGGCCGCATCAGTGCGGTACACACGAGCGCGAACACGCCGAAGCCGACGAGGTACGCGATCACGTAATGCGGTTGTCCGCCGCCGGCCTTGAGCAGCGACGTCGCGATCATCGGCGCGAAGCCGCCGCCGATCACGCCGGCGAGTTGCACCGACAGCGAGATGCCGCTGTAGCGGATTTCCGCCGGGAACTGCTGCGCAAACAGCAGCGACTCGGGCGCATAGAGGATCGGGAACACGACGCCGAGGCCGAGCACGATCGCCCACCACGCGTACGACGTCTGCTGCGTGCCGAGCATCATGAAGAACGGCGCGGCGAATGCGCACATCAGCACGAGGCCGATGGCGAACATCCGGCGCTGGCCGATCTTGTCGCTCAGGTGGCCGCACAGCGGCATCGTGACGAGCGACAGTGCGGCGCCAGCCGTGATCGCGTGCAGCATCTCGGCTTTCGGCAGATGCAGTTGCTGCGTCGCATAGGCGAGCGCGAACGTGACGACCATGTAGAACCACGTGTTCTCGGCGGCGCGTGCGCCGACGATCGTCAGCACTTCACGCGGATGGCGGCGCAGCGCGGCCGTCACCGGCGATTTCTCGGCCTTGCCCTGGCGCTGCATCTTCTCGAAGTCGGGCGATTCGGGCACCTTCGCGCGGATGAACCAGCCGAGGCCGACGAGCGCGATGCTCGCGAGGAACGGCACGCGCCAGCCCCACGACAGCATGTCGGCTTCCGGCAGCGCGGCGACCGCGGCCATCGCGACCGACGACAGGATCAGGCCGAGCCCGACGCCCGTCTGCGGCAGGCTGCCGAACAGCCCCTTGCGGCCCTTTGGCGCGTGTTCGACGGCCATCAGCACCGCGCCGCCCCATTCGCCGCCGACGGCCATCCCTTGCAGGAAACGCATCGCGATCAGCAGCGCGGCGGCCCAGTAGCCGATGCTGTCGTACGACGGGATCAGCCCGATGATCATGCTCGGCACGCCCATCAGCAGCAGCGTGATCATCAGCATCGACTTGCGGCCGATCCGGTCGCCGAAGTGGCCGAACACGATGCCGCCCATCGGCCGCCCGATGAAGCCGACCGCGAACGTGCCGAACGCGGCGAGCGTGCCGACGACGGGGTCCAGCGACGGGAAGAAGATGCGGTTGAACACGAGCGCGGCGGCCGTGCCGTAGAGGAAGAAGTCGTACCACTCGATCGTGGTGCCGGCCATGCTGGCCCAGCCGGCCAGCAGGTGGTGCTTCGCGGTGCGCTCGGGCGCCGGCGCCGCGACTGTCGCATGCTCATCGAGGGTGGATCGCGTCTGCATGGTGTCTCCGTGGTGGTGCCGCGGCTCGTGGTCCGCAGGTCACGGTCGAGTATAGTTATGCGCAGATTCATCATGTACCGATAAAGAAACCGGTTGGATGTGCATTTATGCATATCGACGGCCGGCCCGGAGACTCCAGCCCCTATTTCCCTCGCCGATGCGACATGCCACCGAGCCGGTTTCCGGCAACCTGAACTGGGACGACCTGCGCTTTTTCCTCGAAGTCGCGCGCACGCAGCGCGCGAGCGGCGCCGCGAAGCGGCTGGGCGTCGACTACACGACCGTCGCGCGCCGCATCCGCGCGCTCGAGGCCGCGATGGGCACGCTGCTGTTCGACAAGTCGCGCTCCGGCGGCTTCACGCTGACGGCCGAGGGGCAGCGGCTCGTGGCCTATGCGGATGCGATGGAGACGACCGTACAGTCCGCGTGCGACCAGGTCGCGAACACGGGCGCGGCGCTGTCGGGCCATGTGCGGATCGGGTCGACGGAGGGGTTCGGCTGCTTTTTCCTCGCGCCGCAGCTCGCGCAGTTTCGCGCCGAGCATCCGCACGTGACGGTCGACCTGCTGCCGGTGCCGCATTTCGTCAACCTGCCGAAGCGCGAAGCCGACCTCGCGATCACGCTCGAGCGGCCCGAGCGCGGGCCTTACGTGGTCACGAAGCTGTGCGATTACCAGTTGCGGCTCTACGCGACGCGCGACTATCTCGCGCGCCACGCGCCGATCACATGCACGGACGATCTCGCGCAGCACACGTTCATCAGCTACGTCGACGATCTCGCGTTCAGCAACGAGCTGCTGTACCTGGACCGGGCGGTGCCCGGCGCGACGGCCGGGTTGCGCACGACGAGCGTGATCGCGCAGTATTTCGCGGCGCTGCAGGGCGGCGGGCTCGCGATCCTGCCGTGCTTCATGGCGGCGACGCAGCCGGCGCTGGTGCCCGTGCTGCCGAACGATGTCGTCGTCACGCGGTGTTTCTGGCTGACGTGCCGCGAGGATCTGCGCAAGCTGCGGCGCGTGACCGCGCTGTGGGATTACCTGCGCGCGGCGGCGGACGCGAATCGCGCGCTGCTGTCGGGCGAATCGGGGACGCTGCGGTTCGTCGGCGAGCCGGAATAGCGGGCGAGCGGGGCGGCCGAAGTGGCGACGATGTCGTCGACCTGAATTGAAACAACGGCCAGCGACGGTCCGGCCGGTTATCGGGGGAAACGCAGATGGCTTTGACGCATGCGGGCAAGGTTTTCGTGGTCTGTGTGGCCGTATTCGGCGTAGCCGCGTACTGGCTCGCGTCGCGCATGGTGCGCCGTCAGACCGGCGGCAAGGGCAGGACTGGCGGCGCGGTCGCATTCTGGTGGCTCGTGTGCTTTTGTCTCGTATCGCTGTTTTTCCCGTTCGCGTACTGGATCGGCGACGAATTCTACGAGCTGGCGGTGTCGCCGAAATACGAGGCGACCGTCGTGTCCTACCGGTCCGAATGGGACACCTGCGAGCGGAGCGACAGCAGCGGGCGCACCGAGCGCTACCAGTGCATCAAGTACACGTCGATCCTGGAAGTCGTGATGCCGGATGGCGAGCGAGTCGTGCTGCCGGGCAACATTCGATCCGGCGGCGTGCCGGAGATCGGCGAGAAGATCGATGTCGTGTTGCCGGCCGGGGCCGCTCAGCTGCATGAACGCAGTGTGCGCAGTGTCGGGCTGCTGGCCGGT
The DNA here is from genome assembly GCF_905339975.1 of Burkholderia sp. BCC1999. NCBI lineage: Bacteria > Pseudomonadati > Pseudomonadota > Betaproteobacteria > Burkholderiales > Burkholderiaceae > Burkholderia > Burkholderia sp. BCC1999. The sequence goes on along the minus strand of NZ_CAJPHP010000035.1, from coordinate 3,216 downwards.
GGCGCGCTGATGGTCGCGATCGTCGGGTATTTCGTCTACCTGATCGCCGCGTACGGCGCGGGGAAGAACATCGACGGCGCGGCCCGCTTCGGCGTGGCCGCGGTGATGAACGGGCTCGTGCCGCTCGGCGCGCTGCTGATGGAAATCGGGTTCCTGAGCGTGCCTTACCGCTACTGGGCACGGGGGAATCCGGAACAGTGGCCGGTGTGGGTGCTGGCGCTCTGCCTGCTGTTCGCGCTGGGGCTGCTGCCGTTGCTGCTGATCTATGCGCGGACCGCATGGCGTGCGGTCGTGAAGTGACGGATGTGGCGGGGCGGTTGTGCCATCATCTCCGCATCGACAACCGCCAGGAGACGGTCGTGGAAATTCATTCGCAGTGGACGTTCGATTGCCGGCCCGAGCATGTCTGGCCGCACTTCCTCCATGCCCGGATGGACGACACGCGGCCGCTGCTGTTCCGCCTCGGCGTGCCGAAGCCGGTCAGTTGCCGCGTGCTCGAAGGCGTGCCCGCCGTCGGCAACACGCGGCAATGCACGACCGATCGCGGCACAATCGACCAGCGGATTCTCGTGCTCGACGAGAATCGCCGGCTGCGTTACCGGATGGTGGCGTCGACGGTGTGGTGTCGCGACTGGGTCGGCCAGCTGGAGGACGAATTCACGCTGACGCCGCTCGAAGGCGGCAGGACGCGCGTCGAACGGCGCACCGTGTTCAGTGCGCGCGGCTTCCTGAAACCGGTTCGTCAGATCGGCCTGTGGCTGGCGTTGCAGCAGGCCCACCGATATGCGGCGCGCAACTGGCGGCGTCTTGCGAGCGCGGCGAAGGGGCGTGCCGGCGCGCTGGAACCGGCGACCTGACTGGGGGCGCGAACGTCCCCGCGTGCTAAATCGAGACCTGCCGGCCCAGATCGACGACCTGATCGGCCGGCACGCGCAGATAATCCGTGACCCGCGTGCAGTTGCGCAGCATCAGCGCGAACGCCCGCGCGATCCAGCGCGGAACGCCTTGCCCGTCGTCCCTGCTGGTCACGCGCTCCATACCGATGAAATAGGTCAGCGCGGCCGGGTCGAGCGGGCAGCCGTGCCGGCTTGCGATCTGCGTCATCAGTGCCGGCAGATCGGCGCGTTCCATGAACCCGTAGGTCGCGGTCACCGTCCAGTAGCCGGGCATGGGCTCCGCGATCGCGATCCGGTTGGCGGCATCGACCCAGGGTGTCGACGCGATCTCGAGCGTCACGGCGAGCACGTTACGTTGCAGTGCCTGGCTGTGCCTGACGTACCAGAGCAGCACCGGCGGTACGCCGTCCTTCGCGCGGGTCAGGAAAATCGCGGTGTCGGGCACGCGTGCGAGGGTGTCGCCGGTCGAGCGCATGAATGCATCGACCGCGACCGGGTTCTCGGCGAGCCGGCCGGTGGCCGCGTACGGCATTCTGTGCCGTTGCGCCGGCCAGAGAGGCCGGACGGCAGCGCACTGTATTCTGCAATCCTTTGCATTCGTATGGCGACTTGCAAAGGATTTGTCAGGTGCCTGAAGGCAACGCGAGCGTGCCGCTCGACGTCGACGGAAGGTTTTCTTGAGGCGGGGCGAGCGGACGACCCGATGTCGTCCGCCGTATCAGGGATGCGCGCGGCGCGGGGCCATCCTGTCGGGTGCGAGCCGTGGTGGCCCGTTCAATGTTGCCGTGGCGATGGCCGAGATCCGGTCATTGTCCCGATTCGCGCCGGCTTTCTTCATCGACGGTGTAGATGGCCTCGGGAACGGCTTCGAGCCGCCCGATCGGAATGGGATCGCCGCTTTCGTCGGAGTATCCGTAGGTGCCGTCCGCGATCTTTTCCAGCGCGCGCTGGATGTCGGCGATCCGGTGGACGTTGACGTTTCGCAGCGCCTGGTTCGCGACGTCCTGCTCGAGCGTCTGCGCGTCGTCCTCGCGTTCCTCGGCTTCCGCGCCGGTCGTTTCCTGTTGTTGCCGTTCCTGCGCGATGGTGTTTTCCTCGCCGCCGAGCACTTGCCGCTGCAAGGCCTCGAGCCGCTGACGTTGCCTGGCGATAAACGCTTCGTTCAGGCCGTTGGGCTGTTCGTCCATGTTCGTTCTCCGGTGGGGGTTGCCAGAAATCGATGCCAACCGTCGGAACACGGCCGGCGACGCTGCATTCTCGATCATGTCGCGGCTGCGGACAAGCCGGCGCGCGGGAGGGCCGGACGCTACGCGTAATAGATATTCCCGATAGCCGTGTCGCGCGCCTGGCGCTTGCGTTCGGCGTCGTGCGGCGCGCCCGGCGCACGCATCGCTCAACCGGGGCAGCCCAGCCGGTCCGCGAGTTCGTTCAGGTCCCTGACATCGAAGTCCCATTGATCGTCGGCCTGCAGGTCGGTCGTCTGGCCGGGCCCGTGTTCGGTCGGCCTCAGCACGAACGCGGTCGACAGCCCTTGCCGGCGCGCGGCCGCGAGATCGCCGTTGTGCGCCGCGACCAGGCACAGCTCGGCCGGCGCGAGGCCGAGAATCTCGACGGTATCGCTGTACACCTGCGGGGACGGCTTGTACGCGCGGACGACTTCCGCGCCGAGAATCGCGTCCCACGGCAGCCCCGCGCGTTTCGCGACGTCGACCATCAGCCGGATGTTGCCGTTCGACAGCGGCGCGATGATGAAGCGCCGCTTCAGCCGGTGCAGCGCGGCGACCGCGTCGGGCCACGGGTCAAGGCTGTGCCATGCGAGGTTGAGCGTGTCGATGTCCGCGTCGGGCACGTCGTCGATGCCGAAACGGTCGAGCGTGCGGACGAGGTTTTCGCGATGCAGCACGTCGAGCCGCACGTAGCGGCGGCGTCCGCTGCGGATTTCTTCCATCGACGGCGTGTATTCGGCGCGCCACGCATCGGCGAATTCGAACGGGTCGATCGCAGGTGCGTGGCGGTCCAGGAACGCGGCGGCGCCGCGTGCGACACAGCTTCTCCAGTCGACGATCGTTCCGAAGACATCGAAAACGAGCGCCTTGATTTCGGCAGGGTTCGTCATGGTGATCCAGTGAAGGTCGTTCGATGAGGGCACACATCGCCGTGCCGCCGGATTGCGCGACGCCGGTTCGATCGACATTGAATCACGGATACGAAAACGCGGCCTGGCCGGCCGCGAGGTCGCCCCGGTCATGCCGGAACGAAGGAGAGGGGGCGGCGCGCGCCGATGGCCGGAAAACACCGGCCGCCGCGCGCGCCGCGCCGG
>NZ_CAJPHP010000034.1:0-79652 GCF_905339975.1 Burkholderia sp. BCC1999 | reverse complement strand
AGTGCGGCGAGAAGGCTTCGTTTCGATCGGTCATGTTTCCTCCGTAAAACAGCGCCGCACGTTCATACGTGCAGCAGCAGATGCCTGCGTTCCCACGAGCTGATCACGCGGAAGAACGCTTCGTATTCGGTTTCCTTCAATGCCAGGTAAGCCTTCACGAACTTGTCGCCCAGGATGCCGGCGAGCGGCTCGCATGCGGCCATCAACGAGATGCCCTCTTCGAGGTTGCGTGGCAGTTGGTAAGGCAGGTCGTAACCGTCCGATGCGATCGGCTCGGTCGGCGCGAGCTGCTGCGTCATGCCGAGATAGCCGGCGGCGAGCGTTGCCGCGAACACGAGGTAAGGGTTGCAGTCGACGCCCGGAATCCGGTTCTCGATGCGGCGCGCGACAGGGCTCGACTGCGGGATGCGGAAACCGACCGTGCGATTGTCGTAGCCCCACTGCACGTTGATCGGCGCAGCCATGAAACGCGACAGCCGGCGGTACGAATTGATGTACGGCGCGAAGATCGGCATCAGCGCCGGCGTGTATTTCTGCAGCCCCGCGAGGTAGCTGTGGAACAACGGCGACACCGACCCGTCCTCGTCTGCGAACAGGTTCCGCCCGGTGTGCAGGTCCGCCAGGCTCTGGTGAATGTGCATCGCGGATCCCGGTTCGTTTTCCATCGGCTTGGCCATGAAAGTCGCGTACATGTTGTGACGCAGCGCGGCCTCGCGCACCGTGCGCTTGAACAGGAACACCTGGTCGGCCAACGGCAGCGCGTCGCCGTGCACGAAGTTGATCTCCATCTGCGCGGCACCGACTTCATGGATCAGCGTCTCGATATCGAGGCCCTGCATTTCACAGTACTCGTAGATGTCCTCGAACAACGGATCGAACTCGTTGACAGCCTCGATCGAATACGACTGGCGGCCCGTTTCCGCGCGCCCCGTGCGACCGATCGGCGGACGCAGCGGCAGGTCGGGATCGGCATTCATGTCGACGAGATAGAACTCGAGCTCCGGCGCGACGACGGGTTTCCAGCCCTTTTCCTTGTACAGGTCGAGCACGCGGCGCAGCACGTAACGCGGCGAGATCTCGACCGGCGAGCCGTCGAAATGCACGCAGTCGTGGATCACCTGCGCGGTCGGATCGACGGCCCACGGAATCAGGCAAATCGTCGACGGATCGGGCACGCACACCATGTCGGGATCGGTGACGCCGGTCAGCGTGCCGTCCTCGGGGTAGTCGCCGGTGACGGTCTGCACCATCACGGCCTGCGGCAGCCGCATCGATTCGCCGGATTCGAACTTGTTGCGCGGAATGATCTTGCCGCGCGCGATGCCGGCCATGTCGGGGATGATCGCCTCGACCTCGGTGATGCGGTGCTGCCGCAGGAATTCGCTCAGTTCGGGTTGCATGATCGGCCTCGTTCAGTCGACGTCGGATGCGGTCGGCGACGCCATCGCGCCACCGGCTGCATGAATGCGGTGCGTCATGCGCGCGCGGCACGCCGCGCCGAATGCCGCGAAGATGTCGCGCGACAGCGGCTGTTCCGCGTAGCGCCATTCGGGATGCCACTGCACGCCGAGCGCGAACGCACGCGCGCCGCGCACGCTGACGGCCTCGACGAGCCCGTCGGGTGCACTCGCCTCGACGGCGAGCCCCGCGCCGAGGCGGGCAATGCCCTGATCGTGCAGCGAATTGACCGTCGCCTCGTGCGCGCCGCGCGCGATCCGCTGCAGCAGGCCGCCCGGCGCGAGTTGCACGGCGTGTGCGGGGCCGTACTGCCGTTCGAGCGGATCGCCCGGCCGTTCGCGATGATCGTCGAAGCCGTTCGTCGCATGCAGCCGCTGATGCAGCGTGCCGCCGTATGCGACGTTCAGCTCCTGCATGCCGCGGCAGATCGCGAGCACGGGCACGCCCGCATCGATCGCCGCGCGGATCAGCGGCAGCGCGGTCGCATCGCGCGCGGGGTCGTGCAAGGTGTCGGGCGCGCTCGCGGCACCGCCGTAACGATGCGGTTCGACGTTCGAGTAGCTGCCGGTAAACAGCAGCCCGTCGACCGCCGCGACGATGGCTTCGGCCGGCTGGCGCGCGCCAAGCGCGGGCAGCACGAACGCCAGCGCGCCGGCGCCGTCGACGAGCGCGGCCAGGTACTTCTCGCCGGCCGTGTGATTCGGATGCGCACCGCGCAGGATGCGGTCGGCGGTGACGGCTACGATCGGGCGCGCACGCATGAGCGTCCCTCCCTCTGCGGTAATCGCGCGCCACACGCGTGCGCACGGGACGATGACGGCCTGCGGTTGCGCCGCACGCACGCGCAGTCACGCAGCGCGTACGCATGCGCGATCCTGCCGCGCGGACGATGCGCCAAGCGGCGGTGCGGCCCGGGACGGATGCGGAAAAGGACGCTAGGGCAACAAGGATGCGCTGCCGTCGCACTGCACCGCGCTGAACACGTGCGCGGTCACGAGGTTGAAGCGGCGCAGGCCGCGATGGGAAATCGCGAAGAAACGAGGCTCGCGTAAAGGGGCGGCACGCGTGCCGCAATCAGCATGCCGGTTCGGCCCGGCCTGAGGCGGCGCGCCCGCCGACGGACTTCGCGTCCGGCGTATCGAAGGGCTGGCGGCTTTCACGATCGTACTCGACTGACTGAAGGAGGCAGGACACGCGTCGCGATGAAGCGCATGCGGCAAAGCCGCGCTGCGACACGTCGGCAAGGTGTCTCGCAGCGGATTCCGGCGCGGTTTGAGCATCGTCGATGCCTTCGCTGCCGGTGCGCGCGTGACGACTTCCTGACATTCAGCTTATATCACCTAAAAATTGCGTCAAATTTTCAGGTGCCGATGACGACATCGATCGGACGAAAAAAAACGGCATCGATCTCAGCGATCGATGCCGTGTTGTGCATCGCGTCGGCGCGCATGCTGCGTGCTGGCGGGCCGCCACGCCCTGCTCCGCCGCGCTGCCGCATGCGCACGTCCCGCGTTCAGCGATGGGCGAGCGCAGTCTCGACGAGCGTCTGCAGCAGCGGCGCGATCCGTGCCGCACGCGCTTCGTCGTACGCGTACGGACGCGTCTCTTCCATGTAGGTGATCTGCGACAGCTCGAGCTGCACGGCCTCGACACCCGCGTCGGGCACGCCGTAGTGACGCGTGATGTAGCCGCCCTTGAAGCGCCCGTTCGCGATGGCCGTATAGCCGCCATGCGCGAGCACGCGCGCAGCCAGTGCCTCCGCGAGGCCCGGTGTGGCCGTCACGCCGCTCGACGTGCCGAAATTGAAGTCCGGCAGGCGGCCTTCGAAGAAGCGCGGCACATGCGAGCGGATCGAATGCGCTTCCCACACCAGCACGCGGCCGTGCTCGCGCTTCAGGCGTGCAATCTCGCCCTGCAGCGCGTCGTGATACGGCAGCCAGTAGCGGTCGCGGCGGCGCATGATCTCGTCGTTGCCGGGCAGCGCGTTCGCCGGATAGAGCGGCGCCTTGTCGAACGTATCGACCGGCACGAGCCCGGTGGTGTCCTGGCCCGGATACAGGTTCTCGTTGTCGGGCGGACGGTTCAGGTCGACGACGTAACGCGCGTGCGACGGCACGAGGATCGATGCGCCGAGATCGGCCGCGAAGCCGTACAGCCGCTCGAGATGCCAGTCGCAATCGTCGACGAACCGCGCGTCGGGTGTCATCGTCGCGGCGATGTCGTCGGGGATGTGCGTGCCTGCGTGCGGAATCGAGATCAGCAGCGGCAGCGTGCCCTGCTTCAGCGTGAATACAGCCGGTTGTTCAGTCATGTCGCATCACCGTAAGAGTCTGCCGGCGCACGCGCGCGGCGTGCGCCGGTTGCCGCGCGTCAGCGCAGCAGTTGCGCCAGCGCGGCGCGGTAGTCGGCATACGCAGCGGCTTCGTCGCGATGGCGGCGGCCGCTCACGACGCGCTCGCCGCCCGTGTAGACGTCGAGCACGGGTGTGTCGCCATGCTCGGCGAACACGATACCCGACAGCCACGACGTGCTGTCGTGTTCGGCGATCGCCGGATGATCGCGATCGAGCACGAGCCAGTCGGCACGGCAGCCTTCGCGCAGCGCACCGACGCGCCGCCCGCTTGCCTGTGCGCCGCCCGCGAGCGATGCGTCGAACAAGCGATCGGCGACATGCGCCTGCGACTCGCTCGCCAGCACGTTGCGCGCGCGATGCACGAGCCGCTGCCCGTATTCGAGCAGGCGCAGCTCCGAGCGCCAGTCGACCGATGCGTGGCTGTCCGAGCCGACGCCGATCACGCCGCCCTGCGCGAGATAGTCGACGGCCGGGAACACACCGTCGCCCAGGTTCGCTTCGGTCGTCAGGCACAGGCCAGCGACCGCACGACGCTTTGCGAGCGCGGCCGTTTCGGCCGCATCGACGTGCGTCGCATGCACGAGGCACCAGCGCGCATCGACGTCGAAACGGTCGAGCAGCCACTGGACGGGACGCGCGCCGTATGCGCGCACGCAGTCGTCGACTTCGGCCGTCTGCTCGGCGATATGGATGTGAACAGGTGCGTCGTCGGGCAGGCCGTCGATCAGCGTGCGCAAGCCGTTCTCCGACACCGCGCGCAGCGAGTGCGGCGCCACGCCATAGCGCAGGCCACCGTGCTCGGGCGCCGCGCGACGCATCGTGTCGAGCAGTTCGAGCAGGCCGTCGGGCGTGTTGATGAAGCGGCGCTGGTCGTCGCGCGGCGGCTTGTTGCCGAAGCCGGCGAACTGGTACGACACGGGCAGCATCGTGATGCCGATGCCGGCCGAGCGTGCGGCATCGATCACGCGCGTGCCCAGCTCCGCGATCTGCGGATAGCGCGAGCCATCCTGTGCGTGATGCACGTAATGGAATTCGCACACCGACGTGTAGCCGCACTTGAGCATCTCGACATACAGCCAGCGTGCGATCGCCGCGAGCGCGTCGGGCGTGATCTTCAGCGCGAATCGGTACATCAGGTCGCGCCAGCTCCAGAAGCTGTCGGCGGGATTCGCGCGGTATTCGGTGAGCCCCGCCATCGCGCGCTGGAATGCGTGCGAATGCAGGTTCGGCATGCCGGGCATCACCGGCCCGGCCGCACGCGCGACGCCTGCCGGCGCATCGGTATCGGGCATCACGCCGGTCAGCGTGCCGGCCGCGTCCCAGCGCAGCAGCACGTTGCGGCGCCAGCCGTCGGGCAGGTATGCATGGTCCGCGAACAACATGGTGTCGGTCATTCTGATTCCTTGTCGAGCGGCCGGATCACACGCGAACGTGCCCGGCCCCCTGCAAAACTATCCGTTCATCCGGCGAAACACGGTCGAGCCGCCGCGAACGACCTGCTCGCACAGCGGCCGGCCGATCCAGTACGCGAGCTCCGACAGCGAGCCGACCGACCATGCGGCGAAATCGGCCTGCCGGCCGACTTCGAGCGCGCCGTGGCGATCCGCGCGGCCGAGCGCCGCGGCGGCATGGCGCGTCACGCCCTGCAGCACTTCGGGCACCGTCATGCGGAACAGCGTGCAGCCCAGGTTCAACGTCAGCAGCAGCGATTCGAGCGGCGACGTGCCGGGGTTGTGATCGGTCGCGAGCGCGATCGGCACGCCGTGCTTGCGCAGCAGTTCGATCGGCGGCAGTTGCGTCTCGCGGATGAAGTAATACGCGCCGGGCAGCAGCACGGCGACCGTACCGGCCGCCTTCATCGCCTCGATGCCGGCTTCGTCGAGAAACTCGAGGTGGTCGGCGGACAGCGCGCGGTAACGCGCGGCCAAAGCCGTGCCGCCGGCGTTCGACAATTGCTCCGCATGCAGCTTCACGGGCAACCCGCGCCGCGTCGCGGCCTCGAACACGCGCTCGGTCTGTGCGAGCGAGAAGCCGATGCGTTCGCAGAACACGTCGACCGCGTCGACGAGGCCTTCATCGGCCAGCGCCGGCAGCATCCGGTCGCACACTTCGTCGATGTACGCGTCCGCACGGCCCGCGTATTCGGGCGGCAGCGCGTGCGCGCCGAGGAAGGTCGTGTACACCGTGACCGGGAAGCGCTCGCCGAGCTGGCGCGCGACGCGCAGCATCTTGCGTTCGCTCGCGAGGTCGAGCCCGTAGCCCGACTTGATCTCGATCGCGGTCACGCCTTCGGCGAGCAGCGGCTGCAGGCGCGCGGCGGCCTGCACGAACAGCGTCGTCTCGTCGGCCGCACGTGTAGCGCGCACCGTCGAGACGATCCCGCCGCCCTGCCGCGCGATTTCCTCGTAGCTGACGCCCGCGAGGCGTTGCGCGAATTCGTCCGCACGCGTGCCGCCGTACACGAGGTGCGTATGGCAATCGACGAGACCCGGCGTCACCCACGCGCCGTGCAGGTCTTCGCGCTGCCAGTGCGCATAACCGTGCGGCAGCGCGGACAACGCGCCGAGCCAGACGATCGTGCCGGTTTCGTCGACGGCGATCGCCGCGTCGTCGATCGTCTCGTCGGGATGGCTGTGCGGACACAGCCTCAGGTGATGCCAGACAGTCGGTTTCATGCGTTCAGTCTCGTTCGCCGATGGCGAGCGATACGGCGAGCAGCGCGCCGCTACCGCTCACGACGACGTCAAACGCACGCCGCGGCCCGTCGAGCCGCAACGTGTCCATTTCTTCCAGTGCATAGTGCGTGCCGTCGACGTCGACACCGACGGCGCCGGTCGCACAAAACAGCAGCACGGTATCGGCGTGCGCAACGGCGTGCGCGCCTGCGCGCCACACGTCGAGCGCACCGCGTGCGGCCGAGCGGCGCGTCATCAGGTTGAAGTCGCGCGTCGCGCCGTCATGCAGCGTCGCGTCGATCGCGGCTTCGCCTGCGAAATCCGCACGGGCCAGCGGCGCGTCGAGCACGTGCTGCGCACCGCCCGCTTCGGTGAGCGTCATGCCCGCGCCGGACAGCAGCACGAGCGTGCGGTCGATCCCGTCGAAACGCGAGAACGGCCCGGCCGTGCCGACGTCCGCGACGCTCACGCGCCACACGAATGCATCGAGCGCGGCGCCCGGCGGCGCCCCGAAGGAAGTCCCCTTGGGGGAGAACGCACCGATTTCGCGCGTCACGCCGCCGCCGTTCTTCCACGGCGACGCGACGAGATCCGCTGCGCGGATCATCGTCGCGTTCACCGGCGCCTGGTCGAGCGCCGTCATGCTCAGCGGCCGAGCATCGGCAGCTTCAGGCCGGCTTCGCGGGCCGTCTGCTGCGCGAGTTCGTAGCCGGCATCCGCATGGCGCATCACGCCCGTCGCCGGATCGTTCAGCAGCACGCGACCGAGACGCTCGTGCGCTTCAGCCGTACCGTCGGCGACGATCACGACGCCCGAGTGCTGCGAGAAGCCCATGCCGACACCGCCGCCATGGTGCAGCGACACCCACGATGCGCCGCCTGCCGTGTTCAGCAGTGCGTTCAGCAGCGGCCAGTCGCTCACGGCATCCGAACCGTCCTTCATCGATTCCGTCTCGCGGTTCGGGCTCGCGACCGAACCCGTGTCGAGGTGGTCGCGGCCGATCACGATCGGGGCCTTCAGTTCGCCGTTCTTGACCATCTCGTTGAACGCCTGGCCGAGGCGATAGCGATCCTTCACGCCGACCCAGCAGATCCGTGCCGGCAGGCCCTGGAACGCAATGCGCTCACGTGCCATGTCGAGCCAGTTGTGCAGGTGCGGATCGTCGGGGATCAGCTCCTTCACCTTCTGGTCGGTCTTGTAGATGTCTTCCGGATCGCCCGACAGCGCGACCCAGCGGAACGGGCCCTTGCCTTCGCAGAACAGCGGACGGATGTACGCCGGCACGAAGCCCGGGAAGTCGAACGCGTTCTCGACGCCCATTTCCAGCGCCATCTGGCGGATGTTGTTGCCGTAGTCGAGCGTCGCCGCACCGCGTTCCTGCAGATCCAGCATCGCCTGCACCTGGACGGCCATCGACTGCTTCGCAACCTTCACGATGCTCTGCGGATCGACCTTCTGCGCTTCGCGCCATTGCGCGACGGTCCAGCCTTGCGGCAGGTAGCCGTTGATCGGGTCGTGCGCGCTCGTCTGGTCGGTCACGCAGTCCGGCGTGATGCCGCGCTTGACGAGTTCCGGGAACACGTCGGCTGCGTTGCCGAGCAGGCCGATCGACACGGGTTTGCCGTCGCGCTTCGCTTGCTCGATCATGCCGAGCGCTTCGTCGAGCGTCGTCGCCTTCTTGTCGACGTAACGCGTCTTCAGGCGGAAGTCGATGCGCGTCTCGTCGCATTCGACCGCGATCATCGAGAAGCCGGCCATCGTCGCGGCCAGCGGCTGCGCGCCGCCCATGCCGCCGAGGCCGCCCGTCAGGATCCAGCGGCCCGACGGGTCGCCGTTGAAGTGCTGGTTCGCGACCGAGAAGAACGTTTCATAGGTACCCTGAACGATGCCCTGGCTGCCGATGTAGATCCAGCTGCCGGCCGTCATCTGGCCGTACATCATCAGGCCCTTGCGGTCGAGCTCGTGGAAGTGATCCCAGTTCGCCCAGTGCGGCACGAGGTTCGAGTTTGCCAGCAGCACGCGCGGCGCATCCTTGTGCGTACGGAACACACCGACCGGCTTGCCCGACTGGATCAGCAGCGTTTCGTTTTCCTCGAGGTCCTTCAGCGACGCGAGGATCTGGTCGTAGCATTCCCAGTTGCGCGCCGCGCGGCCGATGCCGCCGTACACGACGAGCGCATGCGGATGCTCGGCGACTTCCGGGTCGAGGTTGTTCTGGATCATCCGGTAGGCCGCTTCGGCCAGCCAGGTCTTGCAGACTTTCTCGCTGCCGCGCGGCGCGCGGATCGTGCGCGTCGGATCGAGACGGGGATCGATGTGTTTCGGATGGTTCATGACGACTGCTCCCGAAGGAAAATGACTATCAAATAGGAATCAGAAATGCCCGGTGAAGCGATAACGGCTGCCGGGATGCCACAGATTCGCCACCGAGGCGACGACGCCCTGCGACCAGGTGCGCCGATGTAAAACCAGACACGGCTCGACGTCGTCCATCCGCAGCTGCTCGCGCCGCTCCGGCGCCGGGGCCGCCGCTTCGATCCGGTACTCGACGCGCTGCAGCGGGGCCGCGCGCATCAGGTACAGGTTCGGCGTCGTGTTCGTGAAATCCTGCTCGGCGTAATCCGGCGCGACCGCCGGATTCACCCACCGTTCTTCGAGCTGCACGGGCTCGTCGTTCTCGAAGTGCAGCACCTGCGAATGAAACAGCTTTGCGCGCACGGCTACCTGCATCTCGTCGGCGAGCGCCTCGTCGGCGCGGATCGTATCGAGACCGAGCACGCTGGCGCGATACGCATGCCCGCGTGCGCCGACTTCCTCGGAGATGCTGCGGATCGCCACCAGCGTCGACTCGTACTTCGGCCGCGCGACGTAGGTGCCCGCGCCCTTCATGCGCGTGAGCACCTGCTCGGCCGTCAACTCGCGCAGCGCGCGGTTGACGGTCATGCGCGCCACCTTGAATTCGCGCGCCAGCTCGTTCTCGGACGGCACCTGATCGCCCTCCTCCCACTCGCCGGCGTGGATGCGGCCCAGGATGAAATCCTTGATCTCCTGGTAGACCGGCGCGCTCATCGGCTTACTGCTCCGATGCGAACGAGAACGGGCTGATCTTCGCGAACGCGCGCTCGCCGACGAGCTTCGCGATCGCTGCGATGTCCGGTGCGAAGTAGTGGTCGAGCTCGTAGTGCGCAACCTTGCCGCGGATCGTTTCCATCGCGGGCGCCAGCTTCGGGCTCGTGTGGTACGGCGCGCGCAGGTCGACGCCTTGTGCGGCAGCCAGCAGTTCGATCGCGAGGATGTGCTTCGTGTTGTCCGCGATGTCGGCGAGCTTGCGCGCGGCGAACGTCGCCATCGACACGTGGTCTTCTTGGTTCGCGGAAGTCGGCAGCGAGTCGACCGACGCCGGGTGTGCGAGCGTCTTGTTTTCCGATGCGAGTGCGGCAGCCGTCACGTGCGCGATCATGAAGCCCGAGTTCACGCCGCCGTCGCGCACGAGGAACGGGGGCAGCCCCGACAGCGTCGCGTCGATCAGCAGTGCGATGCGGCGTTCGGCCAGTGCGCCGATTTCCGCTGCGGCCAGCGCGAGGTTGTCGGCTGCGAACGCGACCGGCTCGGCGTGGAAGTTGCCGCCCGACAGCACTTCGCCGGTGTCCGGGAAGATCAGCGGGTTGTCCGACACGGCGTTCGCTTCGACCAGCAGCACGTCGGCTGCGTGGCGCATCTGGTCCAGGCACGCGCCCATCACCTGCGGCTGGCAGCGCAGGCTGTACGGATCCTGCACCTTGTCGCAGTCGCGGTGCGACTGGTTGATCGGCGAGCCTTCGAGCAGGTCGCGGTACGACGCCGCCGCGTCGATCTGGCCTTGATGCCCGCGCAGTTCATGAATGCGGGCGTCGAACGGCTTCACCGAACCGGCAGCCGCGTCGACCGACAGCGCGCCGGCGACGAGCGCCGTGCGGTACAGATCTTCGATCGAGAACATGTTGTCGAGCGCCAGCGCGGTCGATGCCTGCGTGCCGTTCAGCAGCGCGAGGCCTTCCTTCGCCTGCAGCGTCAGCGGCGCGAGACCCGCGACGCGCAGACCGTCGATCGCGCTCGCACGCTCGCCACGGATGAACACTTCACCGACGCCGAGCAGCACGGCCGACATGTGCGCGAGCGGCGCGAGGTCGCCCGATGCGCCGACCGAGCCCTTCACCGGGATCAGCGGCAGCACGTCCGCGTTGAACAGCTTGATCAGCGCGTCCATCACTTCGCGGCGGATGCCCGAGTGGCCGCGGCCGAGGCTCGACAGCTTCAGCGCCATCAGCAGGCGCACCGACGAACGTGCCATCGGCTCGCCGACGCCGACCGCGTGCGACAGCACCAGGTTCTTCTGCAGCAGCTCGAGCTGGTCGTGCGGGATGTGCGTGCTGGCCAGGCGACCGAAGCCCGTGTTGATACCGTAGGCCGGCTCGCCCTTCGCGGCGATGTCGGCGACGGCTTTCGCGCCGGCGTCGATCTTCGCGAAGCTGGCCGGGTCGAGCGTCAGCTGCACGGATTCGCGTGCGATCTGGCGCAGTTGCGGGAGGGTCAGGTGGCCGGGGGTCAACGTAATCATGTGAGCAATCCTGTCTAGACAAGTTTGGAATGGATTGAAGTGTAGCCACGTCAACTTGTCTAGACAACCCGTTTTTCACCGATTTCGACTTGGGAGTTTCCCTGATGTCCGGCGCGGCCCGCCGGATCGGCCAGCGGAATCCGGCGCTTAACATATGTTGCAGTTATTTTTTCTTTGGCAACATACAGATCATTATTCGCCACAATTCGCCCCGGAGATCCGCCATGCCCTTCCCGTCACGATTCGCCGCCCGGTTCGGCCGCCCCCTGCTCGTTGCCGCGTGCGCGCTCGCGTGCGGCACCGCGCTCGCCGCCGAGCCGCTGTCCGGCACGCTCGAGAAGATCCGGCAGAGCAACCTGATCTCGATCGGCCATCGCGAAACGTCGGTGCCGTTCTCCTACGTCGATGCCGGCGGCAAGGTGATCGGTTTCTCGCAGGACCTCTGCGACCGCGTGATCGCCGCGGTGAAGGCGCGCACCGGCAAGCCCGACCTGCAGGTGCGTTTCATCCCGGTCACGTCGCAGAACCGCATCCCGCTCGTGCAGAACGGCACCGTCGACCTCGAATGCGGCGTGACCACCAACCTCGCCGCGCGCCACGCGCAGGTCGCGTTCTCGACCACCTTCTTTGTCGCGACGACGAGGCTGCTCACGCGCACGACGTCGGGCATCCGCGACTTCCCCGACCTCGCCGGCAAGACGGTCGTGACCAACCAGGGCACGACGTCGGAACGCCTGCTGCGCAAGATGAACGAGGAAAAGAAGATGAACATGCAGATCATCAGCGCGAAGGACTATGGCGAAGGACGCCTCACGCTCGAATCGGGCCGCGCGGCCGCGTACATGATGGACGACGTGCTGCTCGCGGGCGTGCGCCAGCTCGCCGCGAAACCGGCCGACTGGCAGATCGTCGGCACGCCGCAGTCGTCGGAAGCCTACGGGTTCATGCTGCGCAAGGACGACCCGCAGTTCAAGGCGCTCGTCGACGGCGTGCTCGTGCAGTTGATGAAGCGCGGCGATATCAATGCGCTGTACGACAAATGGTTCATGAAGCCGGTGCCGCCGAAGGGGCTGTCGTTCGACTTCCCGATGAGCGACGTGATCAAGGCGCGCTATGCGGCGCCGAACGATGCGCCGCTCGAGTAAGGGCCGCGCGTGGACGTGCGCTCACGCGCGCGTCCACGCGACGCACGCCGCATAGCCGGGCGCCGCGTCGAGCCACGCCGCGTCGAACGCCGCGACGCCGGCGGCTGGCGCGGCCGGGTCGACGATCGTCGTCCCGGGCGTCGCGGCATCGCGCGGCGGCACAACCGCGAACGCGCGCAGACCGCCGACGATGCCCGTGCCGAGCGCCTTGAGCAACGCCTCCTTCGCGGACCACACGCGCATGAATTCGCTCGCGCGCGCCGCGAGCGGCATGCTGTCGAGATACGCGACCTCGGCGGGTGCGCAGACTTCACGCGTCAGCGCACGCCAGTCGGCTACGCGGTTGCAACCCTCGATATCGACGCCGACGCGCCCCGCCGGGCCCCACGCGATCAACGCATGATCGCCTGCATGAGACACGTTGAAGTCAAGCGATACGCGATGCACGCGGTCCAGCGACGGCCGCCCCGACTCGTCGACGACGATAGCGACCGTGTGCGGCGTGATACCGAGCGCCGCGCCGAGCACGTCGCGCAACGCGGCGCGCGTCGCC
Source organism: Burkholderia sp. BCC1999 (assembly GCF_905339975.1). Lineage (NCBI taxonomy): Bacteria > Pseudomonadati > Pseudomonadota > Betaproteobacteria > Burkholderiales > Burkholderiaceae > Burkholderia > Burkholderia sp. BCC1999. The sequence continues at coordinate 66,871 of NZ_CAJPHP010000034.1, read as the reverse complement.
GCGCTGCGCACCGCATCCTCGTGGCGCATGAAGCGCGCGGCCCGCGCGCGCTCGTCGTCGCCGAGCGCCGCATACGCTGGCGACATCAGCGGCACGCGCCAGTCGAAATCGATACGCACGACCCGCACGCCGGCACCGGACGCGGCAGCCGGCACGTCGAGCGCGTGCACGCGCCACGCACGAGGCGTTTCTGGCGGGAAAGCGGATTCGGACGGAATGGACATCGGCACGCGCAGCCTGTGCTGTGAGGGGAAACGTTCGATGTTAATCGATCGCGCCGGCCTGCGATCGGCGCGGCGGGATCGGGAAGCGAATCGCGACAGCGCAACGCGTGGCGCGCGCCACGTCACCCGTTCGCGACTACGCCCGGCACGCTGCTGGCCGCTACCGGCCCGCGCGACGCCGGATGAAGCGCATGCACGGCGCCCGGCGCATCGGCTGGCAGCACACCGTGTTGCAGCCAGTACAGCGCGACGGGCCACAGCGTGTCGGTAAAGCGGCTGTGGAAAAACGCGAAATGCCCGATGGCGTCGACACCGATGTCGGCCGGCGCGATCCGCAGGTGCGTGACGTTGCTGCCCGTGTAGTAGCCGACCAGCCGCTCGATCGCGTCGACCGTGCCGAACGCGTCGTCGTCGATGCCGATCGCGAGCATCGGCGCAGACAGCCCCGCGAAGCGCGCGGGCAATGCCGCGCGGCTGACGTTACCGGCATCGAGCAGGCCGCCGATGTAGCCGTCCTCGAAACGCGGCTGCGCGCGCGCCCACGACAGCGCGACGCCGCGCGGCGTGTCCTCCATCCAGCCGAGCCGCTTCGCGGGCACGTAGCCGAACACGGCCGCGAGCGCGGGCATCGCGACATGCCACTTCCACCACATGCGGCGCCGCTCGGCCGGCAGGTAGTCGCGCCAGTACGCATACTGCGCGCCGACGGTCACCGCATGCCGCACGTGCACGTTCGATGCCGCGAGCCCGAGCAGGCAGCCGCCGATGCTGTGCGCGACGACATCGAGCGGCTGGCCGGGAAACGCGTCGCGCGCATACTGCAACGCGGCTTCGCAATCGAGCCGCCCCCAGTCGAGCCAGTTCGCGTGCAGCTTCGCGAGGTGCGCGGGGCGCGAACCGCCGATGCCGCGATAGTCGTAGACGAGCACGTCGCGCCCCTGCGCGAACAGCCAGGCCGCGAAACGGAAGTAGTAGTCGCAGCGCACCGACGTCGCGCAATTGACGACCGTCACGGGCCGCACGGCGCCGCCGCCGCGATGGCGCCACACGTGGCCACGCAATTCATAACCATCGACCGCGCACAGCGTCACGGGCTCCGGCGGCAATGCGCCCGCCGCGCGACTGCGCTGCGCTGCGCCGCTTCCTTCGTTCGAAATCGTCATCCTGTCTCCTGTCGGTCCGAGTTGGCGATTTAGCGCTTACTCGGGCCCCGTGCTTCGCGGTCGGTCAGAGTTGGCGCTTCAGCGCTTACCCGGGCGCCATGCTTCGCAGCCGACCCGCGCCCGTCACCAAGCCTCCATTGAACTTGACGCGCGCCGCGTTCTCAACCAATCTTGCTGCTCCGTTCGCATGAGTCACGCGCATGTCAACGCCGCTCGTCCGTCTCCCGTCGCTCGATCTCGTCCGCGGTTTCGTCGCGGTCGGCCGCCGCATGAGCATCACGCTCGCCGCACAGGACCTGTGCATCACGCAATCTGCAGTCAGCCGCCAGATCCATGCGCTCGAAGCGCACCTCGGCGTCGCGTTGCTGCAGCGCGGCTACCGGAAGATCGCGTTCACGCCTGAAGGCGAGCGGCTGTTCCGCGTCGCGGATGCGGCACTGCACGGCCTGCAGGACACCGTCGCGTCGCTCGCTGCCGCGCGCGAGCGCCAGCCCGTCACGATCACCGCCAGCATCGGCGTCACCGCGCTGTGGCTGTTGCCGCGGCTCGGCCGGTTGCAGGCACGCCTGCCCGCGATCGACCTGCGCGTCGCCGCGAACGACAAGGTACTCGATTTGCGCGCCGAAGGCATCGACCTGGGCATCCGCTATTGTCCGCGCGATCGCGCGCCGGCCGGCGCACTGCGCCTGTTCGACGAGATCGTCGTCCCGGTCGCGCATCCCGCGCTCGCCGCACGGCCGATCACGAGCGCGGCCGCGATCGCCGACCACGTACTGCTCGAATTCGACGGGCCACCGCAACCGCAACTGCAATGGCACACTCACCTGCATGCGGCCGGGCTCGGCGACGCGCGCCCGAAAGGCGTGCTGCGCTTCAACCAGTACGACCAGGTGATCCAGGCTGCGATCGCGGGCCAGGGCGTCGCGCTCGGCCGGCTCGCACTCGTCGCGCCGATGCTCGCGGACGGGCGGCTCGCGGTGCTCGGCCCGCACACGCAGGCGCTGTCGGATACGTACGGCTACTGGCTGTTCCAGCACGATCCGGCCCCGCGCCGCGAAGTCGCCGATGTGCGCGACTGGATGCTCGCCGAAGCAGCCGAATGCGATGCGGCCATGCGCGCGCACGACACGACGTCGGCGTAAGCCCGAGCCGGCTTGGCGAATGCCGCTGACTGCGGCCGGGCGCTCCCGCCCCATCCCGCCCGCTTGTCGTCGCATTCCCCACACGCATGCCAACCTGACCGAATGATCGCTTGAGCGACAACGGGCGCGATCGTCTAATCGGATCGAGCGCGGCCGTTTCGCCGCGCCCCTTCATCCGGAGACGCGCATGACCCCGATCGAGCAGGAAGTCCGACGACGCTGGCTGCCCGTGCTGGCCGGCGGCCTGATCATGGGCGTCGCGCTCGGCGTCCGCCATGTGCAGGGCCTGTTCCTCGCGCCCGTCTCGCTCGACCACGGCTGGTCGCGCGAAGCGTTCGGTCTCGCGCTGGCGCTGCAGAACCTGATCTGGGGCGTCGCGCAGCCGTTCACAGGGATGATCGCCGACCGCTTCGGCTCGGTGCGCGTGATCGTCGCCGGGATGCTGCTGTATGCGGCCGGGCTCGTCACGATGGCGCAGGCAGCCACGACCGGCCTGTTCACGGTCGGCGCCGGGCTCGTGATCGGCATCGCGCTGTCGGGCTCGGCGTTCGCGTCGATCTACGGCGCGCTGAGCCGCCTGTTTCCGCCCGAGCGGCGCGGCTGGGCGCTCGGCGTCGCGGGCGCGATCGGCGGGCTCGGCCAGTTCTGCATGGTGCCCGTCGCGCAGGAACTGATCGGCGGCATCGGCTGGCGGCATGCGTTCATCGCGCTGGCGCTCGTCGCGGCGCTGCTCGCCCCGCTCGCCGTGCTGCTGCGCGATCGCCCCGTGCAGGCGGTCGCCGCCGCCGGCCCCGACCAGTCGATCGGCGAAGCCGTGCGCGAGGCGTTCGCGCATCGCGGCTTCTGGCTGCTGAACGCGGGATTCTTCGCGTGCGGCTTCCAGCTCGCGTTCATCGCGACACACCTGCCCGCGTACCTGCTCGATCACGGGCTGCCGGCGCGCCACGCGAGCGTCGCGCTCGCGCTGATCGCGCTGACCAACGTGGCCGGCACCTATGCATGCGGCCACCTCGGCGGGCTGCTGCGGCGCAAGTACGTGCTGTCGGTGCTGTACCTCGTGCGTGCGCTCGCGATGGCCGCATTCGTCGCCGCGCCGCTGTCGCCCGCGAGCGTGTACGTCTTCGCGGCCGTGATGGGGTTCACGTGGCTCGGCACGGTGCCGCTGACGAACGGCGTGATCTCGCAGGTGTTCGGCGTGCGCTACATCGCGACGCTGTTCGGCTTCGTGTTCTTCGGGCACCAGCTCGGCAGCTTCTTCGGTGTCTGGCTCGGGGCGGTCGTGTACGACGCGACGCACTCGTACATGCCGCTGTGGATCGGCTCGATCGCGCTCGGCGTGCTCGCGGCGCTGCTGCACCTGCCGATCGACGACGCGCGCGTCGCGCGGCCCGCATCCGGCAACACGGCATGGGCCTGATCCGTGCGGCGCTGACGGCCGGCGTGCTCGCGTTCGTCACATGGTGCGGCGCGGCCTACTTCGATCCGGACGTCGCGTATGCGCTGCTCGAACACGTCGCGTTCTGCAACTGACGCGGCGAATCGTGCCGCCGGGGTTGACGGTCAGCGGCGCTTCGGCAATGCGGCCAGCGCATCGAGCGCGCGGGCACGCGCGGCCGCATGCTCGACGAGCGGCTCCGGATAGTCGACGCCGAGCCGCACGCCGGCAGCCTCGCGTTCCATCGGCGACGCTTCCCACGGCGCATGGATCGACGCGTTGTCGAGGCCCGCGAGTTCAGGCACCCAGCGCCGCACGTATGCGCCGTCCGGATCGAACTTCTGCCCCTGCGCGACCGGATTGAAGATGCGGAAGTACGGCGCGGCATCGGCACCGCAGCCGGCCACCCACTGCCAACTCGCCGCGTTGTTCGCCGGATCCGCATCGACCAGCGTGTCCCAGAACCACGCTTCGCCCGCGCGCCAGTCGATCAGCAGATGCTTGATCAGGAACGATGCGACGACCATCCGCACGCGGTTGTGCATCCAGCCGGTCGCCCACAGCTCGCGCAGGCCCGCATCGACGAGCGGATAGCCGGTCAGCCCGCGCTGCCATGCGCACAGCGCGGCGGGATCGTCGCGCCACGGCATCGCATCGAACTGCGCGCGGAAGTTGTCGGTCGCGAGCGCCGGAAAGTGATACAGCAGTGTGTAGCTGAATTCGCGCCAGCCGAGCTCGCTCAGGAATTTGTCGGCGTCCGCGGCATACGCCGCGCCACCGGCATGCGCGGCGGCCTGCACCGCGTGCCATACCTGTCGCGGCGACACGTTGCCGAAGCGCAGGAACGGCGACAGCCGGCTCGTCGCCGGGCGGTCGGGACGGTCGCGCGCGTCCGCATAGCCGGCTAGCGCGGTCGTCAGGAATGCGTCGAGTTGCGCGTGCGCGCCGGCTTCGTCAGGCGCGGGCCAGGCGTCGCGCAGGCCGCCGGCCCAGTCCGGTGCATGCGGCATCAGCGCGAGCGCGTCAAGCGCCAGCGCACGGTCGCGCACGGCTTTGGGCCACGAAAAAAACGCGATCCGCTCGGGCTCCGGCAGCGGTGTGGGGACGGTGCGATCGCGGCGCGCCGCCCGCCAGTACGCGGTGAACACCTGGTACGGCCCGCCGCTGCCCGTCAGCACCTCCCACGGCTCGCTCAGCAGGTTGCCGTTGCTGCTCTCGACCGTGACGCCGCGCGCCTTGAGCGACGCCTTCAGCGCCGCATCGGCATCGCGCTGTGGCTGTGCATAGCGGCGATTCCAGTACACGGCTTGCGCGCCCGTATCGTGCGCGACACGCTCGATCTCGCGCTGCGCGTCGCCGCGCAGCAGCAACAGGCGCCCGCCATGACGCGCGAGTGCGGCGTCGAGCGCGGCCAGCGAACCGTGTAGCCACCAGCGTGCCGCGCCGCCGAGCGGGCGCCCTGCGCCGTCGCCGGTGTCGTCGACGAATACGCAGACGAGCGGCCGGCCCGACTCGACCGCGCGCGTCAGCGCGGGCTGATCGGTCACGCGCAGATCGTCGCGGAACCAGACGATCGCGGGAGCAACGGACGACTTGGCGGGCACGGGCACCTCGATGACGAATGTGGAAGGAGATGCGTATTGTCGCGGCTGCGCCGCGCGGTGTCGACGTTCGACGCGCCGACGGTCGCTGCAATCGCACCGTCGTGCCCGGTGAAACGCCTTAGTCCGTTCCGACGATTCTCCGCAGCGTGTGCCGGCCTACGCTCGATGTCGGGTGCACCGCGCCGCGCTGCGCGGCCCGACCTGCACCCGTCACGCGCGCCGGCCGATACCGGCGCGAACCCTTCCGACCGCTGCGCAGCCTCCAGCCACCCGGGGCGCACGCAGCCTCATCCGATACACCGCCATGACCAAACCCTCGAATCTCGTCACCTCGATCACCGTCGACATCGACGCGCCGGCCTCCGTCGTGTGGGAAGTGCTGACCGACTTCCCGCGCTACGGCGAATGGAATACGTTTTGCGTCGGCTTCGAAACGACCGGCAAGCTCGGCGATTTCGTGCACATGCAGGTTCGCATTCCCGGCACGGAGACCGTGATTCCCGTCAGCGAAACCCTCATCGCCTACGAACCCGAGCGGCTGCTGTCGTGGGAGCAGCGCCCGACCGACGACAACAAGGACGCCGCGCGCCGCGACCAGTACATCGACGCGATCGGCGAGCAGCGCTGCCGCTATTTCACGACCGACCAGTTCCTCGGCGTCAACGCGGACACGATCATGCAGCAACACGGCGCCTGGGTGAAACAGGGATTCGACCAGTGCGCACGTGACGTGAAACAGCGCGCCGAAGCCCTGCATGCGGCACGCAAGCGCAAAAGCGCGTGACCGGGAGCGGCCGATGCCCGATCTGCAAACCCTGTCAGACCACCACGACATCCGTGAGCTGGTCGTCGCGTATTCGAGCGCGATCGATGCACGCGACTTCGACGCGCTCGACGCTGTCTTCACGCCCGACGCGGCGATCGACTACCGCGCGATGGGCGGCATTGCCGGCTGCTATCCGGACGTGAAGGCGTGGCTGCTCACCGTGCTGCCGCAGTTTCCGCAGTACCAGCATATGGTCGGCAACCTGTCGATCCGGCTCGATGGCGACACCGCGCGCGGCCGCACGATCTGCTTCAATCCGATGGAAGTCGCGCTGCCGGACGGCGGGACGCAGGTGATGTTTCTCGGGCTGTGGTACGTCGACCGGTTCGTGCGCACCGCGCACGGCTGGCGCATTGCCGAACGCGTCGAGGAGCGTTGTTATGGTCACAACGTGCCGGCCGCGCTCGCGGGCGCGACCGGCTGAGCCGGCCAGGACGCGCGCATCGTGCATTGGCCGCACGGTGCGCGCATGGCCGGCCGCTGCGTCAATCGAGCCGGAACGCCGCCTCGAAACGCTCGGCGAACGCGTCGAACTCGGCTTCCGGCAGATGGTTGATACCGCCCGCACGCTTGCGCCCGCCGCCGGTCGCAAAGCCGCGGCAGAACTCGTCGGCGCCGAGCGGCCGGCCGTCGGGCACGCGCACACTGACGACGAGCCCGCCGTCCGCGCGCGGCGACAGTACCGCGAGCGCCGCATGCGGCGCATTGCGCATCCGTTCGTTCGCGAGCATGCCCGTCGCGCGTCGCGCCCATGGATGGTCCGGCATCCTCACGAGCGTCGCGCCCGGCACCTCGCGCAGCGGCGCGAGCGCGCACGCGCGCGCCATGTCGTCGCGGTAGCCGTCGCGCAGCGCGGCAAACACGTCGGTCCCGCGCACGAAATCGAGCGGCTCGGCGCAGGGCAGCATCGCGTCGGCGAGCGCCGCCGGATCGAAGTGCAGATCGCCGACGCACTCGCCGTACGCGTTGTAGTTCAGGTAGAGCCCGAGTTCGGCGAGCGTGCAGCGCTCGGCCTCGTCGATCCCGTGCTCGCGCGCGAGCGCGTCGCCGAGCGCCGGCAGCTCGTCGCCGAATGCCGCGGCGATCGCCCAGCGCACGTGCCGGCCGCCGAGATGGCGGTTCACGATCACACTCGTGCAAACATCGGCCGCCGTGTCGATATGCGCGTCGAAACGCGGATCGTCGGGCAGCTCGCCCGCGAAGTGATGGTCGAAATAGCGGACCGTCGCGCCGTCGCGCAGCAGCCGTGCGCATGCGTCGCGGTTCTGGTCGTGCGACACGTCGAGCACCGTGACGATGTCGCCCGCATGTGCGTCGATCCGCTCGAGCAGCTTGATGTCGCGCTTCACGCCGGTCACGAGCGTGCCGTGCACGCGTTCCGCGAGCCGCAGCTGCTGAAGCGCGCACAGGCCGTCGGCGTCGCCGTTGAACGCGAAAAAATGCCGCGCGTGTTGGTTGTCCTGCATGATCCGTTGCTCCATCGTCAAGGCATGAAATCGCCGCCGTTCGCGTCGAGCGTCGCGCCCGTCACCGCGTTCGCGTAGTCGGACGCGAGAAACAGTGCCGCGCGCGCGCAATCGTCGTCGGTCGGCAGCTTCGCGAGCGCAATATTAGACGCGATCGGCGCAATGATCTGCTCTTCCGTCATCCCGTATTCGGCGGCCGCCTGCCGGAAATACGTCTGCGTCGGCACGCCCCACATCCAGCCCATGTGGATGCTGTTCGCGCGAATGCCGTGCACGCCGAGTTCGCGTGCCAGGTATTTTGCCGCAACCGACAGCGCCCCTTTCGATACAGCGTAGCCGCCCTCGCCTGCAAACGGCTTGCGGGTCGCCTGCGTGTTGATCATCACGATCGCGCCGCGCTGCTGCCGCTTCATGTGCGGCACGACTTCCTGCGTCAGCGCCATCGTACCGAACACATTGGTGTCGAACACCGCGCGCCAGCCGTCGAGGTCGGCTTCTTCCATCGGTTCCGGAAACGCGCCGTGCACGAACGCGCTGTTCACGAGCGCATCGATCCGGCCGAAACGCTCGACGGCCCGCGTCGCAAGCTGCCGGCATTGCACGCGGTCGGTGATGTCGGTCTTCACCTTCAGCACGTCGCAATCGACGCCGAGCGCGCGGATCCGCGCTTGCGCGTCATCGAGCTTTTCCATCGTGCGCGCGGCAACGACCACGCCGCGCGCACCTTCGCGTGCGGCCTCGACCGCGAGCTTCACACCGAGCCCCGGCCCGATCCCGGAAATCACGACGATCTTGTCTTTCAGCAACATGGGTTGTCTCCTGGTTGTCGTTCGTCTCGCGGGCGCGGCCGTCAGCCGGCCGCCCGCAGGTGCCGCGCGCGATACGCGGCGAAGTCGTGCGCGAGCTGCGCGTCGGTGAAGCCGAAACGCGCGATCGAATAGTCGTGCGCGGCGCGCTTGTCGCGGCCGTTACGCGCCATCCAGTCGGTCATCGCCGCGCGCTGCGCGGCATCGAGCGGCATGCCGGCAAACGCATACACGGCCTCCGCGACGCCGAGCGGATTCGACACCGTGTCCTCGAAACGCACGTCGAGGAACCGGTCGGCCGGCAGCGCGTCGCGTGCCACCATCGCCGCGCCGATCGCGCGCGCCATCCCCGCGTTCCACTGCGCGCCGACGGCGAGCGGATCGGGTTCGTCGGCATACATCTGCCACAGCGTGTGCGCCATGCTCGCCATCGACGGAATCGTCTGCGCGGGATCGCGGTGCGTGAGCACGACCTGCGCGCGCGGAAACACGCGGCACAGCACGTCGATCGCATGCAGGTGCTGCGGCGTCTTCAGCAGCCAGCGCTGCGCCGGCGCAACACCACGTCGCGCCTTTTGCCACTGCAGGAACTGCAGCATCCGCTTCAGGTATGTGTAGACCGGCGTGAGATCCTGCCGCGCGAGCCACGCCGTGTAGCGCGGTACGTTCGCGTACGAATCCATCGCGCACACGAACGAATGCTCCATCAGCATGAATTCCTCGTCGGCGAGCATCGCATCGAGCGGATGGATCGTCAGGATCTGCGGAATGCAGTCGATCATCATCGCGACCTCGGCCTGCGCGCGCGCGATGCGCACGGCCGGCGCGTCGAGCGTCTCGCCGGCGAGCGGCGCCGGGTAGCGCGTTTCCCACCATGCAGCCGAATGAAAGCGCGGATCGACGGCCAGCAGCCGCTGCAGCAGCGTCGTACCCGTGCGCGGCAGGCCGACGATCACGAGCGGATCGTCGATCGCGATATCCGCAATTTCCGGATGACGCCCGAAGTAATCCTCGACGACGAGCCGGTTCACGAGCTGGCCGACGAGCTTCTCGCGCATCATCTGCGCGCCGCGTGCGGACAGCTTCGCTTCGTCGATCAGCGATGCGCACATCACGTCGAGCGCCTCGCGATACGGCCCGTCGCCGAACGCAGTGAGCCCGCCCGTGCGCGACACGGCCTCGGCGATCAGGCCGTCGGGAGCCAGCAGTGTACGAATCTGGTCGAGCGGCGCGTTCATGCGGCCTCCTTCAGCGTGGCGAGCTTCACGACGCGCGTGCGCGGATGCACCGGTTGCGCCGCGCCGACCCAGCGCCAGCAGATCGTGCCGGTGCGATGTCCGGCCGTATCGAGCCAGTTCGCGTCGCCCGGCCGCGCGGCCGCAACGACGACCGTCACGCCGCCGTCGGCATTCAACCGTGCGCTGTGCTTGTTCACGCAGATGTCGAAGTGCCGGTAGTCGAGCGACTCCATCCAGTAGTTGTTGAGCTGTACGTTCCAGAAGTCGCAGTCGGGCACCGTGTCGACGTCGATCACGAGCGCCTCGTCGTCGGCCAGCGCCCAGCACGAGTGGTAGTAGTAGATATTCGGGTCGCCGCCGACCGACTGGCACAGCGCCTGGTCGGCGGGCGGCAGTGCGTTCACGTGCGACCGGTAGCTCGCGGCCCAGTCCGCGAACAGCTTCGACGTCTGCTCGACGAATTGCGCGGCGCGCGTGAGGCCGCCCTGCAGCACGAGCGGATCGAGAGGCGCCGGCCGAGCGTCGGCGCCGATGCGCTCGATCTTCAGTTGCGCAGGCGTTTCCGTGCGCCGGTCGAGGAAGGTCTGGCGCACCAGCAGCGCGTTCGTGCCCGGCTCCATGCGCACCCAGTTGCCCGCGCGCGGCGTCTCGCCCAGCACGATCTCGAAGCTGCCGTCCGGTGCGATCTCGAGCTGTTTCGCGTCGAGAAAGCCCGTCTGCAGCATCTTGCCGTCGGTTTCGTAGCCGCCCTTCTGCGTGCCGAAGCTCAGGTACGCGACTGTGCCGCGCCGCCCCGTCACGCGATATTCGCAGCGGCCGTCGAGGCGCGCGTACTGGTACAGGTTGTCGGGATTGTCCGCGCCGATCTTCGCGGTCTCATGCGACGGCGAGAAAAAGCCGGGCCACGCGCCGTCCGCGAACTCGACGTGCATTTCGAGCGCGATGCGCATCAGCCGGCTCAGGTAGCGGAAGCCTTCCGCGCGTGTCAGCGGATCGTCCGGCGCTTCGGCGCGCAGGATCTGTTCTCCGCTGCGTTTCAGGGTGTCGCAGAAATCGGCCCAGGTCTGGCCCGAAAGCAATTGCGTGGCACGTGTGTCGTCCGTCATGTGTCGTCTCCGCCGATGGTCGAGCGCTCACCTTAAGCGCCGCCGCCGCGCGCCACTTCGTCCGGGTGGACTAAGGAAAGATCCGCTCCGCCGCCGCATGACGGTTTAGTCCACCCGGACGAAGAGCGGCATGCCGCTCGCTCGATACCGTTGGCGTCATGCACGAAACGCCGCACATGTCGCGCGGCACCGGCATGAAACAAGGAGACGAACGATGTTGACCCACTTGGAGCGGCTGGAGGCCGAAAGCATCCACATCATGCGCGAGGTGGTGGCCGAGAGCGAGAACCCGGTGATGCTGTATTCGATCGGCAAGGACAGCTCGGTCATGCTGCATCTCGCGATGAAGGCGTTCTACCCGGCGAAGCCGCCCTTTCCGCTGCTGCACGTCGATACGACGTGGAAATTCCGCGAAATGATCGCGTTTCGCGACGAGACGGCCGCGCGCCTCGGCCTCGACCTGCGCGTGCACATCAACCCCGAGGGCGTCGCGAACGACATCAACCCGTTCACGCACGGCTCGGCCGTGCACACCGACGTGTGGAAGACGCAGGGGCTCAAGCAGGCGCTCGATCACTACGGCTTCGACGCCGCGTTCGGTGGTGCGCGCCGCGACGAGGAGAAATCGCGCGCGAAGGAGCGCATCGTGTCGCTGCGCTCGGAACAACACCGCTGGGACCCGAAGCGCCAGCGCCCCGAGCTCTGGTCGCTGTACAACGCGCGCAAACGCAAGGGTGAAAGCCTGCGCGTGTTCCCGATCTCGAACTGGACCGAGCTCGACATCTGGCAGTACATCCAGCTTCACGACATTCCGATCGTGCCGCTCTACTACGCGAAGGAACGGCCCGTCGTCGAACGCGACGGCGCGTTGATCATGGTCGACGATGAACGATTGCCGCTGCGCGACGGCGAGCAGCCGCAGATGCGCAAGGTGCGCTTTCGCACGCTCGGCTGCTATCCGCTGACGGGCGCGATCGACAGCGATGCGAGCTCGCTCGACGACATCCTGCAGGAAATGCGCGAGACGCGCACATCCGAGCGCCAAGGACGACTGATCGACAGCGATTCGGCCGGTTCGATGGAAAAGAAGAAACAGGAGGGATATTTCTGATGGCACACGTACTCATTGCGCCCGACGAGCTCGCGCGCCACACCCCCGAAGCGCCCGCGACCGGCGACGCGCCCACGCAAACCCAGGACCTGCTGCGGTTCATCACCTGCGGCAGCGTCGACGACGGCAAGAGCACGCTGATCGGCCGGCTGCTGTACGAGTCGAACATGCTGTTCGACGATCAGCTCACGCAGCTCGAAGCCGATTCGAAGAAGGTCGGCACGCAAGGCGGCGAACTCGATTTCGCGCTGCTCGTCGACGGCCTGTCGGCCGAGCGCGAGCAAGGGATCACGATCGACGTCGCGTACCGCTTCTTCGCGACCGCACGACGCAAGTTCATCGTCGCCGATACGCCCGGCCACGAGCAGTACACGCGCAACATGATCACCGGCGCGTCGACCGCCGATCTCGCGGTGATCCTGATCGATGCGCGCAAGGGCGTGCTCACGCAGACGCGCCGCCACAGCCATCTCGTTGCGCTGATCGGCATCAAGCGCGTCGTGCTCGCGATCAACAAGATGGATCTGGTCGACTACGGCCAGGCCGTGTTCGACCGCATCGACGCCGACTATCGCGCGTTCGCGGCCGAACTCGGGCTCGCGGACATCGTCAGTATCCCGATGTCGGCGCTGCGCGGCGACAACGTGATCGCGCCCAGCGCGCGGATGCCGTGGTACACCGGAGCGTCGCTGATGCAGCATCTCGACCACCTGCCGCTCGCCGCGCGCGTGACGCGCGACGAGCCGTTCCGGCTGCCCGTGCAGTGGGTCAACCGTCCGCACCTGAACTTCCGTGGCTATGCGGGCAGCATCGCGTCGGGCGAGATCCGCGTCGGCGAGCGCGTACGCGTGCTGCCGTCCGGCAAGGAGAGCCGTGTCGCATCGGTGATCACGCAAAGCGGCGACAACGACATCGCGCGCGCCGGCGACGCAGTGACGCTCACGCTCGCCGACGAGATCGACATCAGTCGTGGCGACATGATCGCGAGCGCCGACGCACCGCCGGAAGTCGCCGACCAGTTCGAGGCGACGCTCGTGTGGATGCACGACGAGCCGATGCTGCCCGGCCGCCCGTATCTCGTGAAGCTCGGCACGCAGACGGTCGGCGCGACCTGCGCGACGCCGAAGTACAAGATCGACGTGAACACGCGCGAGCATCTCGCCGCGCGCACGCTCGCGCTCAACGAGATCGGCGTGTGCAACCTGAGCTTCGACCGGCCCGTCGCGTTCGATCCGTACGACCGCAATCGTCATACGGGCGGCTTCATCGTGATCGACCGCTTCACCAACGACACGGTCGGTGCCGGGATGCTGCACTTCGCGCTGCGCCGCGCGCACAACGTGCACTGGCAGGCCGTCGACGTCGATCGCGACGCGCGCGCGATGCAGAAGGCGCAGACACCGCGCATCGTGTGGCTGACGGGGCTGTCGGGCGCAGGCAAGTCGACGATCGCGAACCTCGTCGAAAAGCGGCTGCACGCGCTCGGCAAGCACACGTACCTGCTCGACGGCGACAACGTGCGGCACGGGCTCAATCGCGATCTCGGCTTCACCGAGGCCGATCGCGTGGAGAACATCCGGCGCGTTTCCGAAGTCGCACGGCTCATGCTCGACGCGGGGCTCATCACGCTCGTGTCGTTCATCTCGCCGTTCCGCGCGGAACGCGAGATGGCCCGCGCGCTCGTCGGTCCCGACGAGTTCGTCGAAGTGTTCGTCGACACGCCGCTCTCGGTCGCCGAGGAGCGCGATCCGAAGGGCCTGTACAAAAAGGCGCGGCGCGGCGAGCTGAAGCACTTCACGGGCATCGACTCGCCGTACGAGCCGCCCGCGCAGCCCGAACTGCGCGTCGACACGGTGGCCGAGTCGCCAGAAGAAGCAGCCGATCGCATCGTCGCGTACCTGCTGCGCGAGCGCGCGGCGTAAGCGCCGCAGGCGGGCGGCCCGATGCTTGCCCGCCGGCCCGCGTCGTCTACTCCGTTCGGATGACGCGGGCCGCCAGCCGGCCGGTATGCTGGTCCGGGAACCCTTCATCCCGACCAAGGAGAACACGAGCATGCGGATCGCGCTGGCACCCGGCGATACGACCACGCACGACGGCTTCGACGACGCGGCCTGGACGGCGCGCGAACTCAGCGCGTGGCTCGGGCTCGTCTATCAGGGGCCGTCGGAAACGACGCCGTGGGCCGGCTTTCTCGAAGCGGCTCGCGTACGGCTCGAAGCGAGCTTCACGACGCTCGTGCTGCGCAATCCGGGCGGCGCACGGCACGGGCTCATCATCAACGCGTCGACGCACGGCCCGATGCTGCCCGGCGAGCCGTCGTACAGCGAGCAGTTCTATGCGCTGTGCCCGTTTCTCGACCAGCCGCCTGGCCAGGTCTTCACGGCCGACCGGCTGTTCGGCGAAACCGCATGGCGTGCGCACGACTTCTACCGTCAGTACCTGCAGCCGCTCGACCTGCGCTACATCCTCGGTGCGAACCTGCGCGGCGAACGCGGCGTCGAGTGCGCGTTCTTCGTGAGCCGCGCACACGGCAGCCGCGATTTCGACGCCGCCGAGCGCGCGCAGGTCGCGACGCTGCTGCCGCACCTGCAGCGCGCGGTCGAACTCCATGCGGCATTCGATGTGCTCGATGCCGAACGCGCGCTGTACGCGGGCACCGTCGACCGGCTCGATGTCGGCACCGCGATCGTCGACGAGGACGGCCGTGTGATCAAGCGCAACCGCATCGCCGAACGGCTGATCGAGCAGCAGGACGGGCTGTGCGTACGCCAGGAGCGGCTCCACGCGTCGTGCCCGCTCGACGAGCGCCGGTTGCAGAAAGCGCTGCAGGCCGCGCTCGAGCATTTCCGCGCCGGCGCGCTCACGCGCATCGAAGCCACCACGCTGTCGCGCCCCGGCGGCGCAATGCCGCTGAGCGTGCTGTTGCGCCCGCTCGCGCCCTATCGCGGCGCCGAGGACCGCCAGCACCGGCCGGCCGTCGCGGTGTTCGTGCGCGATCCCGCGTCGTCGCCGCAGACGTCGCGCGACATGCTGCACCGGCTGTTCCGGCTCACGCCGATGGAAACCGAGATCGCGCTGCTGCTCGTCGACGGGCTGACGCTCGACGAAGCGGCCGCCGCGACGGGCATCACGAAGAACACCGCCCGTGCGCACCTGCGCGGCATCTTCGCGAAAACGGGCGCGACGCGGCAAGCCGTGCTCGTGAAGACGCTGCTCAACAGCGTCGTGTCGATGGCGTAGCGCGCCAGCGGCCAGGCGCTGGTTGGTCGGCGCTATCTTGGCTCATGTCATACGTCATCAGACATTGATGATCATCACGCCAGCCTCGTGAAATTCCCCAATATTTGGGTTTTTTCGGGTAAACCCGCGACGTCTTCATCCGCACTCAGGCGTACCATGTCATACGACGACATACTACATCGACTGCTACCCAGACGCCGACGCGGGCCGCCGCCCCGTCCGCCGCCGCCCGACCGGAGACACCCTTGAACCCGCCCTCGTCCGCCCTGCCCGGCCGCGACCCGCTCGCGTCCGCCGTCTCGAAAGTGAAGTGGCACGTGCTGCCGCTCGTGCTGATCATGTTCATCGCGAACTACATCGACCGCGTGAACGTCGGCTTCGTCGATCGCCACCTCGAAGCGTCCATCGGCATCGGCGCAGCGGCGTACGGGCTCGGCGCCGGGTTGTTCTTCGTCGGTTATGCGTTGTTCGAGGTGCCGTCTAACCTGTTGATGCAGCGTTACGGTGCACGCGTGTGGCTCGCCCGCATCATGGCGACGTGGGGCATCGTCGCGGCCGCGATGGCGTTCGTATGGAACGACACGTCGTTCTACACGCTGCGCTTCCTGCTCGGCGTGGCCGAGGCCGGTTTCTTCCCGGGCGTCGTGCTGTACCTGTCGCAATGGCTGCCGCCGCAGGAGCGCGGCAAGGCGATGGCGATCTTCCTCGGCGGCTCCGCGTTCGCGTCGGTGCTGTCCGGGCCCGTGACCGGCGCGTTGCTGTCGATCCGCGGCTTCGGCCTCGAAGGCTGGCAGTGGATGTTCCTGATCGAAGGGTTGTTCTCGGTCGCGCTGTGCGGCGCGAGCTGGCTGCTGCTGAAATCGCATATCCGCGACGCGACGTGGCTCACGGCCGAAGAACGCACGGCGCTTCAGAACGCGCTCGACGAGGAACGCGCGGCGCGCGACGTCCGCTCGAACGTGCCGGTGCGCGCCACCGCGCTGCTGCGCGACCCGCAGATCATGCTGTTCTGCTTCCTGTACTTCTCGATCCAGCTGACGATCTACGCGGCCACGTTCTGGCTGCCGACGATCATCCGCAAGATGGGTGGCCTCACCGATTTCCAGGTCGGCCTGTACAACACGATTCCGTGGATGATCGCGATCGGCGCGATGTACGGCTTCGCGGTACTGTCGTCGAAATGGAAGCATCCGCAGCGCTGGCTCGCCTGTGCGCTCGTGCTCGCCGCCTGCGGGCTGTTCGCATCGACGTCGCACGATCCGGTGTGGTCGTTCGCGTCGATCTGCTTCGCCGCGCTCGGCTTCAAGGCCGCGTCGTCGCTGTTCTGGCCGATCCCGCAAGGCTATCTCGACACGCGCGTGGCCGCGGCCGTGATTGCGCTGATCAACTCGGTCGGCAACCTCGGTGGTTTCGTCGCGCCGACGGCGTTCGGCTATCTGAAGCAACATACGGGCTCGATCACGGGCGGCCTGTATGCGCTCGCGATCGCTTCGCTCGTCGCCGCGGTCGCCGCGCTGTTCGCTCGCACGCATCGGCGCAGCGATCCGCCGCGCGGCCTGCCGGCCGACGCATCCTTCACGAACGCTTCGATGCTCCGCCATGCCGAACACTGACCGCCTGACCGTCGTCGTCTCGAATGCCGCCGACGGCGACCTCGCCACGTTCTCCCTCGCCGGCGACGGCACACTCGCGCCGCTCGCGCGCTACCCGGCGGCCGACGTCGCGATGCCGATCGCCGTACAGGCCGACCATGCACGGCTGTACGTCGCGACGCGCGGCGAACAGCCGACGATCGTCGCCTTCCGCATCGCCGTCACGGGTGTGCTCGCACGCATCGGCACGACCGCGATCGACGCGAGCCACGCGTACCTGTCGCTCGAGCGCAGCGGCCGCTGGCTGCTCGGCGCGTCGTACGGCGGGAATTCGCTGAGCCTCTACGACGCCGCGCGCATCCGCGACGGCGACGGTACGCCGCTGCAGGTCGCGGGCGGCATCGCGAACGCGCACTCGGTGATCGTGTCGCCGGACAACCGTTTCGCGTACGTCAGCTCGCTCGGCTCGGATCGCGTGTTCGGCTTCGCGCTCGTCGAGGATGCGGCCGGCCTGCGTGCGGTCGAACACGGCGAAACGCGCGTGCCGGCCGGTTTCGGCCCGCGTCACCTGCAGTTCGCGGATGACGGCCGCACGCTCATCGTCGTCAGCGAATTCCAGGCCACGCTCGCGACCTTTGCACGCGACCCCGACACCGGCCGGCTCGGCGATGCGCACGTGAGCCCGCGCCATCCGGCCATCGCCGAACTCGCGCCAGGCCATGCGCGGCCGCCCGCGCCCGCCGAGCCTTCCGTCTGGGCCGCCGACCTGCACCTGACGCCCGACGAACGCTTCGCGTATGTCAGCGAGCGCACGTCGAGCCGCCTGCTCTGCTATCGCCGCAACGAAAACGGGGCGTTCGAACCCGCACACGCGACGGCGACCGAGACGCAGCCGCGCGGGTTCGCGATCGATCCGTCGGGACGCTGGCTCGTCGCCTGCGGCGAACAGTCGGAACACGTGGCGGTGTATGCAATCGCACCGGACGACGGTGCGCTGACGCCGCACGCACGCGTGCCGGGCGGACGCGGCGCGAACTGGATCGCGATCGTCTGAGAAAAGGAAACGTGGGGCATGAATCGGCACGCCCGCCACGCAGGCCGATGCACGCCCGCGTTCAGCGCCGCTCGCTCGGCGCGACGCCCGTCCAGCGCTTGAACGCACGCGTGAAGTTCGCGCGATCCGTATAACCGACGCGCACCGCGATCTCGTCGACCGGCAGGCGCGTGCCTTCGAGCAGCCGCAGCGCGTCGCGCAACCGGATCTCGTCGAGCAGCGCCGAATAGGTCGCACCGTAATCGGCGAGCTTGCGCTTGAGCGTGCGCGCCGACACATGGAGTTCGCGCGCGACGTCGTCGACCGACGGATAGCCGTCGTCGCCGCAGATCAGCAGGTTGCGCACGCGCTCGACGATGCTCTCCGCATAGCCGAGCCGCGCGAGTTCGGCCTCGCATTGCTGGACGATCATCTGCGCGGTCTGCGCGTTCGCGGTGCCGATCGGCTCGTCGAGCAGCGCGACGTCGCAACGGATACGGTTCGCGCTCGCATCGAAATGGCAGCGCGGCAGCCGCGCGCGATAACGCTCGAACCACGGCGGCTCGGGCCATTCGAAGTGGAGTTCGGCACGCGACTGGAGCGTGCGGCCAGGTGCCGGATACAGCAGCGAATTGAACAGGATCGCGGTCTCGACCAGGAAATTCTCGACCGCGAACTGGCGCAGCCTGCCGAGCGGAAACGCTTCGAGCACGTCGATGTCGACGATGCCGTCGAGCTGCGTGAGCCGCACCGAGAAGAACGGCACGCGCGTCGGCAGGTAGCGGATGCCGAGCGCGATCGCCTCGCCGAGCGTCGCGCAGCTCATCAGCCCGAAGCCAATCAGCCCCGCTTTCGTCAGGCTGCTGCGCAAGCCGATCTCGATTGCGATCGACGGATCGTCCGTCGCGTCGAGCAGATTGAACACGATCGCCGCCTGCTGCAGCGGCGTGATGCGCGCATCGGGCTGCGCGAGCCGGTCGCGCTCGACGCCCGAGCCGGCGAGAATGCGGCCGCCGTCGATGCCGCGCTCCTCGGCCAGCATCAGCATGAACAACGCATACGCGGACGACACCGTCGCCTTGTTCAACTGGCGCGCGGCATCCGGGACGGACAGGACCATGCGGCGGACTCCGGAGCGGTTTCGGCGGATTGTAGCGTCGCTGGCCCGCAATGACACCACGGCGGCACTCTAGCCCGGCGGCCAGCGTGGCCCGAAATGACACCGTCATTGGCACGGGCGGCCCTCGCATGCGGTCCGGCGGGCGCCTATGCTTGTCACATCGGCATTGCGCCCTACTCTTTCCGCACGGATTCCGTTCGATGAGCCAACCCGCACGAACCGTCTTTCGCCACGACGCAGACAAGGTCGCGTACGTCCGCCGCGAAGTCAACGCCGCCAGCGATGCGATCCGCGCGCGCTTTCCGCTGCTCGACAACCAGAACCTCGTCGGCGCAACCGTGATGGCCGTGTCGGTGAGCGCGATGCTCGCGATCGCATGGCTGTATGCGCGCGGCACGATCGCGTGGTACGTCGCGTTGCCGCTCGCCGCGTTCGTCACGTCGCTGATCCACGAGCTCGAGCACGACCTGATCCACCTGATGTACTTCAAGAAGACGCCGTGGGCCTATCACCTGATGATGGCGCTGTGCTGGCTCACGCGGCCCGGCACGATCAACCCGTGGACGCGGCGGCGCATGCACCTGCATCACCACAAGGTGTCGGGCGGCGAATCGGATCTCGAGGAATTCGGCATCACGAATGGCGAACGCTGGGGCGTGAAGCGCCTGCTGATGATCGCCGACGGCATGCTCGCCGTCGTGCTGCGGCCGGCCGCGATGCGTCGCAAGGTGAAGCAGTACGTGGCCGCGCAGCCGGTGCAGGATCCGTCGGAACGCCTGCAGCTGCGCGTCGAGCAGGTGTCGTCGTACATGCCGGTCGGTCACCTGTATTACGCGCTGTGGCATGCGTTCGTCGTCTATCACGTCGGCCTGTTCGCGCTGCATGCGTTCGGCTACGCGGTGACGGTGCCGGCCGTCGTCGAGCGCGCGATGAATGTCGTCGACTTCCTCGCGGTGGTGTGGCTCGGTCCGAACTTCGTGCGCAGCTTCTGCATCAACTTCGTCAGCTCGAACATGCACTACTTCGGCGACATCGATTCGCGCAACGTGATCCAGCAGACGCAGGTGCTGAACCCCTGGTGGATGGTGCCGTTCCAGCTGTTCTGCTTCAATTTCGGCAGCACGCACGCGATCCATCACTTCGTGGTGCGCGATCCGTTCTACATCCGGCAACTGACCGTGCGCACCGCGCATGCGGCGCTACGTGAAGTCGGCGTGCGCTTCAACGACGTCGGCACGTTCGCGCGCGCGAATCGCTGGGGCGGTTATCGTCCGTCGCGCGGGACGCGTCAGGCACCGGCCGACGCGTAACGCGCCGAATCAATCGCCGATCGGCGGCATCGGGCCCTGCCCGCGGATCCACGACCAGTTCGCGAGTTCGGCCATTTCCTTGTCGCCGCGGCTGTCGCCGTACGCGAACAGCTGCTTCGGGGGCCGGTTGCCCCACCATCCGCGCAGCCGCACGACCTTCTGCGGCCCCCAGCAGTTCTCACCGTCGAGCCGACCGGCGAACCTGCCGCCCTCGAACGCAAGCTGCGTCGCGAGCACCGCATCGAAGCCGGCCGTCTTCGCCCACTTCTCCAGATACAGCGACGGCGACGCGCTCACCAGCACGACTTCGTGCCCGCGCGCCCGATGCTCGCGAATGCGGTCGAGCATTTCCGGACGCACGAGGCCCGGCAGATAGCTGTCGACGAACGTGCGCGCCTGCGCATCGAGCGCGTCCTTGCGGATCGGCCCGAATGCGAACGACGCGAACTTCGCCTTCGCGTCGCCGCGCGACAGCAGCCCGGCCTTCATCGCGATGATCCACGGCAACGCGCGCAGCCCGGCCCATGCGAAGCGCGGCGTGCCGACCGCGTAGCGGACGAAATGGCGAAAGCTGTCGGTAGTCGTGATGGTGCCGTCGAAATCGAACGCGGCGACGATGCGGTCAGTCATGGAGAATCGGCGGGAAAGCGATGGAATGCCCGGGAAGATAGCAGACTCGCGGCGCCACGCGTGAAACGCCGTGATGCGGCGTGGCTCGGGCAGCGGCTGCACGCGCCGCCATGCGCATGGCCGCCGTGCCGTTTGCTCAGCGCTGCGGCCGCGCGGCGAATGCCGCCGGCAACACGACGTTCATCAGGTGATCGGCGCGCGACAGCAGATCGGTCACGCGCTCGTCGAGCCCGCGCAGTTGCGCCGGCTGCATGCGGATCTGCTGGACGGCCTGCCCGACGATGTTGCGGCGGTCGAACAGCGTGCGCTCGACGCCGGCGTCGTCCGGTGCGCGCACGACGTCCGACACCGCGCTCAGCGCCGCAAGCACGACCACGAGGTTTTCTTCCGCATGGCGGACCTTCGCGGCGAGCTCCTCGGTGCGGCGCGGGAAGAAGCCGAGCGACTGCTTGAGCGCACCGATCGCCGCGCGGTAGTCGACCTGCCCCGACGCCGCGCCGAACCAGCGTTCGAACACGCCGGCCTTGCGCGTCGCCTGCGAGAGCATCCCGGCCATCATGTCGGCCGCGCCGAGTTCGTTGAATTCGCGCGTCGTCGCCGCGACGGCTTCGACGAGATTGCCGGCCGTCTCCAGCGCGCCGTCGCCGATCGTCGCGACCGTCGCGAGCTTCAACGGCACCAGTTGCCGGATGTGCCGCTCGATGCGCGGCGCGTAGTCGGGATAAAGATTCGGGAAGCTGGCCTGCGCGGCGCGGAAGCAGGCTTCGAGCTGCGGGTGGTTCGATTCGCCGAACAGCGCGCGGCCGACCGCTTCGGCCGGCGCCGCGCGCACGGCGCGATCGGACGACGGCGCCGGCCCGAAGTCGAGCGCCTGCGGCGCGGGCCGCTCGGGCGCACGCGCGGACGGCGCATCGGCCGCGGGCGGCGCGTCGAACGCAAGACGCCCGGGCGTGCGCTCGGGCGTCGTATCGAACTCGAGCTGCTTCGGCTCGTCGGACGGATTCGTCATTGCCGCTTCCTGCCCGGCGCGGCGGTGTTCCGCACGCCGGGCTGCCGCCAGTCAGACCGCG
This sequence comes from Burkholderia sp. BCC1999, assembly GCF_905339975.1. Lineage (NCBI taxonomy): Bacteria > Pseudomonadati > Pseudomonadota > Betaproteobacteria > Burkholderiales > Burkholderiaceae > Burkholderia > Burkholderia sp. BCC1999. Next base: position 44,755 of record NZ_CAJPHP010000034.1, on the reverse strand, counting down.
CCGCCGTACGCGCGCACGAAATCGCCGAGGCCACGGTTGTAACCGGCGCCGACCGCCTTGAACATGAAGTGGCCGTCGCGGCGATAGAAGCTGCCGACCTGCACCGACGTCTCCATCGAGAAGTCTTCCTCGAGCGCGTACTTCGCGATCACCGCGCCCGTCACCTCGTCGGCGATCTGGATGTAGCTGTTGCGCACCTGCCCGAAATTCTGGCGACGCGCTTCGGCCTGGTCGATCGTCACGACCACCGAGATTTCCTCGATGTCGGCCGCGAGCTTCGTCACGTCGATGAAGATCACTTCGTCGTCGCCATCACCGCTGCCCGTGCGATTGTCGCCGCTATGCACGACGCCCAGGCACTTCGACGCCGGCATTCCGCGCTTCGGGAAATCGTCGCCCGGCTGGATGAAGGTGTCCTTGCGCTCCATCGTGCGCACTTCGCTGTTGTAGAACACGAAGTGCTGATCCGAGATCAGCCTCGGATTGCTCTGCGCGTCGTACTTGCACAGGAACACCGACACGTCGAGATCGAAGTCCGTGCCCGTGTCCGTTGCGTTCGCGTCCCAACCGAGACCGATGCGGAATTTCTGCGTGCCGGGCGCTTCCTTCGACAGGTTGACGCGACCGCCTTTCGACAAATTGATCATCTGAACCTCTTCTGCTGGAACCGCCGTTGCGCCGGCGGCAATGCCGGGCCGCACGGCGCGGCCCTTCGTTGATGGTTTTCGTGACGCGCGTGACGCGCGCTTATTCGCCCGCCACCGCGGTGCGGTCTTCCCTGCGCTGCACGACGATCGACGACCACACGGCCGCGGCGATCATCGCCGCGCCGATCAGGCCAGTGACGACCTCGGGTACCTCGAACTTCACGCCGAGGAACATGATCGTTGCGAGCGCACCGATCGCCCAGAACGCGCCGTGCTCGAGAAAGCGGTACTGCGCGAGCGTGCCCTTCTTCAGCAGCACGAGCGTCATCTCCCGGATGTAGGCCGCGCCGACGCCGAGGCCGAGCGCGATCAGGAAGATGTTGTTCGACAGTGCGAATGCGCCGATCACGCCGTCGAAGCTGAACGACGAATCGAGCACTTCGAGATACATGAAACCCGCGACGCCTTCGCGGACCACGCGTGTTCCCGTCTCGCCGCCGCCGACCAGGTCGCCCACGCCGTGCGCGATCACGAAGCCGATCACGCCGAACGCGCCCGCGAGCAGGAAGCTGACCTGCTCGGCTGCCGGCACGTAGAACGACGCGACGATCACGATCGCGAGCGTCAGCGCCACTTCGAGCGCGGTGATGCGGCCGAGATGGCGCATCGGTCCTTCGAGGAAGCCGATCCAGTGCTCGTCCTTCTCGGTGTCGAGCATGAACTTGAAGAACACCATCAGCAGGAACGCGCCGCCGAACGCCGACACCTCATGATGCGCGGACGTCAGCACGGCCGCGTACTTCTCGGGCGACTCGATCGCGAGTGTCAGCGCATCCCACAGGCCGATGTGACCGATCACCGCGACGATCAGCAGCGGGAACACGAGCCGCATGCCGAACACCGCGACCGGCAGGCCGAACACCATGAAGCGGTTGCGCCACTTCTCCGACCAGTTCTTCAGCACCGATGCGTTGACGACCGCGTTGTCGAGCGACAGCGAAATTTCGAGCACGCACAGGACCGCGACGATCAGCATGTCCTTCACGCCGCCGAGGAGATAGGCCGCGATCAGCGCGAGCGCCGTGAGCGACAACGGGATCTTGAAGTCTTTCAACATGATGGGGTAATCGAGTTCAGAAAAATGGGCGTGCGGGCCGCGCTTACTTCGCGCGCACCCAGTCGCAGAATTCCTGCGTGATCAGCTGTTCGTAGATCTGTTCGTCGCTGATATTCAGCGATTCGAGATGCAGGAAGCCGACGTTCGGCATTTCGTCCGCGATTTCCGCGAGGAAGCCGAATTCGCTCGGATCGCCGACGCCGACGAGCGACCAGTACAGCGGGAAATGCTGCGACTCGGCCAGCAGCTGACGCACGCGCTTGCGGTCGTTCTTCGGGTTCTGGCCGTCGGTGACGAACAGCACCCATGCGGGCAGATGGCCGTTCACCGGCGCGGAGGCGGCCTGCGCGGACGTGTCGTCCGCACTGCCGAACAGCCGGCTCAGGAAACCGCGCTTTGCTTCGCGCTTCGGCTCCGGCGCGCGGAAGAAGAAGTCGACGATGTCGTTCATCACCGGCGCGTACTGCGTGCCGCCCCACTTCTCGATCCGTGCCTCGAGCACGTGATCCGAGATGTACGAGCCGTAGTTGTCCGGCGTCGCGGTCGGCAGGCGGTCGTAGCCTTCGGTGAAGGTCCATGTGTCGACTTCGCCGTTGTCGTCGAACTTCAGCGCGATGCCGAGGATCCGGTCGTGTGTCTCCTGGATCACGCCCGACTGGTACAGCGGCTTCGCGGAACCCGAGATGTCGAGCGCCGCGCCGACACGCACGACGGGCGGCTTCAGGATCTGGCGTTTTTCGAGGACGATCGCGACCTTCGCCGCGCGTTTCTCAAGCGTAATCATGCGGTGTTCTCTCAGTTCTCTCAGTTGTGCTTCGGAGCGAATCGGGTGATCAGGTCCTGTTCGAGCTGGCGCAGGCGCGGCGCGTCCTGCTCGCGCTGGCGCTTGCCGTCGGCGATGATCTGCGTGATGTCGTCGAACGCACCGAACAGCTGCTGCTGCGCGTATTCGAACGTATCGGTCGAGATCACCGGACGCTGGCCGAGCTTCGCGACTTCCTGCGCGTTCTGGCGGTTCAGGTCGGCCTGCGCGCGGATCGCCTCGTCGGCCGCGTCGTACGTCGCGTTCGCGAGCGCCGCCGCGCGCTTCGTGCTGAGCTGCTCGAGGTAGAGCGCGAACGCGTTGGTCCACGCGGGGATCAGCACGGTCTTGATCGTCATGAACTTCGACGTCAGCGTGCGTTTCTGGTCCTGCTCCATCCGGATCTGCGGCGCGAGCTGCTTCGACATCAGCATTGCGCGATCGAGGTCGTCGAGCTTGCTTTCGAGCGCGTTGACCTTGCGCTTCACGTCGAGCAGGCGCTGCGCGGCGAACGCATCGTCCGCCGGCTGCTGGCCGGCCGCCAGATGCGCGCGCAGCGTCGCGAGCGCCGTTTCGCCGTGCGCCTTCGACTGCGCGAGCTCCTGGTGCAGCGCGTAGTTGTCGTTGTACATCCGCTCGAGCTCGTCGATGCCGGCCTTCTGCCGCTGCGCATGGTTTTCGAGCTCGACGACGAGCGTATCCATCCGCTTGCTCACCGACTCGTATTGCGACAGCAGCTTCTCCTTGGTCGAGCGGAACAGCCGCGTGACCTGCGTGAGCAGCCCGCCCTTGTCGGCGCCGCGCGGGTCGAGCCCCTTCGCGGTGGCGATCAGTTCGTTGAGCTTGTCGCCGAACTGGTCGGCATCCGACGCGCGAACGCTCGCGAGAATCTGCTGGGAGAAGGCCGCGATCCGCGTGCCCTGCGTCGCGCCGAGCTGATCGATCTCGTCAACGGTGATCAGGCGCGCATGCTCCGTCGGCGGTGCGCCCGGCACGACGACCTCGGCGACGGCAGCTGGCGCGGCGACGGGTGACACAGACGGGGTGGAAGGACGGACGCTTACCGCATCGGATTTCTTGTCATCGAATAGCGGCTTCATGTGGCTACCACGTTTCCTTTTCTGCTTTTTGCTACGTGTTGTCGTCGTGCGCGCAAGGCGCGCATTCGCGATTGCCGTCGTGCTCTCTCACGGGCGGCAGACGGACAATAAATGGCGACGGTGCGGTGCGTCAAGCGATGCAAATCTTTCCATTACCATACGCTTCGTAATATGTTCGACAAAAATCTCGGCAATGCTTCTTGTGACGTCGAGGCCAATGCCTTGATGGAGCGAGAATCCGGATTTCTCGCGAAGCGTCGGCAACGAAGAATAGAAAGTATTTTGAAAGATCATGCTTCTCGCCATTCCGCAGATTATTACATGTTGATTAACGTCGGAAGGACGTTGTCGCCACGCACGGCGGGCGGTGAATCCGCCGATGCCTGCCGTGCGCGCATGCGATGTATTGCGGCAGTCGCCTGCGCCAGGCCCTACTCCGAATAACCTTGCGACGCTGGACGCGCATCGTGACGGCGACCCCACCACGGCAAGTACGCGTTGTTTTCGCCACGTGCGCGGAACCAGTTCTTGCTGGCGTCGATCGGTGTCAGCTTCGACGGCGCAACGACGACCACTGCAGTCGGATGCTCGGTGTCAGTCGTTCCCGCCACGAGCACGTTTCCACCGAGGTGATTCGCACGGCCGATCGCAAGCGCCACATTGGTCAAGGCTGCACCGGCACCCATGTCACCGAGTAACGCTGCGGTGTTGAAGGTCTGTCCGCGAAGGTCGCTTTCCGGCAGGGCTTCCGCGAGTCCCAGCAAGAGGGGCGCAGCCCTTGCCGACGCGGCATCGCGACCCTTGCCCGCGTCATGAATGACGTAGTTCAGCGACGAGACGGTGACACCCGCATTGCGTGCCGCCGCATCGATAATCGTCGATCTCCATGCATGTGCCGCACGGTTTGCATCGGTGCCCCCGTCGAAATCCCGAAGGTCGCTCTGTGCGGCCTTGCCGATCCAGGCAAGCGGCTCACGGTCGGTCTTCAAGCCCGGACCAGCGAGAAACAGCACCACCATGTTTTCGTTGATCTGTTCGTCGTGCGGGGGGAAACTGGGTGCGTCCCAGTTCATCACCCACACGCTTTTGTCGGGGTGCGCAGCGAGATAGTCCAGCGCGGCGTTCAGCGACGTGAAGCCGGCGTTTCCCTGGCCCGACGTCACGCGCACATCGGGCGGCGTGTCACGACTCCAAAGATTTTTTGCGGACGGGTTGCCGATTTCATACGCATTCACCATTTCGTCGCGCAAGTACGCTCCGGCAGCTATCGGGTCGAGGCGGCCGACAGGAAGTGCGATTTCGACTCGCACCCCGGCCAGTTCACGCCACTCCCTCTTGTACTTCGAACTGACGGTGTAAAAATAATCCGGATTCGTCACATAGCGCGTACGAAACAACACAAGCAGCTCGTCGACGTACTTTTCATAGAATCCGGAAAACGTCTCACTTCCCCGGTTGCCATCCGCGACGATGGATACCGGTTGCAAGGTCGAGTATTTCACGGGCTTTGTCCGCACCATATCGTCATTGCTGTTCGGCTTCACCAACCCGAGCGTCCACAGCAACTGCCACTCGGTCGGATAGTCGCGACGCTGCAACGGATTGAGCCATTCAAGTCCGACAACCTGGGCAACGAACGGCGCAGCGGACACACCTTGGACCGATTGCTTCGGCGCGGTACTCGTCTCAGCCCGCAACGGCGAGTCCGACAAAAGGGCGGCCATGACGAATGAGACGAGCCCAATGCGTCTTGCAAGAGTGATGCGATGCATGGATATTCCCGGTCGACCCTGCCAACGACGACTGCCGGTTCGGCAATTCATTCCCGTCCGGACGACGCCAGACTCGAAATCAGCGTCGCGCCACACGATGTCTTGTGACCATCGAAGGCGGCGGGTTTTCCGTCGACGATGACCTGCGGATCGCCTTCGGCGATAAAGCAGGCCTGATGGCCCGCGATCGGGCAGACACATGTATCACCGAGTCGGGCAACCGGCCGCCCCATCACTTCACTGACCGCACTGCCGGTCACGACCTGACCGCCGTGGCTTGTCGCATCACCGACTCGAATGATTCCACGCATGCGTGCTCCTTATTGCGAATAGCCTTGTGTCGTCGGGCTCGCATCGTGACGGCGGCCCCACCAAGGCAAATAGGCGTTGTTTCCGCCACGCGCGCGGAACCAGTTCTTGCCTGCGTCGATCGGTGTGAGTTTCGACGGCGCAACGACGACCACTGCAGTCGGATGCTCGCTGTCGGTCGTTCCTGCGACAAGCACATTTCCACCGAAGTGATTCGCTCGACCGATCGCCAGTACCACATCGGTCAAGGCTGCGCCGGCTCCCATATCACCAAGCAGAGCCGATGTATTGAAGGTTTGCGTACGGAAATCGTATTCCGGCAGCACTTCCGTCAGCGTCTGCGACAGTGAGGCGATCCGCGTCGATGCAGCATCGCTGCCCTTCCCCGCGTCATGCACGATGTAATTCAATGACGACACCGGCACACCTGCATTACTCGCCGCCGTATCGATCGTCGACCTCCATGCCTGTACCGCACGGCTTGCACCTTGCTTCGCTTCGAAATCCTTGACGTTGCTTCGTGCGGCTTTGCCGATCCATGCCAGCGGTTCACGCTCGGTCTTCAGATCCGGGCCGGCAAGGAACAGCACCACCATGTTCTCGTTGATCTGTGCATCGTTCGGCGGAAAGCTCGGCGCGTCCCAGTTCATCACCCATGCACTCTTGTCCGGATGCGCAGCCAGATAGTCCAGCGCGGCATTCAGCGATGTAAAGCCGGCATTCCCTTGGCCCGTCGTCACATGCACGTCGGGCGGCGTATCGCGGTTCCACAGATTTTTTGCGGACGGGTTGCCAATTTCGAAGATATTGACGATACGCTTGCGCAGATATGATGCAGCCCGTGCAGGCTCAATCCGACCAGAAGGAATAGCCAGCTCGACGTGCATGCCGGCCAACTCTCGCCATTTCGCTCTATCATCCGGACTGACGGTATAAAAATAGTCTTCGTCGGTAAAATACGGAACACGAAAAAGCAACGTCAATTTATCGACATATTTTTCATAAAATCCGGGGAAAGACTCACTCCCTCGATTACCATCCGCGACAATGGAAATTGCCTGCAACGTCGAATACTTCTTCGAATTTGTCCGAACCATATCATCGTTGACATTTGGCTTGACCAGACCAAGCGTCCACAATATTTGCCACTCGGTAGGGTAGTCCCTGCGCTGAAGAGGGTTCATCCATCCAAGCCCTACAACCTGAGCAACGAAGGGCTTGGATGAGCCAGCCGCTGTTGTCGGGACTGCCTTCTCGGTCGATGAGGCAGCAGTCGCACGAGGGACTGCAATCACTGTTGCGAACGCAAATACCATGATTGCGACAAGCCCCGGGACCAACACCAATCGTTTCATCAGATTACCCATACTTAATAGCTCTCCCGCCAGCCCACCAGACGAAATCAATACAAAAAACGATGCCCCCAAAGCAAAAAGCAACGCCAGGATCGCAACCCCAAATCGACGCGGCCACGTGGCAATGACCGCCCTCATACGATACCCCCCAAGTTCAGGAAAAACCCACCATCACGTTCGTCATATATCTTTTCCGGCATCGTTGCATGCTCATCTTTTTTTGCCCAGTCAGGCAAAAATAAATCGCCATGCTTCCCGGTATTTATATAATCCATCAAATCGAAATTCGGGTCATCCTTCCTGGAATCACTAGCAAATCTCCAATCAGCCTGAACTCTGAGCTTGCTGAAATCGTCCTCAGTCAGATAGCAAAGTCCAATTGCAACATCGTAGGCCAACGCCTTCTCAGCGTGGTCCTTGTTGGTCATGATAGTCGAATGATTGGTGGGGTTATTCTTGTCCCCTCCGTTCAGAATCTCGAAGATCTGCTTGTTCCTCCATTCGGTATAGTCGGCCCTCGCTGCGTCCGGATTATCCTCGCCGACCACCTTTCCCGCCTTGTTGACCCAATGACGATTCTTGGATCTCCGCGCTTCCATACGGAGAATGGAACGATCCTCATATCGCTGTGCAGCCTCGGATGCGGCATCGCCCTGCGCTTTCAGCGCATCGCCCTCGGTCGTGAATTTTTCCGACTTCGCATCGAAGTTGTCGTATGGATCGTCATCCCGTTTGTTCTCCTTGCCAGCATCGCGCCCAGCCGACGGCGGATCGTAGCCCTCGTTGAAAAGCCCTTCGTCGATTAGCTTCCCATCCGCGTCGCGAGCACCTGATGGCTTGCCGTAGCGCAATGCTTTCGGGAGAAAGCGCGTTTCCTTGTCGAGCATCGGTGCCGTAATTGGAACTTCCCAGTTTTTCGGCGGCTCGGCGTTCACCCTCACGTCCGTCAGATTGAACAGATAGATGACCGGGCTCGTGACCAGAGTGAAAAATTGCGCAATCCACCCCTCGTTGGAATGCATGCCTCGCGCAAAACCGTATCGTGAAGGCGGGGATGGCGGATACCAGAAACCCTCCTTTTCGTTCTTGTCGCGTCGCCAGTCATCCTGCCAATACTTGTATAGCGTGGTTTCACCGCCCACCTGCAAATTCGACGCGAACACACGTTGAGAAAAAACACCCCATCCGTTTGTGTCAGAAATCTCGTCGATACTCATGCCGCGCCAGCCAATTCCCTGAACGGTCAAGGCGGAAATGACCTGATCATGCGGGCAGCAGTACAGCGTCACCCTTCCGTACGTGTTTTTCTGGTACAACCCGTGCGCCTCCCGGTCCTTGGCTGCGCTATACGGTTTGCCCCCATCCTTCGACGGTCGCGCGTTTTCCATCGCACGGTCGAGATCCTCCGCAGGCATCTCCAAGTCGGCCCTGGCACGCAGGATATCGAAGTACTCTCTCAGCGTTTCCTTACGCGCAACGTAGGTTTCGCGCCCCACATGCCCGTCCTTGTCGCGCACTCCGCGCTGTGCCCACGTATCGGTAAAGTTGCTCTCCACGAGGCTGTACGGGGGATTGGCGAGAACATATGTATCCGCGACGCAACGTCCTTTCATGCCCCATTGATCCGTCACTTCGGGCAACCGGTCACCGAGAAACGCTGCGGCGAGACCGATCATGTTTCCCTGGCTGTGACATACGATCGTGATCGGCGCGTCGGCCTGCCGCTTGCGGATCGATTCGACCAGGCGTGCAAGCCGCAGTGCGCCCAGCACGCCATAGGTCCGCGGCGGCGTCGAGTAGATCTTGCGATTGCCGAGCGAATTCATGTGCTGGACCGTCAACCACAGAAAAAGCCGATCGTTCAACCCGTCGTTCCACAGATCAGGAAGACTCGAACACCCTCCCGCAAAGGGGCCCCCGCCCCAGTAATTGTTCTCGTTGAGCATGATCTTGTCGCCATACTCCTTCAGCTCGTCCGCATTCGCGGCATAGCCCCACCGAAAGTGAATGACGGGCGAAAAGGACGGATCGGGCTTGATGTACGTCTGCGACGACATGTCCGGATTCAGGAAACCGTCAGGCGTCAGGCTGTCGATATAGCTGACCGGCGTCATCTGACCGGCTACGGGACCGCAATGGAACAATTGATCGTCATAACGCCCCATACGCCGGTTCAATCCGTCACACAGCCCCTTCTCTGCCTCCTTGAACCATTCCCCTTCCGAATTCACCCCGTGCACGAAGATGACCACGCCCGGCAGCGGCATCTGCATCACGCATTCGAGGTCGTTGCGGTTGAACAGCGTCGTCCCCGCTCCACCGCCCACTGAAGTCTGCGACGCGTCGTCAGCCGACGTCTGTCCGCTCGGGTTCTGCGCAAAGTTGTAGTTGAACATGTTGTTTTTCTTGAAGACTCAGCTCAGGTTCTCGACTTGAAGAAGCGAACCGCCAATTGTTCGAACTGATCGCTGCTGACCGGCGCCAACTTGCCCTGCGCATCGGTCTTCCCCTTGATCAACTCGCCCGACGCCTTTCGCACCTCGGCCTCCATACCCTCGACCGGCTGCCCGTCGGTGGCCCGGACCAGCTTCGGCACGCGCCCCAGCGAGCCCTGGTCGAACTTCGGAAAATCGGCGCTCATGCTCGCCGGCCCGGCCCACGTATGCGACGCGGACTTGACGGTGAAACTCCCCGGACACCCGAGCTCGATATCGCCGCCATGCAGCTTCAGATACGCGCCGCCCGACGTCACGAACACGACCTGCTCGCTGGCCATGCCCGCAAGCTTCCCCCCGCCCGCCGTCATCTGGATGTTCTTCGCCGAATCGATCTGCGTATCGTCGTTCTGGCTCTGCAGCGTCACCTTCCCCTGGTTGGCGATCGCCGATACGCCTTCGCTGTGCGCGAACATCGCCACGCCATGCCCTGCCTGCAGGTTGATCCGCTGACCGCTCGTGTACTGCAGGTGGTTCTGCGCGACGACATCGACGTTGCCGCCCGCATGGGTCGTCACGGTCTTCGGCGTCGCCATGCTGATGCCGGCAGGCGCGGTGATGCCGATCGCCGCCACCGACGCGCCTGACGATTCACCGCCGCCGGACACCTCGCCATTCGGCCAGCCCTTCACCGTGGTCATGAGCGCGTCGTGCGGCTGCGTATCGGGCGCCACGCCCTGATGCTGACCCGCATAGTCGCCAAGGCTCTTGAACAGTTCGACGCATTCCTGCATCAGCTGCAGATACTCGTCCCGCGCCAGGTGCCCGTCGCTCGCGCGCAGCCGCTCCCAGGCCGATATCAGCATCGCCTTGCCGCTGCGAATCGCCACGTGCGCATCGCTGCGCAACTCGGCGCCCTCGCCGCGCGCCGTACCCTGCCCGTTGTCGCGCGGCTGCGTCAGATAGCCAAGGTTCAACTGACTGTACGCATGCTCGCTCGCCAGCTGGCTGCTGATCTGCCCGGGTGTATCGTCGAAGCGGATCTGGTTGTACCGCTGCCCCTTGATTTCCTTCGTCTTCGTACCGGACAGATAACGGTTGCCCGGCAGCGCGCCGGTATGGCTGAAGGTCGCCGGCATGTTCGGCCCGTTGGCCAGCACGCCCATCACGACGAGCCGGTCCGGATCGCCGCCGATATGACCGATCAGCACCTCCATGCCGACGCGCGGCAACGTATTCGCGCCGAAACTCGGCCCGGCGAGCGCGCAGGCAACGCGCACCGGCGCGCTGTCGGACGGCGTGCCGCTCGTGCCGGCGCCTTGCGCGTGCGCATGATCGTCCGCACTCAGCCCCTGGATCTGCACACGGATGCGACCCATTTCATCGCAGAACACCTCCTCGCCCTCCGGGCCGACGACGACTGCCGTCATCGGATGCACGGGCGGCAGGTCGACGTGGGGATCGTAGGCAGGCGTCAGCGGCACACCACGCCGCACGCACGAGAACGTGTTTTCGTAGCGCCTGTCGCTTTCATCGCCCGACTTCCCGCTCACGTCGGCCGGCACCGCGTTGAACAGCACGCGGCTCGCCGCGAACAACGATTGCGCGCTCTCGTTCAGTTCCTTCGGCAGGTTGTTCCGCACGCGATGATGAAGCGACGTGACGATGAATTGCCGCTGTTCGGCCGGCAAGGTGTCGAGTTGCGGATGCTCGGCAAGCGCAAACCAGTGGCCGACGGCCAGATCGCGCACATTGCTCACGCCGTCGACGGATTCGGCACGCAGTTCATGCGCCAGCATCCGGTCCTTGCCGATCCGGTCGAGGTCGGACGACGAATCCCCGGCGTGCGGGATATCGATGACGGCGTCGGCCAGCAGATGCCCGAGGTCGTTGCCGCCGTCGCCCTGGTCGACGATCGTCGCCTGCTCGGTTTGCGACATCCGGCCGCTCTTGTAATCCCACGTCGGCCGGACGATCTTGCCCGGGATCAACCGGCGGCTCGTCGCCCACAGCGTGATCGAGTCGCGTTCTTCGGTGGCGGCGTCGCGGTGATAGCGGATGGTGCCCGCGGCCGTCTCCGGCAACTTCATCGAGTCGTCGGCGAAGACGAGCGTATGAACCGGCGTGTCGTGCGTGTTGCCGTTCGCCCGCTCGCCGGCCTTGCCCGCCTTGACGAATACGGTCGCGCCGTCGCGCCGCAGCAACCGCCGGATGAAGTGCGCGTCCGATTCGTTGACCTGCCGCGTCAGCTCGCGCGCCGGATATCGCTCACCCTGCAGGCCGGACAAATCGAATTCGAATGCGCCGGCGAGCGCCGAACTGCGCTGGCGCCACTCCTGAAGCAGCACGCCCAGGATGTCGGGCAGGCTCTTGGAGCGAAACAGACGCGAATTGGTCCGCCGCTCCATCACGGACAGCACGTCGCGAATCGTCAGCTGGTAACAGGTCAGCGAACCGTCCGACTGTCCGGTACGAACGTCGGTGACGATGCCGTTGATGGTGTGGAGACGCCCGCGATCGGTCGTCATCTCGACGGAAACCGGCAGCCCGATGAAGCTGCGGATCGGAAGATCTGCCCGTGCGGACACGCAGGTCAGATGCCCCTCGACGCCCGTCATCAAGCCTTCGCGGATGTCGGCGTACTGAAGCGCAAGCACCTGCTCGAGCGTCTTCTGAGCAGGCCCCCAGTTCATGCGAACCGGCCGATTGTTCTGATCGACCACCCCGGACGCAAACGTGCGTAGCAATTCGGCTGTATTCACAGCGTGACTCTCAGGATTTGTTTTACTTCGTTATTCGTCGGACACTCACGCCCGCTGGTCCGTCCTGGGAGTGCCGCCCGTCTGGTTTTCGGCGAGCATAGCAAAATTGTCAGGTTGGTGATGGTTTTTTGACAGAATTTAGAATGCTTTTTGCAAAGCGTCCGGCCGGACTCAGAAACTCACATTCTTTCAAATCGGTTCAGGCCTCGTCCCGCGGCACCCGATCGTCGTCCCGGCGTCATCCCCGTACGTGCCGCATGCCCAATCCGGGCAGGACAAACGGCACCGCCCGGTCACGAATCGTGAAATCCCATCGTCCGTCGTACCCGACGAAGGTCGCGCTGAAATGCCGGTCGTCGGCCCAGGTCAGCTCGTCCAGATGGCACGACGCATACATCGCGCCGACCGTACGCCGCGCGAGCACCTTCAGCGAACCCTTCGACACGAGCGTGAACGTGACGGCTTCCTCGAACGGGCAGTCGTAGTCGGTGACGAGCAGATACGCGGCCGGCGTCTCGAACTGGCGCAGCAGCACGTAGCCGGAAACGGCGAGCGCGGAACGCACGCCATCGACAAACACATGCGTGCGCGACGGCCACGACTCTTACGGCCCGTCGTGCGTCTCGAGCGCGAAGCGATCGACCGGCTTCATCGTGGCGCCGGTGTCGGCGTGACGCTTCCCCGTTGCAGCGCCGCGTCAGTGAGCGGCCTTGCGATACAACGCGACGTACCCCGCGAGCATCAGCAGCAGCGATCCGCTGACCCGGTTCAGCCACTTCTCCCCGGCCGCTTTCCACACGCGGACCGAATGCACGCCGAGCAGCGCGTAACCGGTCATCCCGATCACGTCGATCGCGACGATCGTCGCCGCGAGGATTGCGTACTGCGGCGCGATCGCGTGCGACCGGTCGACGAACTGCGGCAGCAGCGCGGACATGAACAGGTAGTACTTCGGATTACTCATCGCGACGAAAAAGCTCTTCAGGAAGGCGGTCCGGCGATCGGGCGTGGCGGGTACGTCTGCCTGCTCGACCGCGGCGCTACCGCCCGACATCAGCATCCGGACGCCAACGTACGCAAGCCACGCCGCGCCGAGCAGCTTCAGCGTCACGAACGCCGTTTCCGACGCGTCGAGCAGCACGCCGAGGCCAAGACCGACCAGCGCGACAAGCACGACGTCGGCCGTGACGGCGCCGAGCATCCCGACCATCGCGTGACGCAATCCATACCGCGAGCCGTTGCTCATCGCGAGCAGCACCGTCGGGCCGGGCGTCGCGACGCCGACGGACAGGATCAGGGCGAATGCAAGCAAGGCGGAGAGCGACATGGCGTGGCGTTCCTTCTGAAGAGAGCGGATGGCATCGTCGTCCATCGGCCGCGCGGACAGAAAGCAACGCGCGCCATTTGTTACGACGAATGCGGCCTGTCAATGATCGCACGTTCATCGCGATCCCCGCTCGGCAGTTGTGCACCGGCGATCCTGCCCGGCGCCCACCCGCTATCCCGAATAGTGAGCCGATCATTTCGTAAACGACAATCATTCGCGTTTACGTTAGACTCCGCCGCTCGATAAAAACACGTCCGCGACAGCACGGACGCGTCACACCGCCCGGATTCCGATTTGCCGCCCTGGGATGGATCACCGACCACACCCGATTTGCGTCCCATGTCGACACTTTCGTTACCTGTCCGGCGTTTCACGCCGATTGCCCTCGGCATTGCGCTCGCCTGTACCCTTCCTGCCTCCGCGCGGGCCCAGCAGGCCGCTTCCGCCGCCAATGCGACGCCCGACGCGACCGTGTTGCCGTCGATCAACGTAACCGGCGCCGCCGAGCCGCTGCCCGGCGACCTCGCCCCGACCTACGCGGGCGGCCAGGTCGCGCGCGGTGCGGATTACGGCGTGCTCGGCCGGCAAAAGGCCAGCGACGTGCCGTTCAGCATGACCACCTACACGTCGAAACTGATCGAGGACCAGCAGGCGCGCACGCTCGCCGATGTGCTCGACAACGATCCGGCCGTGCGCAGCGCGTCCGGTTACGGCAACTTCTCGCAGGTGTTCGTCATCCGCGGCTTCGAGCTCGCCGGCGACGACGTGTCGCTGAACGGCCTGTACGGCGTCACGCCGCGGCAGCTCGTCGAAACCGAAGCGGTCGAACGCGTCGACGTGCTCAAGGGGGCGAATGCGTTCCTGAGCGGTGCGTCGCCGAACGGTTCGGCGGTTGGCGGCGGCGTGAACCTGCAGTTGAAGCGCGCGGACGACAAGCCGCTCACGCGCGTCACCGTCGACGGCGCGACGTCCGGTTCGCTCGGCACGCACGTGGACATCGGCCGCCGCTTCGGCAGCGAAGGCCAGTTCGGCGTACGCGTGAACCAGTCGATAGGCGGCGGCGACACGGCCGTCGACGGCGAGCGCCACCGCAACAACGTGACGGCCGTATCGCTCGACTGGCGCGGCGACAAGCTGCGCCTGTCCGGCGACTTCCTGTATCAGCGGGCGCGGATCGACAACGGCCGCCCCGTCGTGCTGATCAGCGGCAACCAGTTGCCGGCCGTGCCGTCCGCGACGCACAACTATGCGCAGTCGTGGAGCTTCAGCGAGCTCGAGGACACGGTCGGGATCGTGCGCGCCGAATACGATTTCCTGCCCGCGTGGACGGCCTACGTATCGGCCGGCGCGCGCCATACGAACGAGCACGGCGACTACTACACGCCGACCTACTCGTCGTCCGGCACGACCGGCTCGCGCCTGAGCGTGCCCCACAAGGAAGACGCGCAATCCGCCGAAGCCGGCGTGCGCGGCCGCTTCACGACCGGCCCCGTGTCGCACTTCGTGACGGCCGGTGCGTCGTTCATCCGCATCGACAGCCAGTCCGCGTACACGATGTCGAATGCGTTCCCGACGACGCTCTACGATCCGTCGCCGGTCGGATTCCCGGCGACGGCCTACGCGGGCGGCGACATGAGCGATCCCGGTACGGTGACGAAGACCTGGCTGCGCAGCGTCGCGGTGTCCGATACGCTCGGCTTCCTCGACGACCGCGTGCTGTTCACGATCGGCGCGCGCCGCCAGTCGATCTCGGTCGACAATTTCGACTACACGGGCGCGGTCACGGCCGCCCACAGCGACGCGATCACGACGCCGGTGTTCGGCCTCGTCGTGAAACCGTGGCGCAACGTGTCGATCTTCGCGAATCGCAGCGAGGCGCTCGCGCAGGGCGAAATCGCGCCGAACACCGCCCGCAACGCGGGGCAGGCGCTGTCGCCGTTCCGGTCGAAGCAGGTCGAAGCGGGGATCCGCTACGACACCGACAAGTACGGTGCGTCGCTTGCGCTGTTCCAGATCGAAAAGCCGATGGCATACACCGACCCGGCGTCGAACCTGTTCGGCGCCGACGGCACGCAGCGGCACCGCGGCATCGAAACGGCCGTGTACGGCGAACCGTGGAAAGGCGTGCGGCTGATCGCGGGCGCGACGTATCTCAATGCGACGCTGCAGAACACGGCAGGCGGCGCGAACGACGGCAACCGGCCGATCGGCGTGCCGTCATTCCTGTTCAACGCGGGCGCTGAATACGACGTGCCGATGCTGAACGGGCTCACGCTGACCGCGCGCTGGATTCACACGGGGCCGCAGTACGTGGACGTCGCGAACACGATGTCGATCCAGGCGTGGGACCGCTTCGACCTCGGTGCGCGCTACGCGACGGACGTGTTCGGCAAGAAGACGACGTTCCGCGCGACCGTACGCAACGTCGCGAACAAATCGTACTGGTCGTCGACGATCGGCGGGTATCTGACGCAGGGCGATCCGCGGTCGGTGTGGCTGTCGATGACGACGGATTTTTGACGCAAGCGGAAGGGAGTGGCGGGCTGCCGCCAGAGTTTGCTATACTCTCGGTCTTCCGGAGAGATGGATGAGTGGTTTAAGTCGCACGCCTGGAAAGCGTGTATAGGTTAATCGCCTATCGGGGGTTCGAATCCCCCTCTCTCCGCCAGGACATCAGCAAAAACGGGCCGCTCGGCCCGTTTTTCGTTTCTGCACGCCAAAGCGCCCGCCAATCGACGGCGTGACGGCTGCCGGCGGCACCCATGATGCGTTCTTCTTGCATCGTCGATTCGCCCCCCCCCCGCCTGCCCCGAACGCGCGCGCTGCGCCGACACACCCGCCATCACGCGCTTCGCATCGCTTTTCGCCGCCATGCATCGAGCGCAGGCGCAGGCCCTGCTATTCAATCCACTCTCGATCGCTTCATTGTCTTTCTCGACCCGACGAAGCCCACTCAATCCATCCGTCGAAATTGAATAACGATCGCATACCGGCATCGCCGACAAGGATGCAGACTCGTTTTCTTCCCGCGCCGACTTTCTATCGCTGCGCGAAAACCTGCGTGTGCGATTCATGACCGTGATGCAAGCGAAACATGACGAATTCACCCGACATGAACGGAAATTCATTCGCTGGACCGGGAATGATGATGGCCATGTGGCTTTGCGAATCAGGTCATCGACACGATGGTTACGCCGGCGCGCGTCGCGCCATGAATCCCGAACACCACACGCTAAAGATGTGTATTCTTCTGACGATATCCGAGGTTTCAGCTCCGCGAGTCAGATCCATGCGATTCAGTCCAGGGTTCGCCATGACGGTTGTCGCTGCGACGATGCTGTCAGCTTGTACAACGGCATTTGCGCCGCGGTCGATCAGTACCACCGTCGCGGTGACCTCTCCCCCGCCGGTCGAGAAGGCGCTGCGCGACGGCGGATCGTCAACCGACGTGTCGGTCATCGGTCAGCCTGCCTCCCCATTTCGCACGCTGCTTTCCGTACGCGAGTGCGCTGCCGGCAAATGCGCGGCGGGAATCGCCATGCCGACGCTCGCGGTCACGGTTCAACGCGTGACCGAAGGACAGGCGGCAATACGCTTCTCGGTCAACGGCGATATCGGCAGCAGCCAGACGTTGAAATCGCAAACCGGAAACACCGCGTCGGAAGTGACGATGTCGATCCCGTCGAGCGCGACACCGATCAACGATCGATTTGCCGTTGACCGGGTCGCGACGATCAAGGTTGGCGAGTTTCGGCACGTGGCATTGCCGCACGGCATCCGTGCCTATGTCTGCGTCGCAATACCGAACGCCAATGGCATGACGGACGGAAGCTGCGACTTCAGCCGGGTGCAGACAACCAAGGGGGCCGAGCTCGGCATTTCCGCGCTCTGACCCGCCCGTCGCGCCGCCAGTACGGGCGGGCTCCGGCACGTGAGCATGCCGGAACCCGCATCACGGATGCCGGATGTAATCCACCAACGCCCGCGTATATTCATCAGGCTTTCGATCGAACAGACTCACGACGATCGCCACTGCAAACCCCGCCGGCACCCCGAACACCCCCGAGCTGATCGGCTCGATCCCGAACCACGTGCGCCCGGCGAACCCGGTCAACTGCGTGAAGAACGGATACGTCGACACGATGTAGTACACGCACACCGTCAACCCCGTCACCATCCCGGCGATGGCCCCGCGCGTCGTCGTGCGCTTCCAGAACACGCCGAGCACCAGCACCGGAAAGAAGCTCGAGGCCGCCAGCGAAAACGCCGCGCCGACGAGAAACAGGATCTTCCCCGTATTGAGCGACGCGACATACGACGCGAACAGTGCGACGCCGAGCAGCAATACCTTCGAGATCGTCACGCGCCGCTGGCTCGATGCATCGGGTGCGACCATGCAGTAATAGACGTCGTGAGACAGCGCGTTCGCGATCGTCAGCAGCAGCCCGTCCGCGGTCGATAGCGCCGCGGCCAACGCACCGGCCGCGATCAGCCCCGACACGACATACGGCAGCCCCGCGATTTCCGGCGCAGCCAGCACGACCATGTCCGGCTGCATCTGGATTTCCGACCAGTGCACGATGCCGTCGCGAATCACCTCGACGACGCTGATCAGGTCCGGTTCGAAGTGATGCCATTGCGTGACCCACGCCGGCAATGCGGCGAACGGCCGCCCGACGAGGTTCGCGAGGATCTCGTACTTGATCAGCACCGCGAGCACCGGCACGCTCAGGTAGAACAGCGCAATGAAGAACAGCGTCCAGCCGACCGAGCGTCGTGCCGACGCGACCGACGTGGTCGTGTTGTAGCGCGTCAGGATGTGCGGCAGGCTCGCGGTGCCGAGCGACAGGCACAGCAGCAACGCGAGGAAATTGCGCTCGCGCGGCTTGCGTTCGTCTTCGCTCGCGGCGGGAAACGGCTCGTGCATCGGCACGGGCGGCTCGGCGCGCGCCAATAGGTCGTCACGCGCCTGCGTCCACGCGACGCGCGCCGCCGCCGGGTCGCGCGGGAAGTCGGCCAGTTCGCGCTCGCGCTGGCTGATCTCGCGCAGCGGCCCGTTATGGCGCCGCAAGTCGGCAAGCTGGTCGGTGAGATGCCGGCGTGCGTCCGCATACGACGAAGGCAGCCGGTCGAGCCGCGTCTGGATGTCCGCGGCTTGTCGTCGATACGCGTCGCGCACCTGCTGTTCGTCATGCGCATCGCGCACCTGCGCCTCGCGCGCCGCGACACGCTCCATCAGCTTGCCGTAATTGAACTGCGGCACCGGGCCGAGTCCGTTCTTCATCGCGATCAGCGACACCGGAATCAGGATCGCGCTGATCAGGATGATGTACTGCGCGACCTGCGTCCACGTGACCGCGCGCATCCCGCCGAGAAACGAGCACACGAGAATGCCCGCGAGCCCGCAGAAGATCCCGATCGCGAAATCGACGCCGATGAAGCGCGTCGCGATCAGGCCGATCCCTTGAATCTGCGCGACCAGATACACGAACGAACACAGGATCGCCGCGCCGGCCGCGAGCGCGCGCACGGCCGTGCTCGAAAAACGCGTGCCGAGAAAATCGGGAATCGTGTAGCGTGCGAGCTTGCGCACATACGGCGCGAGCAGGAACGCGACGAGGCAGAACCCGCCCGTCCAGCCCATCACGTACGCGAGCGCGTCGTAGCCGGTCGAGTACAGCGATCCCGCCAGACCGATGAACGACGCAGCCGACAGCCAGTCAGCCGCCGTCGCCATCCCGTTGAACGCGGACGGCACGCGCCGCCCGGCCACGTAGTACTCGACGAGATCGGAGGTGCGCGACAGCAGCCCGATCACCGCATACACGGCGATCGGCACGAACAGGAACACGTAGCCGATCCAGACGCCGGAGCCGGTCGCGCGCTCGATCCGCCACATCAGCAGCACGAACCCGAGAAACCCCAGCGTGTAGAGCGCGTACGCGCGTATCAGTCGATGCGTCAGCATGAATCAGCGCCCGCCGTTCACGTAACCGACCTGCGCCGCATGATCGTCGTACGCGCGACGCAGCGTGCGGTCCGCGCGCTGCATCAGCCCGATGTAGACGACGATCAGCACGAGATACACCAGAATCGCGCCCTGCGCGCCGACATAGAACGGCAGGCTGAACCCGGCGAAGCGGACGCCCGCGAGCGCGGGCCCGAAGAACGGCACGATGAACGACACCGAAAAGCCGATCACCATCAGCACCGCGATCAGCGCGACGTTGAAGCGCCAGTAGCGCGCGTGGGCACGCGCGAGCGGCTCGGGAACGGGCGGTGGCGCAGCAGGCGCCGAACGGGTCGGAACGGTCATGCCGTTATGTAGCAAAAAGCCCCTGCGCGGGCAATCGGGATTGCCGCGCAGGGGCTCGTGCGCGAGACGCGCAACCGGTACGATCAGCGCACTTCCGTGAGCTGTTCGAGGATGGCCGGATTCTCGAGCGTGGACGTATCCTGCGTGATCGCCTCGCCCTTCGCGAGCGAGCGCAGCAGGCGCCGCATGATCTTGCCGGAACGTGTCTTCGGGAGGTTGTCGCCGAAGCGGATGTCCTTCGGCTTCGCGATCGGCCCGATCTGCTTGCCGACCCAGTCGCGCAGCGTCTTCGCGAGCGCCGCGGCTTCCTCGCCTTCCGGACGCGAACGCTTCAGCACGACAAACGCAACGACCGCCTCGCCCGTCGTATCGTCCGGACGGCCGACCACGGCCGCTTCGGCCACGAGTTCGTGCGAGACCAGCGCCGATTCGATTTCCATCGTGCCGAGCCGGTGGCCCGACACGTTCAGCACGTCGTCGATCCGGCCCATGATCGTGAAGTAGCCGGTGTCCTTGTCACGCACGGTGCCGTCGCCAGCGAGATACAGCGTGCCGCCGAGTTCTTCCGGGTAGTAGCTCTTCTTGAAGCGTTCCGGGTCGCCCCAGATCGTGCGGATCATCGCGGGCCACGGGCGCTTGACGACGAGGATGCCACCCTGCCCGTTCGGCACGTCCTGGCCCGTCTCGTCGACCACCGCGGCCATGATGCCCGGCAGCGGCAGCGTGCACGAACCGGGCACGGTCGGCGTGGCGCCCGGCAGCGGCGTGATCATGTGGCCGCCCGTCTCGGTCTGCCACCACGTATCGACGATCGGGCAGCGCTCCTGGCCGACGTGCTTGTGATACCACATCCATGCTTCCGGATTGATCGGCTCGCCGACCGTGCCGATGATGCGCAGGCTCGACAGGTCGTAGCTCTTCGGATGCACCTTCTCGTCGGCTTCGGCCGCCTTGATCAGCGAACGGATCGCGGTCGGTGCGGTGTAGAACACGGTGACCTTGTGATCGCCGATCATCTTCCAGAAACGGCCGGCGTCCGGGTAGGTCGGCACGCCTTCGAACACGACCTGCGTACCGCCGCAGGCGAGCGGGCCATACGTGATGTACGTGTGGCCCGTGACCCAGCCGATGTCGGCCGTGCACCAGAACACGTCGTCGGGTTTCCAGTCGAAGGTCCACTTCATCGTCTGCGCGGCCCACAACAGGTAGCCGCCCGTGCTGTGCTGCACGCCCTTCGGCTTGCCGGTCGAGCCCGACGTATACAGGATGAACAGCGGATGCTCGGCGCCGACCCATTCCGGCGCGCACGTGTCGGACTCGCTGTCGGCGATGTCGTGCATCCACAGGTCGCGGTCGGCGTGCCAGTCGATCTTGCCGCCGGTGCGGCGATAGACGATCACACTCTTCACCGCCTCGCAGCCGCCCATCGCGATCGCTTCGTCGGCGATGCTCTTGAGCGGCAGCGTCTTGCCGCCGCGCGCCTGTTCGTCGGCCGTGATCAGCGCGACGGCGCCGACGTCGACGAGCCGCTCGTTCAGCGATTTCGCGGAGAAGCCGCCGAACACGACCGAGTGCGTCGCGCCGATGCGCGCGCAGGCCTGCATCGCGACGATGCCTTCGATCGACATCGGAATATAGATGACGACGCGATCGCCCTTGCCGATCCCGCGTTTCTTCAGCGCATTCGCGAAGCGCGACACGCGCGCCAGCAGATCCGCATAGGTGACGCGCGTGACCGTGCCGTCGTCGGCCTCGAAGATCACCGCGACGCGCTCGCCGTTGCCGGCGTCGACGTGACGGTCGAGACAGTTGTACGACGCGTTCAGCTCGCCGTCGTCGAACCACTTGTAGAACGGCGCGTTGCTCTCGTCGAGCACCTTCGTAAACGGCTTGTGCCACGCAAGGCCTTCGCGCGCGAGACGCGCCCAGAAGCCTTCGTAATCCTGCTCGGCCTCGGCGGCGAGCGCACGATAGGCCGGCATGCCGGAAATGGTTGCCGCCTTCTCGAGCGCCGCGGGCGGCGCAAACTGACGGGTTTCGTGAAGAACCGATTCAATCGCAGACATCGACTACCCCTTGGTGAACATGAATCCTCTGCATGGCGGCGCGATCGTGCGCGCCGCGCGTCTTGGCCGGCGCATGCGCGCCGCTGTCTCCTACCCACCACCCGCACACGGCCCGGAGGCCACCGCGCGATGCTGCGTCGCACCACATCGCACGATGGCGACCGGGCGACCCGACAGTGTCCACAATAAGCGCTCCAACTTACCCGTCACTTACGCGGCACGGCCGTTTCGCCCAGCGGGCGGCGGCGCTTGCAGCTTTACGCTGTAACGAGCGCGACCCTACAATCCTAACTGAACTCGCCTCCCGGATTCCAGCTTGAATCGCTACGCTTTCTTTCTCGTTCTGTCGATGCTGTTCGTCGGCAGCAATGTCGGTATCGGCAAATCGATCGTCGTCTTCGTTCCCGTCGCCATCCTCGCCACGCTGCGCTTCGTGATCGCGATCGCCGTGCTGTGGCCGCTGTTCAGCCCGGTGAAGATGCGCACCGTCAAACGCGGCGAATGGCTGAACCTGTTCCTGCAGGCATTCTTCGGCACCTTCATGTTCACGCTGCTGATGCTCAACGGCGTGCAGCGCACGAGCGCGGTCGCGGCCGGCGTGATCACCAGCACGATCCCGGCGATCGTCGCGCTGTTCGCGTGGCTGATCCTGCGTGAAAAACCGAACGGCCGTGCGCTCGTGTCGATCGCCCTCGCGATCGCCGGCGTCGTGACGATCAACCTCGCCAACGGCGGCGCGGCCGGGCATGGCGCCCACGGCGACGCGTCCGGCTCGCTCACCGGCAACCTGCTGATCCTCGGCGCGGTGTGCTGCGAATCGATCTACGTGATCCTGTCGCGCCGCCTCACGCAGACGCTCGCGCCGATCGACATCTGCGCATACACCCACCTGTTCGGCCTGTGCCTGATGCTGCCGCTCGGCGCGACGGCCATGTGGCATTTCGATTACGCGAGCGTGCCGGCCGGCACCTGGGCGCTCGTCGTCTGGTATGGCCTGTCGGCCAGCATCTTCTCGTTCTGGTTGTGGATGAAAGGCATCCGGCACGTGCCGGGCAGCCTCGCCGGCGTGTTCAGCGCGGTGCTGCCGGTCGCCGCGGCCGCGTATGGCATCGCGTTCCTCGGCGAGCGCCCGACGCTCGCGCACGGCGTCGCGCTCGCCTGCGTGGTCACCGGTATCGTGCTCGCGAGCCTGCGCGTGAAACGCGTGCCCGCTGCCGCC
Organism: Burkholderia sp. BCC1999; assembly: GCF_905339975.1. NCBI lineage: Bacteria > Pseudomonadati > Pseudomonadota > Betaproteobacteria > Burkholderiales > Burkholderiaceae > Burkholderia > Burkholderia sp. BCC1999. Next base: position 21,528 of record NZ_CAJPHP010000034.1, on the reverse strand, counting down.
TCCTGATCCGTCCCCGGCAGTGCCGGCGCGTCACTGCAGTCGCGCCGGCCGACGCGTTACAATAGCGCGCCTTTTCAAAGTTACCCCCGATACCTGCGCACCGCGCCCGTACCCCCAACATGTCCGCCCCGCATTCGCCCGGCCGTCCCGCCCGTCGCCCGCTTCGCCCGCTCCCCGCGCTGATTTTCATGAGCCGCTGGCTCCAGGTTCCGCTTTACCTCGGCCTGATCGTCGCGCAGGCCGTCTACGTGTTCCTGTTCCTCAAGGAAGTCTGGCACCTGCTGTCGCATGCGACGAGCCTCGACGAAATCAGCGTGATGCTCGCGGTACTCGGCCTGATCGACGTGGTGATGATCTCGAACCTGCTGATCATGGTGATCGTCGGCGGTTACGAAACGTTCGTGTCGCGCCTCGGCATCGAGGGCCACCCCGACGAGCCCGAATGGCTCGACCACGTGAACGCGGGCGTGCTGAAGGTCAAGCTGTCGATGGCGCTGATCAGCATTTCGTCGATCCACCTGCTGAAGACGTTCATCAACCCCGACCAGCACACGATGCACGCGATCATGTGGCAGGTGATCATCCACGTGTCGTTCCTGGTGTCGGCGCTCGTGATGGCGTGGGTCGACCGCCTGACGACGCACACGCACCCGGCCCATTTCCACGAGCCGCGCGCCCACGACGGGCAAGCGCCTGCAGCGAACGAGCCCCGCAAGCCGGCCGAAGCAGCCGTCAACGCATAAACGCATTCCCCACTGTCCCCACAGAGTCTCAGCCATGACCGTCATCAAACAGGAAGACCTGATCCAGAGCATCGCGGATTCGCTGCAGTACATCAGCTACTACCACCCGCTCGACTACATCCAGGCCCTCGGCCGCGCGTACGAGCTGGAAGAAAGCCCGGCCGCGAAGGACGCGATCGCGCAGATCCTCACGAACAGCCGCATGTGCGCGGAAGGCAAGCGCCCGATCTGCCAGGACACCGGCATCGTCACGATCTTCGTGAAGGTCGGCATGGACGTGCGCTGGGACGGCGCGACGATGGGCCTCACCGACATGATCAACGAAGGCGTGCGCCGCGGTTACACGCACCCGGACAACGTGCTGCGCGCGTCGATCGTCAACCCGCCCGAAGGCGCCCGCAAGAACACGAAGGACAACACGCCGGCCGTGATCCATTACGAGATCGTGCCGGGCGACAAGGTCGACGTGCAGGTCGCCGCGAAGGGCGGTGGCTCGGAGAACAAGTCGAAGTTCGTGATGCTGAACCCGTCCGACTCGATCGTCGACTGGGTGCTGAAGACGGTCCCGACGATGGGCGCGGGCTGGTGCCCGCCCGGCATGCTCGGGATCGGCATCGGCGGCACCGCCGAGAAGGCGATGCTGATGGCGAAGGAATCGCTGATGGAGCCGATCGACATCCAGGAAATCATCGCGCGCGGCCCGAAGGACTGGGTCGAGGAACTGCGTGTCGAGCTGCACGAGAAGGTCAACGCGCTCGGCATCGGCGCGCAGGGCCTCGGCGGCCTGGCAACGGTCCTCGACGTGAAGATCATGGCGGCACCGACGCACGCTGCCTCGAAGCCCGTCGCGCTGATCCCGAACTGCGCGGCCACGCGCCACGCGCACTTCGTGCTCGACGGCTCGGGCCCGGCCAAGCTCGAAGCGCCGTCGCTCGACGCCTGGCCGAAGGTCCAGTGGGAACCCAACACGGAAACGAGCAAGCGCGTCGACCTGAACACGCTGACGCCGGAAGAAGTCGCCAGCTGGGCGCCGGGCCAGACGTTGCTGCTGTCGGGCAAGATGCTCACCGGCCGCGACGCCGCGCACAAGCGCATCGCCGACATGCTCGCCAAGGGCGAGAAGCTGCCGGTCGACTTCACCAACCGCGTGATCTACTACGTCGGCCCGGTCGATCCGGTGCGTGACGAAGTGGTCGGCCCGGCCGGCCCGACGACGGCCACGCGCATGGACAAGTTCACCGAGACGATGCTCGCGCAAACCGGCCTGATCTCGATGGTCGGCAAGGCCGAGCGCGGCCCGGTCGCGATCGACGCGATCAAGAAGCACAAGGCGGCCTACCTGATGGCGGTCGGCGGTGCGGCCTACCTCGTGTCGAAGGCGATCCGCGGCGCGAAGGTACTCGCATTCGAAGACCTCGGCATGGAAGCGATCTACGAGTTCGACGTGCAGGACATGCCGGTGACGGTTGCCGTCGATTCGTCGGGCACGTCGGTGCACCAGACCGGTCCGAAGGAGTGGCAGGCGAAGATCGGCAAGATCCCGGTCGCAACCGCTTAAGCGCGATCGGACGAAAGGCCGGACGGAAGTCCGGCCTTTTTGCTTCTCGTTCTCATTATTGTGTGCGGCCGGTTATTCGGGGCTGATTCTCATTACATGCAAAAGGCAGGCCCGGCAAGGCTTTGAGGCTTGGCTTTTCTCGTTCGAGCGATTATCTTTCGGTTTCTGAAGCCCCACTGAACAAGGAACAAGCCATGCAAGGCGACAAGAAAGTCATCGAATACCTGAACGCCCAGTTGAAGAATGAACTCACGGCGATCAACCAGTACTTCCTGCATGCGCGCATGTACAAGCACTGGGGCCTCGACAAGCTCGGCAAGCACGAGTACGACGAGTCGATCGGCGAGATGAAGCACGCCGACTGGCTGATCGAGCGCGTGTTCATGCTCGACGGCCTGCCGAACCTGCAGGATCTGCACAAGCTGCTCGTCGGCGAGGAAACCGAAGAGATCCTGAAGTGCGACCTGAAGCTCGAGCAGATCTCGCAGTCCACCTGCAAGGAAGCGATCGCCTACTGCGAATCGGTTCGTGACTACGTGTCGCGCGAGATCTTCGAGAAGATCCTCGACGACACCGAAGAGCACATCGACTGGCTGGAAACGCAGATCGACCTGATCGGCAAGGTCGGCCTGCAGAACTACCAGCAAACGATGATGGGTTCGCCGGAGTAAATTCGCTCCGCCCTTCCCGCCATCGCCACCAGCCCGTTCATGTCGACACCTTCCGTTATCGCCGCGACGGCCACGACCGTCGCCCCCATCGGCATCTTCGATTCAGGGCTGGGTGGCCTGTCGGTGCTGCGCGCCGTGCGCGCGCAGCTGCCCGACGAGTCGTTCATCTACGTCGCCGATTCGCATCATGCGCCGTATGGTCCGCGCGATGAAGCGTTCATTACGGAACGCACGCTGGCCATCGGCGAGTGGCTGGCCCGCGAAGGGGCGAAAGCGCTCGTCATCGCCTGCAACACCGCGACCGCGCGCGCGATCGCCGCGATCCGCGAACACCTGCCGATGCCGCTCGTCGGCGTCGAGCCGGGCATCAAGCCGGCCGCCGCGCTGTCCGCGACCGGCGTCGCCGGTGTTCTCGCCACGCAATCGACGCTGAACAGCCCGCGCTTCCAGGCGCTGCTCGACCGCTACGGCGCCGGCCGCCGCTTCATCTGCCAGCCCGGCCACGGGCTCGTCGAGGCCATCGAGCGCGGCGACACGAATTCGCCCGCATTGCGCGCGTTGCTCGACAGCTACCTGCAGCCGATGCTCGACGACGGCGCCGATACGCTGGTGCTCGGCTGCACGCATTACCCGTTCTTCACGGACACGATTCGTGACCTTGTTGGCGACCGCCTGACGATCGTCGACACGAGCGACGCGATCGCCCGCCAGCTCGCGCGGGTGCTCGACGAACGCGGCCTGCGCGCGCCGGCCGGCACGCATGCCGCGCCGCCCCGCTTCTGCTCGACGAGCGACGGCGTGCAACTGCGCGCCCTCGCATCGACGCTGCTCGGCCTCGACGCACCGGTCGAGTCCGTCACCATTTCCTCACCGAACGCGCACGCCTGCGCGACCGCCTGACGCAGGCCTGCAGGCCCGCTCCCGCCGCGGCTCCGCCGCCCCAGCCGTTTCAAGGGTCTGATGACCTTAAAAAAAGCCCGACCCAGGCTTGTCAACGTCTGCAAAATTAATGATAATAATTCGCATTAATGTTAGCTATCGCAACTCATCATGATCGTCTGCGTGTGCAAGTCTGTTTCCGATCGCAAGATTCGCGCGTCCCTCGCCGAGGGCGTCACCTCTTTCGATGAACTCCAGTTCGAACTTGGCGTGGCCACGTGCTGCGGCAAGTGCGAGGAGTCCGTACGCGACCTCATGGCCGAGCAAGGCGTCTGCGCAAGCCGGTGCGGTGTCGAGCATCACGCTCACCCGATCCCGGTCACGTTCTACGAACGCAAGGCAGCCTGACCGGCGCCGAGTGTGCGCATGCGGCCCAGGCCGCATTTTTTGTTTTGACCGTCAGCAAGCCATCGTCCGCGCGAGCCAGCGGCTTACCTGCCAAGGAGCCTGTCATGGAATTGCTGATCGGATTTGTGACCACCGTTTGCATCTCGCTGCTGATCTTCCGCAAGTGATGCCGATTCACCCGCCGCGCCCCGGGTGCGACATCGTTCTTTCAAGCTAACATGCAGGCTTCGCATCTCGCTCCTGCCGGCGCCATGCCGGCTGCACCACGTATGAATCCCCGAGTGATCGTCGTCGCGGTCGGTGTGCTTGCCGCACACGCGATCATGCTGACGGCCGCCTGGCTCCATCGCAATGCGCCGCCGCCGAAATCGGTCGAGGTCCAGACGATCACCGCGCAGCTCATCACGCCTGCACCGATCGCGCAGCAGGTTGCGGCCGAATCGATCCCGCAGCCCGCGCCGCCGAAGCCCGTGCCGCGCGCGAAGCCGAAGGTCGAGCCGAAGCCGGTGCAGAAAGCGGCGAAGCCGACGCCCCAGCCGGTTGCGCAATCGCCGACACCCGCGCCTGCCGCCGATCCGACGCCCGCGCCTGCCGCGCCCGCCCCCGCAGCGCCGGCCGCCACGCCCAGCCCGGCGCGCGAGACGATGCAGGTCAGCGCGCCGAAGAACGTGCCGACGCTCCAATGCAATTTCGTGAAGCCCGACTACCCGTCGATGTCGCGCCGTCGCGGCGAATCGGGCACGGCCTATGTTCACTTCGTCGTCGGCGTGACCGGCAAGATCGAAAGCATCGATCTGCAGAAGAGCAGCGGCTACCCGCGCCTCGACGATGCCGCACTCGACGCGATGCGCTCGACCAGCTGCCGTCCGTACATCGAGAACGGCCAGGCGATCCGCGCCGCCCGCACTCAGCCCTACAGCTTCGGGCTCACCGACTAACCTGCCTCATCCGGAAGATTCAAAGGAAACAAGAAAATGCAAAGCTACGGTATCGCGCACGTCTGGGCGCAAGGTGATTTCGTCACGCGCGCCATCGCGATCACGCTGCTCGTGATGTCGGTCCTGTCGTGGATGGTGATCGTCATCAAGGGCTGGAACGTGATCCGCCTGAACCGCCTCACGAAGAATGCCGAACAGGCATTCTGGCATTCGGACGATTTCGACGACGGCATCAAGAAGCTCGGCCTTGCCGCATCGACGCCGAACGACAACCCGTTCCTCGCGCTCGCGCTGTCGGGCAAGGAAGCCGCCGATCACCATCACCAGACGCAACCGCACCTGCACGACCGCATGGACGTATCGGACTGGGTCACGCGCTGCCTGAAGGACACGATGGACGAAGGCATCTCGCGCATGCAGAGCGGCCTCGCGATCCTCGCATCGATCGGCAGCACGGCGCCATTCGTCGGCCTGTTCGGCACGGTCTGGGGTATCTACCACGCACTGCTCGCCATCGGCGCAACCGGCCAGACGTCGATCGACCAGGTTGCAGGCCCGGTCGGGGAATCGCTGATCATGACTGCCTTCGGCCTGTTCGTCGCGATTCCGGCCGTGCTCGGCTACAACGCACTGACGCGTGCGAACAAGGGTATCGTCAGCAAGCTGCGCCGCTTCGCGCACGGCCTGCACGCGTACTTCGTGACGGGCGCGAGCCTCGCATCGTCGTCGACGCGCGACGGCCTGCGTCTCGCCGCGCGCGCCAGCTGAGACGAGGTGAACCATGGCCATGAATACCGGTTTCAGCGACGATGACGACGATGCAGTCATGAGCGAGATCAACATGACGCCGCTCGTCGACGTCATGCTCGTACTCCTGATCATTTTCCTCGTGACGATCCCGGCGATGCAGCATGCGGTGAAGATCGACCTGCCGCACGCCAGCAGCCAGCCCGTCGACGAAAAACCGCAGACGGTCGACGTCGCGATCCAGGGCGACGGCACGATCCTGTGGGATGACCATACGGTCACGCGCGAACAGTTGCAGGCTCGCATCGCGGAAGCCGCGAAACGCACGCCGCAGCCCGAGTTGCACCTGCGTGCGGATCGCAAGGTTGCATACGAGCACGTCGCGGAAGTGATGTCGGATGCGCAGGCAGGCGGCCTGACGAAGCTCGGCTTCGTGACGGAGCCGGGCGCTAAAGCGAAGTAACGCGCGCACGTCTTGCGGTATCGCATCGCCGGCAACTAGCCGGCCACACCTCGCCGGCCGCACCTCGCCGGCCGCACCTAGCCGGCCGCGCACAAAGTAAAAGGCCTTCATCGCCAGATGAAGGCCTTTTTTCATGCGCACGCGGGCGCCTTCGGGCGGCGGGCTCTTTGGCGGTATCGGTTGCGCCTCGAGCAACGCAAATGCGACTCTGCCGTGGTCTGCACGGACTGCGCGTTCTGCCCTATCTGGCTCACAATATATGCGGCCACCTGATTTCGCTCAGAACTTCCTTCACGAAATGGGATTTCAATATAGGCCCGCGCGCGCACGCATTCAAGGTTCCGGCGATTGAAACTTGCGATTGCAGGCGACGCTTCAATGACAAAACAAATTTGCGTCGTCGCGCGCACCGTGTTCAGGTCGCCGAAACATCGGCCGCGGCTTCCTTCTTCGCGCGCTCGGGACAACCGGGCTCCTTGTACGCGCCATGATCGAGCTTCTCGACCAGATAGTCGACGAACGCACGCACCGCGGGCGGCATCCCCTGCCGCGACACGAACACCGCATACAACTGCGGCACCGGCAGCGTCCAGCCCGGCATCACGGGCGACAGTTGCCCCGCACGCAGCGCGTTGCCGTACATCATCTCCGGCAGCGCCGCGATGCCGAGGCCGTCAAGCACGGCCTCGCGGATCGTCATCAGGTCGGCCGTCACGAGCCGCGGGTCGTGCTCGTGCACATGGCGCGTCCCGTCCGGCGCGATCAGGTTGAATACATGCCGCCCGTCGACGCTCGGCGTATCGAGCGTCTCGAAGCCGGTCAGGTCGTCCGGCACCAGCGGCGGCGCATTCTGGCTCAGCAGGCTCGGCGCACCGACCAGCATCTGCTCGGTACGCCATAGCGGCCGTACGACGATGTTGGCGTTCTGTGGCGGCTCCGAGCGCACGCGCAGCGCGACGTCGATCGAATCCTCGAACAGGTCGATCACGCGATTCGTCACGCGGACGTGCACCTTCACCTCGGGATAACGACGCAGGAATTCGGGCAGGATGCGCGACAGCATCGTCTGCGACAGCGTGACGGGCACGCTGACCCGCACCGAGCCGCGCGGCGACGCACGCAACTGCTGCACCGCGTTCATCGCGGCCTGCGCTTCGGCCAGCATCGCCTGGCAATGCTGGTAGAACAGCTCTCCCGCTTCGGTCAGCGCGAGCTTGCGCGTCGAGCGCTGCAGCAGGCGCACGCCAAGCGCCGCCTCGAGCTCGGTCAGGCGCCGCGACAGGCGCGATTTCGAGATGCCCAGCACGCGCTCCGCGGCCGAGAAACCGCCATGTTCGACGACCTGCGAAAAGTACATCAGGTCGTTCAGGTTATGTGCATCGATATTCATCTCATCGTTCCAATTTCAGAACAATCCATTGCGAACCGCCGCAAATCGAACGGTAAAACGCCCAATATAATAGCGCTATGTTTCAAAAATAACGCTATTCCGACGATTTCGAGGGCTTCCCCATGACGACCGCTCGCTCGCTTGACCGTATCTACCCCGCCCTTCGCACGACCGAAGGCGGCGGCTTTGTGGTTCACCGTCCGTTCCCGACCCGGCTGCTGATGGACTTCGATCCGTTCCTGCTGCTCGACGAAATGGGCCCCGTCGACTACGCGCCCGGCGAAGCCGTGGGCGCACCCGACCACCCGCATCGCGGCTTCGAGACCGTGACGTATGCGCTCGACGGCCGCTTCCGCCATCGCGATTCGTCCGGCCATGCAGGCACGCTCGGCCCGGGCGACGTGCAGTGGATGACGGCCGGCGCCGGCGTCGTGCACAGCGAGATGCCCGATCCCGCGTTTGCGCAGACGGGCGGCCGCTCGCACGGCTTTCAGCTGTGGGTCAACCTGCCGCGCCGCGACAAGATGATCGCACCGCGCTACCAGGAGATTCCGGCCGACCGCATCCCGACCGCGACGTCGCCGGACGGCCGCGCACGCGTGCGCGTGATCGCCGGCGAAGCGTTCGGCGTCCACGCCGCGATCGAGACGCGCACACCGATCCTCTACCAGCATTTCACGCTGGAGCCCGGCGCAACGGTCACGCAGCCCGTGCCGGCCGGTTATCGCGTGTTTGCCTATCCGATCGACGGAACGGGCCTCTACGGGCCCGACAGGCAGGCTGTCGACGCGCGACACATGATCGTCTACGGCGACGACGGCGACACGGTCACGTTCGCCGCCGGCGACTCGCCGCTCGACCTGCTGCTGATCGGCGGCGTGCCGCTCAACGAGCCGATCGTCCGCTACGGCCCGTTCGTGATGAATACCGAGGAAGAGATCCGGCAGGCCGTCGTCGACTACCAGACGGGCCGCATGGGCCGCATCGAAGCATGAAGCCCGATCGGGGGCGGCAGGTGCCGCGAAACGCGTGGTTTTGCGTCACAATGCCTTCTTGAACCATGTGGCCACCCGCCACCAGAAGGAACCCGTCCCCTTGAACTTCGAACATCTGATCCAGATCAACGCCGACGATCCGTCAGTACCGACCCTCACCCGCGACCAGCTCTGGGAGGGTCTCGTACTGCGCGCCGAACAGCCGCAACTGTTCGTGCTCGGCCTCGACAGCTGCGTCGTCCTCGAACGGACGGACACGACGCTCGAGCGTGAACTGCACTACGGCCATGCGACCGTGCGCGATCACGTGACGTTCACGCCGAACCAGCAGGTTCGCTACGACATCCGCGCGGCCGATGGCGAGATCGGCGGTTCGCTGACGATGACGATCGAGGAACGCGACGACCACGAACTGTTCCTGCGTTTCGAGTACCGCACCACGCTGACCGTTACCGACGACAGCGAAGATGCGCGACAGACGCACGGGATCGTCAAGGAGGCCTACCGCACGTCGGACATCGACACGGTCCGCCTGATCCGCGAATACGCCCAGGGCCGCAAGGACCCCGATCCGCTGCACTGACCCCGACGGCGGCCTGCAGGCCGCCATTTGATTCAAGCTATCAGGTCTGACGTTTCGATCGATAAAGATTTTTTGTAAATGGGAATAGTTATCATTTAGAATTCATTCCATCGTATCGACAGTCACCGATCAAACCGAATGACCGACACCATGCGCCCGACCACGCTGACTCTGCACCGCACGACCGGCACCGCAGCCAGCAGCCGTCAGAAGACGGCAGCGGTCACCACGCCGGCGAAGCCCGCCGGCAACCGCGATGCAGGCACGCGGGTCGTCAACAGCGACGCGCTGTTGCAAGGTCAAAGCCACATCAGCATCGCGCATAACGGAGAGACGTATCAGTTGCGCGCCACGCGGCTCGGCAAACTGATCCTGACGAAGTAAGACAGAGTATTGTGGGGACCACCTCCCTGAGAGGTGTTGGGCAGTAGCCAGCGTAACGGCTTGCACGCGAGATCTAGACCCCTTCGTGCAAACACACTCAAGCAGCCGTTGCAGCAAGCCAAGCCACTTTTTTTGGTTCTCGCACAAGGTAGAAAAAAAGCGGCACGTCGAAGGACGTGCCGCTTTTTTGTTTGCGCGGTCAATGCGGAAGGCATGCCGCTTACATACGTTGGTGCGCTGTTGCATGCGGCCGAAGCCGCATGCATGCAAGACGCTTCAGAAGCCCCAGAACATCAGCCACCATGCGCTGTCGACGACGGCCAACCCAGCGGCAAACAATGCGAATGCCGCGAGCCGGCGCGGCCACGCCGCATAGCGCCCCGTCACCTTCCACGCGAGCCACGCACTCCATGCATTGGCGCCGACCAGGATCGCGATGCGCACATCGGTCGCCCAGCCGAGCGGCACATGCTCCGCGCGCAGCAGCGACAGCGTCGTGGCCGACAGGCCAAGGAAAACGCCAGCGCCCGCGATCGGGATCAGCGCCTGCGCAAGATGATGCAGCCGCACGCGATCGAAGCGGCCGAGCATCAGCGTGGCACCGGCCAGCAGTACCAGCAGCGCCGTGCCGTACACGAGCCCCGTACCGACGATGTAGCTGACGATCAGCCCGCCGTCGAGCCACGAAAACACGTCGTTGCGATCCGGATAGTGCGTGAGCAGGAACCACGGCGCATTCGTTTCGAGCGGCCACGTGATGTCGTGGTCGATCAGCCAGCCCGCGAGCCATTGCTTGATCTGTACGAACCACGGGCTGACGGTCCAGTGGAAAGCACCGATCGCGACGCCAAGCAGGCCGTACAGGATCAGCGCGGTGTCCCACGGGTTCGCCTTTTGCGCACCGAGGTTCACGACTTCATCGGACGGCGAGCGCAACGACAACGAGATCGCATCGCGGTGCCCGCTGCAGCGGCCGCACATATGGCAGTCCGCCGCGCCCTTCATGCTGCGCAACGGCACGAGCGGCGCGCAGTTGATCGGAATCACGCGATGGCCGTGCTCGCCGTTCTTGTACGAACGGCGCCACGCATCCTCGTCGACCTTGTAGCGCATCGGCGCGAGCCGCGCGAGCAGCCCGAACACGCCGTTGACCGGGCACAGGTACTTGCACCACACGCGCTTCTCGCGGCCGTACAGCACACCGATCACGATCGCGCCGACGGTCGACCCGCCGAGCACGAACAGCACCGCGAGCGGGTACTGGTACACGCTCACCATCTGCCCGTAGATCGTCGTGATCCCGAAGGCGACGAACGGCCAGCCGCCCCACCGGATCCAGCGCGGAATCGGACCACCGCGACCGAACTTGCTCGCGTATTCGGTAAGTGCGCCTTCCGGGCACAGCACGCCGCACCACACGCGGCCGAGCATCACCATCGACAGCAGCACGAACGGCCACCAGATGCCCCAGAACGCGAACTGCGCGATCAGCGTGAGGTTGCTCCACAGATGCGCGGAATCGTCCGGCAGCGGCAACACCGCCGGGACGATGATCAGGAATGCGTAGACCGCGACGACGATCCACTGGATGCCGCGGATCAGCGCGCCGTGGCGCTGCATCCACTGGCCGGCCTGTGCGAGCCAGCCCGGCTTGGCTGCGGCGACCACGCTCATGCCGCGCGGCCTGCAGCAACGGCCGGACGACGGCTCGCGCGCTTCATCAGCAACCACACGACCGCCCAGTACACCGCATAGGCGACCAGGTTGGTCAGCGCCGGGTGCGCACGATAGCCGGTCAGCGTTGCAATGAGCGAGCCGAACGTGCCCGAATCATCGAGGATCGCGGACGTATCCCACACCTGCGAAATGCCGAGCGGCAGGATTTCCTTGTCGATCAGCTTGTCGACACCCGTCTGGAACAAGCCCGCGCCGAGGAACAGCAGCATCACTTCGGTGACACGGAAGAAGTGCCGCCACGAGAAGTACTTGCCGCCGAGCTGCAGCAGATAGAACGTGAAGAACGCCAGGCCGAGACCGATCAGGACCGCAAGCATCTGGCTGCCGTCGACGTGACCCGACTGACCGAAACCGAGGCCGTACAGGAAGATCACCGTCTCGCTGCCTTCGCGCGCGATTGCAAGCGCAACCAGCACGGCGACGCCCCACCAGTTCGAATCGCGCGTACTCTGCTGCAGCGATTGCTCCATGTCGCGCTTCAGCGTGCGGCCGTGCCGGCGCATCCACAGCACCATCTGCACGATCAGCACGCATGCGATCAGCACCATCGCGGTCTGGAAGTAGTCCTGCGCGTCGCCGGACAGCACTTCGGTGAAACCGACCAGCGCGGCGCCGAGGCCCACGGCCATCAGCAAGCCGACACCGACGCCGGCCCACAGGAAAGGCAGGCCGCGGCGCGCGTCGTCGTCGCCGTTTTTCAGCCATGCATAGAGAATGCCGACGACGAGCAGCGCTTCGACGCTCTCCCGCCAGACGATGAACAAGATCTGACCCATCGATACCTCCTGACGCGCGGGGCAAGGGATTTGTGCGCCCGCACGCAGATAAAACGCGTTACTTCGCGACGATCACGCCCTGTGCCTGCTGGTGGAAATCGTCGAAAAACTTGTATTCGCCCGGCGACAGCGGAGCGACGACCACGAACGAATCGGCGCCCGGTGCGAGCACCTTCTCCTTGCGCAGCTGCACGCTCTCGAATTCGGCGGCGCCCTTGCCGGTGTTCTTGATCTCGATCTTGAAACGCTGGCCGGCCGGCACTTCGATGCGGGCGGGATTCAGCTTGCCGTCCGTCATCTCGAGCTTGAACGTCGGCAGGTCGGCGGCGTGTGCTGCGCCGGCAAGCCACAACGCAGCGGCTGCGGCAACGATTTTCTGGGGAATTTTCATTCTGGGTTCTCTACGCCGACGGCGCGCCGAAGCGCGCCGTTCGTGATGCCACCGATCAGTAACCGCCCTTCTTGCCGATGCCGGCGAACGGGAAGTCGTACTCGAGCGTAACGGGCTTGAACCATGCGCCCACGCCCGTTTCCTTGTCGATGTGGCGACCGAATGCCATGTGGCCCGACTGCATCGGCGGCTTGACGACCATCGTCAGGTGATACTTGCCCGGGCCGTTCAGCTTCACGTTGTCGCCATAGTGCGGGCCGTCGCTCGCGACCATGCCCATCAGGTCGCCTTCAGCCTTCCACTTCGTGTCGCCCTGCTTCGTCAGCTTGTACGTGACCTGCAGGTACGGCATCCAGTCGCCTTCCGCGAAACCCGTCGGGTTGTTCTTGACCGCATGAATGTCGGCCTCGAGGTGGATGTCGGAATCCGACGCCTTGCGCATCATCCCTTCCGGATCCATCGTGATCGGCTGCAGGTACACCGCGCCGATTTCCATGCCGCCCTGGATCTGCTGCTTGCCGATCGGATATTCGGCAGCCGAGGCCGACATCGCGGCAAGCGCCGCCGCTACCGCAACCGTCGTGCGGATGAACGAAGAACCCAACATGGACACTCCTTGTTATTTGTCTGACTATCTTGACGACACGCGGGCCGTCGCCGGGGCCGCCCGCTGGAAACACTAACGCGACGAAGAACGTTAATGCGAACAATTCTCAATAATTGCGAAGTTTAGCACCGAACCCGTTTCGGAACAAACGAAGGGCCGTGTAAAACCCTGATCCGACAAGGCTTACAGGCTCGTTACCAACCCGTTTCGGTGACGCTTGGAAAGATTTACCGGCCGCCGCTGATGTGATCGCCGACGTTCGCGCCGAACACGCGCTCGCGCAGCACGGCGAGTTGGTCGCGCGTCGCGGCGGCCTTCTCGAACTCGAGGTTCTTCGCGTAGTCGGCCATCTGCTTCTCGAGACGCTTGATTTCCTTCGCGAGCTGCTTTTCCGACATGTCCTCGAATTTCGCGCGCTGCTGCGCTTCCTTCAGCTCCGCGCGCGCCTCGTCCGCGTTGTAGACGCCGTCGATGATGTCCTTGATGCGCTTCACGACGCCGCGTGGCGTGATGCCCATCTGTTCGTTGTAGGCCATCTGCTTCGCGCGGCGCCGCTCGGTTTCGCCGATCGCGCGCTTCATCGAATCGGTCATGTTGTCGGCGTAGAGGATCGCCTTGCCGTTCACGTTCCGCGCGGCGCGGCCGATCGTCTGGATCAGCGAGCGCTCGGCGCGCAGGAAGCCTTCCTTGTCCGCGTCGAGGATCGCGACGAGCGACACTTCCGGAATGTCGAGGCCTTCACGCAGCAGGTTGATCCCGACCAGCACGTCGAACGTGCCGAGCCGCAGGTCGCGGATGATCTCGACGCGCTCGACCGTGTCGATGTCGCTGTGCAGGTAACGCACCTTGACGCCGTGGTCGGCGAGGAACTCGGTGAGCTGTTCGGCCATGCGCTTGGTCAGCACGGTGATCAGCACGCGCTCGCCGGCCTTCACGCGCTCGTTGATCTCGGTCAGCACGTCGTCGACCTGCGAGCTCGCCGGCCGCACCTCGATTTCCGGATCGACGAGGCCCGTCGGCCGCACGACCTGCTCGGCGATCTGCCCCGTCACGCGCTTCTCGTAATCGGCCGGCGTGGCCGACACGAACACGACCTGGCGCATCTTGCGCTCGAACTCGGGGAACTTTAGCGGCCGGTTGTCGAGCGCCGACGGCAGGCGGAACCCGTAATTGACGAGGTTTTCCTTGCGCGCGCGGTCGCCGTTGTACATGCCGTTCAGCTGGCCGATCAGCACGTGCGATTCGTCCAGCAGCATCAGCGCATCGGGCGGCAGGTAGTCGACGAGCGTCGGCGGCGGATCGCCGGGCTCCGCCCCCGAGAAATGCCGCGAGTAGTTCTCGATGCCCTTGCAGAAGCCGAGCTCCTGCAGCATCTCGAGATCGAAACGCGTGCGCTGTTCGAGGCGCTGCGCCTCGACGAGCTTGCCGTCGCGATGGAAAAACTCGAGGCGTTCGCGCAATTCGTCCTTGATCGTCTCGACCGCCCGCATCACGGTGTCGCGCGGCGTCACGTAGTGCGACGACGGATACACGGTGAAGCGCGGAATCTTCTGCCGCACGCGCCCCGTCAGCGGGTCGAACAGCTGCAGCGTCTCGACCTCGTCGTCGAACAGTTCGACGCGCACGGCCATTTCCGCGTGTTCGGCCGGGAAGATGTCGATCGTGTCGCCGCGCACGCGGAACGTGCCGCGCTGGAAATCCTGCTCGTTGCGCGTGTACTGCATCGCGATCAGCCGTGCGATCACGTCGCGCTGGCCGAGCTTGTCGCCGGCGCGCAGCGTCAGGATCATCTGGTGGTATTCCGACGGGTTGCCGATACCGTAGATCGCCGACACCGTCGCGACGATCA
This sequence comes from Burkholderia sp. BCC1999, assembly GCF_905339975.1. Lineage (NCBI taxonomy): Bacteria > Pseudomonadati > Pseudomonadota > Betaproteobacteria > Burkholderiales > Burkholderiaceae > Burkholderia > Burkholderia sp. BCC1999. The sequence continues at coordinate 6,409 of NZ_CAJPHP010000034.1, read as the reverse complement.
CCACGTCGCGGCGCTCCATCAGGCTCTTCGTCGCCGACAGCCGCATCTGCTCGATGTGCTCGTTGATCGACGAATCCTTCTCGATGAACAGGTCGCGCTGCGGCACATAGGCCTCAGGCTGGTAGTAGTCGTAGTACGAGACGAAGTACTCGACCGCGTTGCGCGGGAAGAACTCGCGGAATTCCGCATAGAGCTGCGCCGCGAGCGTCTTGTTCGGCGCGAACACGATGGCCGGGCGGCCGAGCCGCGCGATCGTGTTGGCCATCGTGAAGGTCTTGCCCGACCCCGTCACGCCGAGCAGCGTCTGGAAGGCAAGGCCATCGCCGACGCCTTCGACGAGCGTCTCGATCGCGGTCGGCTGGTCGCCCGCGGGCAGATACGGCTGATACAGCTGGAACGGCGACCCTTCGAAGGTGACGAATTTGGATTCGTCGAGCGCGTCGCCGACTTCGGCATGATGTTCGGACATGGAATGCGGCCGGAGCAAGGGCAAAGAAAGCATTCTAGCGCTTCGCGGCGTCCCGAACTGCTGTCGGCTCCTGACGCACGGCGGCCGGCCGAAATCGCGATTCGCCGCCGAATCGCCCGCCCCCGCCAGCGCGAATTCGCTACAATATCAGGCTGCTGCGCTTTCCGGCGTCGCGCCGTTGGCGCGCGGTCCGCTGCGCCCGCCCCGCCGGCTGAAAGCCTGACCCTCTTTTCACTACTGCCGAATCATCATGTCGCTCTTCTCCGCTGTCCAGCTTGCTCCCCGCGACCCGATCCTGGGCCTGAACGAAGCCTTCAACGCCGATGCGCGTCCGACCAAGGTCAACCTCGGCGTCGGCGTGTACACGAACGAAGAAGGCAAGATTCCGCTGCTGCGCGCGGTGCGCGAAGCCGAGAAGGTGCGTGTCGAGGCCGGCCTGCCGCGCGGCTACTTGCCGATCGACGGGATCGCCGCCTACGATGCGGCCGTGCAGAAGCTGCTGCTCGGCAACGATTCGCCGCTGATCGCGGCGGGCCGCGTGGTCACGGCCCAGGCACTGGGCGGCACGGGCGCGCTGAAGATCGGCGCCGATTTCCTGCGCACCGTGAACCCGAACGTGAAGGTCGCGATCAGCGATCCGAGCTGGGAAAACCACCGCGCGCTGTTCGAAGCTGCCGGTTTCGAAGTGGTCGCGTACCCGTACTACGACGCGGCCACCAACGGCGTGAACTTCGAAGGCATGCTGTCGGCGCTAAACGGCTACGAAGCCGGCACGGTCGTCGTGCTGCACGCGTGCTGCCACAACCCGACCGGCGTGGATCTCACCGAAGCGCAATGGCAACAGGTCGTCGACGTCGTGAAGGCGCGCAACCTCGTGCCGTTCCTCGACATGGCGTATCAGGGCTTCGGCGAGAACATCGAGGCCGATGCCGCTGCCGTGCGTCTGTTTGCCGCGGCCGACCTGAACGCGTTCGTGTCGTCGTCGTTCTCGAAGTCGTTCTCGCTGTACGGCGAGCGCGTCGGCGCGCTGTCGATCATCACGTCGAGCAAGGAAGAAGCGACGCGCGTGCTGTCGCAGCTGAAGCGCGTGATCCGCACGAACTACTCGAACCCGCCGACCCATGGCGGCGCCGTCGTCGCAGCCGTGCTCGCATCGCCGGAACTGCACGCTTCGTGGGTGCAGGAACTCGGCGAGATGCGCGATCGCATCCGCGCGATGCGCAATGGTCTCGTCGAGCGCCTGAAGGCAAGCGGCGTCGATCGCGATTTCAGCTTCATCAACGCGCAGCGCGGGATGTTCTCGTATTCGGGCCTGACCTCGGCACAGGTCGATCGCCTGCGCGACGAGTTCGGCATCTATGCAGTCGGCACGGGCCGGATCTGCGTTGCTGCGCTGAACATGCGTAACCTCGACGCCGTCGCCATTGCAGTCGCAGCCGTCCTGAAGTAATACGGCGTCGGGTGGCGGCCGTCACCGGCCGCGCCCTGCCGACATGAAAAACGCGCTCCACGGAGCGCGTTTTTTTATTGCCGTTCGCCGGCGGGCAGCTACGCCGCCCGCGCCCGCGTTACTGCATGAACCAGCCGTGGCTGACGACGACCGACTGGCCCGTGAGCGCGGCGCTCGGGAACGCCGACAGGAACAGCACCGTCTGCGCGACGTCCTGCACCGTCGTGAACACGCCGTCGACCGTGTTGCCGAGCATCACCTTCTTGATCACTTCTTCCTCGCTGATGCCGAGTTCCTTCGCCTGTTCCGGAATCTGCTTGTCGACCAGCGGCGTGCGCACGAAGCCCGGACACACGACATGCGAGCGCACGTTGTGCTTCGCGCCTTCCTTCGCCAGCACGCGGGCGAGGCCCAGCAGGCCGTGCTTGGCCGTCACGTACGCCGACTTCAGCGGCGACGCTTCGTGCGAGTGCACCGAACCCATGTAGATCACGACGCCGCCGCGATCGTCCTTGTACATGTGCTTGAGCGCGGCCTTCGTCGTCAGGAACGCGCCGTCGACGTGGATCGCCTGCATCTTCTTCCAGTCGGAGAATGAATAGTTCTCGATCGGGTTGACGATCTGGATGCCCGCGTTCGACACGAGGATGTCGACCGAGCCGAATGCTTCGGCCACCTTGTCGATGCCGCTGTTCACGGCGTCCTCGTTCGTCACGTCCATCGCGACACCGATCGCCTTGCCGCCCGCCTTGATGATCTCGTCGGCGACCGCGTTCGCGCCGTCCTGGTTCAGGTCGGCGATCGCCACGGCCGCGCCCGCCTTGGCGAGCTCGAGTGCGATTTCCTTGCCGATGCCGCTCGCGGCGCCCGTGACGACTGCGGTCTTGCCGTTCAGATCTGCTGCCATGTCCGTCTCCTCCCGTTATCGGATCGAAAAAGTACGTGCCCGCCACCTCGGCGTTCGTCGCATGATCGACGCGGCGGGCCAGCCGTCATTGTGCACGATCGGCCCCGCCGTTCGCGCGCAAAACGTCTAAGCTTAAGGTCGGCTCTGTCACGCAGGAGATTCGCATGCACTATCGACGGCTAGGCCGCTCCGGCCTGCAGATCAGCGCGCTTTCGCTCGGCTCGTGGGTCACCTACGGCAACCAGGTCGACCAGCGGGTCGCGCGCGAATGCCTCGCCGCGGCGCGCGACGCGGGCGTCAATTTCTTCGACAACGCCGAGGTCTACGCCGGCGGCAAATCCGAGGAAATCATGGGCCACGCGCTCAAGTCGCTCGACTGGCCGCGCGTCAGCTACATCGTGTCGACGAAGTTCTTTTGGGGGCTCGCGGAAGCACCGAACCAGTATCACACGCTGAACCGGAAATACCTGTTGAACGCCATCGACAGCTCGCTACGCCGGCTCCAGCTCGACTATGTCGACCTCGTCTATTGCCATCGCCCCGATCCGAACACGCCGATCGAGGAAACCGTCTGGGCGATGAGCGACATGATCGCGCGCGGCAAGGCGCTGTACTGGGGCACGTCGGAATGGAGCGCCGACGAGATCCGTGCCGCGTGCGAGATCGCCGAGCGGCACCACCTGCGCAAGCCCGTCGTCGAACAACCGCAGTACAACCTGTTCCACCGCACGCGGGTCGAGCAGGAATATGCGCGGCTCTACGATGACTACGGTCTCGGCCTCACCACCTGGAGCCCGCTGGCGTCGGGCCTGCTCACCGGCAAATACCGCAACGGCGTGCCGCCCGGCAGCCGCGCGCAGTTGCAGGGTTACGACTGGATGCGCGACCGCCTGACCGATCAGGCGGCCAACGACATCGTCGAGCGGCTCGGCGGGATCGCAGCCGAACTCGGCTGCAGCACGGGCCAGCTCGCGATCGCGTGGGTACTCGCGAATCCGCACGTGAGTTCGGTCATCACGGGCGCGTCGCGGATCGAGCAGATCGGCGACAACATGCGCGCACTCGACGTTGTGGCGAAGCTGACACCGGACGTGAAGCAACGCATCGAGGAGGTGGTCGGCGACGCATACGAATAAGGCGATGCGCGGCCACTCGCGTACAATACGCGGCCGCATCGGCGCCCGGCTTGACGGCCGCGCACGATCGACCGCTTTCATCGATTCACCTTTCGTTTCAGGCAGCCCGCCATGCTCAGTTATCGTCACGGTTTTCACGCAGGCAACCACGCGGACGTGCTCAAGCACGCCGTCGTCGTCCAGCTGCTGCGCTACCTGAACAAGAAAGACAAGTCGTACTGGTACATCGACACGCACGCAGGCGCTGGCGTGTACTCGTTGCGCGACGGCTACGCGGCGAAGACGTCGGAATTCGACACCGGCATCGGCCGACTGTGGAACGAGAAGAACCTGCCGGAAGCGCTGGGCGAGTATGTCGACGAAGTCCGCGCGCTGAACGACGATGGCGAACTGCGCTTCTATCCGGGTTCGCCGTACATCGCATGGCGATCGATGCGCGAACAGGACCGCATGCGTCTGTTCGAGATGCACACGACCGAAATCGATGTGCTGCGCCACAATTTCCGCGACGCGGGGCGACGCGCGATGATCTTCGCCGGCGACGGCTTCGAAGGGATCAAGGCGCTGCTGCCGCCGCCGCCGCGACGCGCACTCGTGCTGATCGACCCGTCCTACGAGGACAAGAAGGACTACGCGCGCACGGTGAGCTGCGTGACGGAATGTCTGAAGCGATTCGCGACGGGCTGCTATGCGATCTGGTACCCGCAGGTCACGCGGCTCGAGTCGCAGCGCTTTCCCGAACAGTTGAAGCGCCTGCAACCGAACAACTGGCTGCACCTGACGCTGACGGTATCGAATCCGCCGACGGATGGTCTGGGCCTCTACGGCAGCGGAATGTTCATCCTGAATCCACCGTACACGCTCGCGCAGAGCATGAACGAGGCACTACCTTATCTGGTCGAGAGGCTGGGACAGGATAGCGGTGCCCGCTTTCAGATCGAGCAGCGCGGCAACTGATCGGGCGACCGACCGTTACGGCTGCGGTCTCGGTGCGAGCCTCGGCTGGTTGGCTGGCTGCCCGCCCCACGCGGGAACGTTGATGTACGGCGCGACGAACAACGGAACCGACGTGTTCGGCGCCTGACCGGCCGGGGCTCGCATGCCGGCCGGCTCCACGATCGGCTCCGAAGACAGCGGTGCTGTCTGCAACACCAACCCGCCCTTGCCGTCCTGGATGCCGCGCTGCGTATCGAGAACCAGCGGTTTGGACGACGTCGTGGCACTGGCCGCGAGGCCATGGACAAGCACGGCCGCGCCCAGAACGAGACGCGCGCGGGCACTGCGACGCACATCGAGACGCAAACGCATGATCGTGTCCTTCAGGATGACAAGCAGGCCCATACCATAGCGCTGCACTGACGATTTCGCCAGATCCGGCGCACAAAAAACAAAGCCCCGTCAATACGGGGCTTGCTTATCGTTCGGTGCCACACGGCACCTGACGGTGACTCCGATTACAGCGAGTAGCCGTTGGTTTCGAGCGAGCGGATACGGCTCTCGAGCTGGACGATGTCCGACGACGTGGCGAGGTAAGCCTCACGGCGCTCACGTTCAGCGGATTCGAACCAGTTGCTCAGCTTTTCGACGATGTAGGCAATCATGACATTCTCCAAGGAAGAGGGACCCCTGGTGAATCGAAATTCAGGGATTTCCCGTATAGGGTTATCCCGAATTATAGCGATGCCGCACCAAGATGCTAGTGAAATACTTGCATGGAAACCATTCCAAATCGGAATGGACGACCATCGCCCAACCCTAACTTGTTGATTTTCATAGACATTGAATCCGAGGCCGTTTTGAGGCTCGAGTGCACGCACTAATTTGGTTCACTGACAGGGTCGGCCAGGCGCGCCAAAATCGGGCATTCGGGCCGCCCGTCACCATGGCAGTGCGCGGCCAGGTCGGCCAGCGTGTCGCGCATGTCGCTCAGCTCCGCGATGCGTTTGTCGAGTTCGGCCACATGCTCGAGGGCGATCGACTTCACTTCGGCGCTCGCGCGGGAGCGATCCTGCCAGAGCATCAGCAGCTTGCGGATGTCCTCGACCAGAAAGCCAAGCCGCCTGGCCTGACGGATGAAGCGAAGGATATGGATTTCGTCCGCGCCGTAGATCCGGTAGCCAGCGTCGGTCCGCTTGCTCGGTGCAAGAAGGCCAACCTGTTCGTAGTACCGGATCATTTTTGCGCTGACTCCGGATTCGCGCGACGCATCGCCGATATTCATTCCCTGCCCTCTCCATCAAACCCCGGTCTTGACCGTGAACGTCGACGAATGCAATCGCAGACGACACGTCGATCGTATCAAATCACGCGACTTCGTTCCGCGATCGGGGCTGGCAACAGGATTGGAAGGTAGGTAGATCCGGCAAGCGGTGACGAGATGCGAGGAGTCGAGCGCTTTTCTGCCGCCCTCCCTGCATTTCCATCACCGAAATGCAAAAACCCCCGCC
>NZ_CAJPHP010000033.1:0-79826 GCF_905339975.1 Burkholderia sp. BCC1999 | reverse complement strand
TGTTTTCGATACGCACGAATGCGTCCGCATCGCGGCGAGCACCGGCCGCACCCGATGCGGCGGGAAGCGTCTGGATCATCGTCGTCTCCCTCAACCGCCCGACTTCAGCTGCAGCCACAAACGGTTCTGCATCCGTGCGATGTCGGCGCTTCGCGGCATCGCGAGCGATGTCTTCGCGACCGTCGCGTCGGACAGGTAGATGCTCGGGTCCTGCACGATCGCCGGCGTCACGAATGCGCGCGCGGCCTTGTTGGCGCTCGGATAGAAGATCTCGTTCGTGATCGTCGCGTTGGTCTTCGGATCCTCGATGTAGTTGATCCACTTCAGCGCGGCTTCAGGATGCGGTGCATCCTTCGGAATCGCCATCACGTCGAACCACAGCAGGCCACCTTCCTTCGGATTCACATAGCGGATCTCGTACGACCGCTTCGCGTCCAGCGTGCGCCGCCGCGCGATGCTCACGTCGCCCGACCAGCCGAGCACGATGCACACGTCGTTGTTCGCGAGATCGTCCGCATAGCCGGCCGAGCTGAACTGCGTCACGTACGGGCGAATCTTCTTCAGCACGTCGTAGGCGGCCTGGTAGTCGGCCGGGTTCTTGCTCTCCGGATCCTTGCCCATGTACTGCAGCGCCGCCGCGAACGCGGCGTCCGGTGCATCGAGCAGCGAGATGCCGCAGCCTTTCAGCTTCGCCGCGTTCGCCGGATCGAACAGCAATGCCCAGCTGTCGGTCGGCGCGCTGTCGCCAAGCCGCTTGCGCACGGCTTCGACGTTGTAGCCGATCCCCGTCGTGCCCCACGCCCACGGCACGCCGTACTGGTTGCCGGGGTCGGCCTTCGCGATCATCTTCATCAGCACCGGGTCGAGGTTCGCGAGGTTCGGCAGCTTCGACTTGTCGAGCTTCTGGTACACGCCGGCCTGGATCTGCTGCGCGAGATAGTTCGACGTCGGCACGACGATGTCGTAGCCCGAGCTGCCCGCGAGCAGCTTGGTCTGCAACGTATCGTCGCTGTCGTAGCTGTCGTAGCGCACCTTGATACCCGACTGCTTCTCGAAGGTCGGCACCGTGTCCTTCGCGACGTACTCCGACCAGTTGTACACGTTCAGGTTGGCGTCGCCCGCGCGGGCGGACAGGCTGGCCGCGAGGGCCAGCACCGTCGACGTGACGAGCGCGGCACGCAGGGCCGGTTGACGACGGATACGGATACGCATGGGGATTCTCCTTGTGATGGGGATCGGCCGTTGCGCCCGGTCCGGGTCCGGACTCGCGTCAACGCCGTCAAGCGGTATTCAGCACAAGGGGCAATGTAGAGATCGCGACCCGCAGCGTCAGTCCCGAAAACCGGGACAACCGGCGACGTCGTTCGGGGCTGTTTGGGTAGATTCCCGCGTAGGCAGTCGAAAATATTCGTGATACCTGTAGCGCCACCTGAAATCTTCGACACCCGACGCCATGAGCGCTGCGCTTCCCGCCCCCGATCTCCCGCTGAGCCATGTCGCGTTCGTGACCGAATCGCTGGGCGATATCGCACAAGCGGTCGGAACGCCGCAGTTCATGCGCGCCGTCTACGACACGCTCGTGCGCTACGTCGACTTCGACGCCGTGCACCTCGACTACGAACGCGGCGCGGCCGCGGGCCGGCGCAACGTCGGCTGGATCGGCAGCTTCGGCCGCGAGCCCGAGCTGGTCGCACAGGTGATGCGTCACTACTACCGCAGCTACGCGAGCGACGATGCAACGTACGCGGCGATCGAAACCGAAAGCGACGTGCAGTTGCTGCAGGTGTCCGCGCAGCGCGTCGCGAGCGAACTCCGGCACCTGTTTTTCGACGCCGGCGACATTCACGATGAATGCGTGATCGCGGGCGTGACGGGCGGCACGCGCTATTCGATCTCGATCGCGCGCTCGCGGCGGCTGCCGCCGTTCTCGCTGAAGGAGCTGAGTCTGCTGAAGCACCTGTCGCAGGTCGTGCTGCCGATGGCGTCCGCGCACAAGCGGCTGCTCGGCGCGATCTGCGCCGACGACACGTCGCGCGACGAGCTGGATCTCGACCTCGTCGCGCAATGGCTGCCCGAATGGCAGGAGCGGCTGACCGCGCGCGAGTTGCACGTGTGCGCATCGTTCATCCAGGGCATGACGTCGGCCGCGATCGCGCAATCGATGGGGCTCAAGACGTCCACCATCGACACGTACGCGAAGCGCGCGTTCGCGAAGCTCGGCGTCGAGTCGCGGCGGCAACTGATGACGCTCGTGCTGCGGAACGCGTCGCGACGGCACGACGCGTAGGTCCGGCACATCGGGCTCCTGACGTCGCACCCGTTGCGCGCGCATCTATCTCTGCACCATTTCATAACGATTCGACAATTTATTGGTTCCCTTGACGATGCGCCGTCCGTATCGTTCACCGACTCGTCAGACCAATCGACCAACGGGGGAATCCAACAATGAAACGAATCCGGTCATTCGCACTGCTCGCGCTGCCGGCCGCGCTCTACGCCGCCGGCGCGCACGCGCAAAGCAGCGTCACGCTGTACGGCATTGCCGACGCGGGCATCGCCTACGTACACAACGCGCAGAACGGGAGCGGTGGCAACGCGTCGAGCCTCGTCAAGTTCAGCAGCGGCAACCTGTCGGGCAGCCGCTGGGGGCTGCGCGGCATCGAGGATCTCGGCAGCGGCCTGTCCGCGCTGTTCCAGCTCGAAAACGGCTTCAACATCGGTACCGGCGCACTCGGCCAGGGCGGACGCGAATTCGGCCGCAAGGCCGTCGTCGGCCTCGCGAGCAGCACGTACGGCACCGTGACGCTCGGCCGCCAGTACGATCCGGTCGTCGATCTCGTGCAGGGCCTCACGCAGGACAACTATTTCGGCGGCGTGTTCGCGACGCCGGGCGACCTCGACAACTACGACAACAGCCTGCGCGTCAGCAACTCGGTGAAGTACACGAGCCCGCTGATCTCGGGCTTCCAGTTCGCGGCCCTGTACGGCTTCGGCGGCGTCGCGGGCTCGACCGGCAACGGTCGCACGTACAGCTTCGGCGCGAGCTACGCGAACGGCCCGCTGTCGCTCGGCGCCGGCTTCTTCTACGCGAACGGCGGCACGACGGTCGCCAATGGCGTGCGCACGTGGTCGAGCAGCTCGGACACGCTGTTCAACACCGTGATCAACCAGGGCTTCTCGAGCGCGAAGTCGATCCAGATCGTGCGCGTGGCCGGCCAGTACGTGGCCGGTCCGGCGACCTTCGGGCTCGCGTATTCGAATACGCAGTACGGTGCGGACACACTGTCGGCGTTCAGCCAGAACGCGAAGTTCAACAACGGTTCGGCGTTCTTCAACTGGCAGTTCTCCCCGGCGCTGCGCGCGGGCGTCGGCTACAACTACACGTCGCTGACGGGCCCGGCTTCCGCGCACTACAACCAGGTCAACCTCGGCGCTGACTACGCACTGTCGAAGCGCACCGACCTGTATGCGCTGTTCGGCTATCAGAAGGCGAGCGGCAACACGCTCAACGCGAGCGGCGCGACGGTGAAAGCGGCCGCGTCGGTCGGCTCGTACGGCGTGAACTCCGGCACCGATACGCAGGAACTCGCGATCGTCGGCATTCGCCACAAGTTCTGATCGCGTCGTCGCACGACGACTGCCTGGCAGGCGCGCACCACGGTGCGCGCCTGCGGCGTTTACACTGTCCGACTTCAGGTTCCACACGACGCAAGGAGGCCGGCATGCTGACGGTATGGGGACGACGCAACGCGTTCAACGTCCAGAAGGTGATGTGGCTCGTCGACGAGCTCGCGCTCGCGCATCGGCACGTACCGGCCGGCGGCCGGTTCGGCGTGCTCGATACGCCCGAATTTCTCGCGATGAACCCGCACGGACGCGTGCCGCTGATCGACGACGAAGGCGCCGTCGTATGGGAATCGCACAGCATCCTGCGCTACCTCGCCGCGCGTTACGGACGCCCCGGCTTCTGGCACGACGACCCTGCCGAGCAGTCCCGCGCCGACCGCTGGATGGACTGGGCGCAGACGACGCTTCAACCGGTGTTCCTCAATGGCGTGTTCCGCGGCTACTATCGGACGCCGCCCGAGCAGCGCGACACCGTGCGCGTCGAGCAGAGCATCGCGCAGTGCGCGCAGCATTTCCGGCTGCTCGACGCGGTGCTGGCCGGGCAGCCGTTTCTCGCCGGCGACGCGATCACGCTCGCCGACATCGCGGTCGGCACGCATCTGTATCGCTACTTCGAACTCGACATCGCACGGCCGGACCTACCGCACGTGCAAGCGTGGTACGAACGCCTGCAGACGCGGCCCGCGTATCGCACGCACGTGATGATCCCGTTCGACGACTTGCGCGGCAAGCTCGACTGACAGGCATCGGGCCGGCAACGGAACGGCTTGCCGGAAGGTCTCGAGAACGTTCGACCGTCCGCCTAGTGTCGCCGCATGCCTCCCGCCCCGCCCATGCCGCCGAACCGGTGCATTCCACCGAATTCGTGGCTCGCACCGACCGGGAACGTGCCATGGTGAAAGCCCGCCCCCACCGGGACGCCGAAGCGGCGATGATCGATCGGGTTGAAGTGGTTGACGTGATCGAAGTGGTGGAAGCGATGGAATCGATCGATGAAGATGAAGCTCACGCCCGCGCCGATGAATAGCGGCGGCCCCCAATACCACGGGTCGTCATACGGATAGGCTGCCACCGGATACCACAGCACGCTACCGTCGGCACTTTGCACGATCTGCCAGGTGCCGTCGCTTTGCAGGCACGCGCGCCCGACGATTTGCTGCGCCGTGCCGTCGATGTCCGCTTGCGCGACGACCGCGCGACAGTTCGCGCCGTTGTCCGACGGATCGTCGATCATTTGCGCAAGGACGGACGTGGAAAGACCGAGACAGACGATGCCTGCCACGGATCGAAACAGGTTGCACATGATCGGCTCCTGCGTTGTTGCCCCCGACCACTCGATCCCCGGCGTCGCTGGCGGCGCCCGGTACACCGGTTTGCTTGCACACGATCGATCGCGCGGCGGTCATGGCCCGCCGCGTCTTCGTGCAGGGTCTCCTGACGGCTAAACGATGCGGCCCGTCGGGTTATTCCTGGGGTCTGGATGCGAATGGCCGTGGCCGCAACCGTCGGCACTCGCTGCCGTGCTCAGCGCACGACCGGGCGAGCCGCGACGCGGTAGACAGCCGCTGCCGTGACCCCGAATACCAGATGGGCCACCAGCGTGATCGCGCCGCGAACCGGGATGAACCACGGGAAGATTGCCGTGAAGGCGTACAGGTTGACGCCGTACAGGATGAGGCCGAACGCGCCGCCGGCAAGCAGCGTGGCGCGCAGCGACCATTCATGGACCAGCCGCGCCAGCACGGCCGCATAGGCCAGCGAAAGCGCGGCATGCACGAGGGTCGCCACCCCCATGACCAGCGGATCGAAGCCGCCGGGTGAACCCAGCACGCTGCGCCCCATCACGATCGCTGCCGTGAGGCGCGCATCGCGAAGCAGGTTCCGAACGGCGTCATCGCCGACGATCGCCCAGAGCAGCAGCTCGATGACGGTCGATCCGAGCGCCGCACCGAACGCCGCCCAGAGCATCGGGACCGGACGGATTTGCTTCAATGGTCGTCCACCATCGCGACCGGCGCATGCATGGAGCCGCCGTGCGACATTACGCCGGGCGTTCGCAATCCGACCAGTACGCAAACGGGTCGCGATGCTTCGGATAGTGCTCGTCGAGCCATTTCAGCAATGTCGCGCGAGCGTTGTCCATGTCGGCTTTCAGCGACGACGTCGTGAGTTCGTGCACGTCGACGGACTTTTCGCGGTCGATCACGAAGCAGTTCCAGTCGGGGCCGTCCAGATCCGGATCGTCGGACGCCTTCGACGACTTGCTCCAGCCGAAGCGCTTGCGCGCGTCGATGAAGTAGCGCGGGTGCACTTTCAGATACGACATCTCGCCGCCCTGCAGGCTGCTCTCGGCGCGCAACACGTCGTGTTCGTCGACGATCTGCGTGACTTCCGGAAGGCGGCGCGAGCGCCATCCGGCCGGCAGCGTCGCCACGGCCCGGATGCTGTCGTACGTCCCCCATTCCAGCCCCCATGCTTCGGCCATGCGCTTCATGAACGCATCGGCGCTCGGATAGCCGCGCAGCTGGATCCGGGTCGACAGCGTGACTTCGACGCGGCCGCCGGATGCACTGGACACCTCGTCGCCCGCCGCTTCGAACGGATTGCCGGGGCGCGGCGATGAGCGCGTCGCGTCCGCAGGCGCCATGCCCGAAAACAGTTGATCCAGCGCTGCACGCGCTTTCGACGACTTGTCTGGTCTATTCATCGGTTCCCTTTTCTGCAAATTTGAACCCGTACTTCAATGGTTGGAGACTGGCTCGCCGCCGGCCAAAGGTGTGATTCTGCCGTACTGCGGCGATCTCGCCGTATTCCGCGGCTGCATTGTAACGATCTGGCGACGGCAGTCGAGCGAACAGCATCGGTACCGCACGGTCCGTCGCAACCACGGCATGCCGCGCGCCCTACCCCAACGCCTTCACCATCCGCTCCATCAACGCCAGCACCTCCGGCCGATTCTCGCCCTTCGCATGCACGAAGTGATACCTGAGCAGCGAATCGACTTCATGCCGGCTGACGCGAACGAGCGCGCTGCGCTTCAGGTACGCATCCGCGAGCGGCGTTCGCGCGAGCGCCACGCCGAGCCCCGCTTCGGCCGCCGCGAGGACGAGGTTGTAATCCTCGAACCGACGATCCTGCGCCCGCGGCTTGAACGGAATGCCGAGCCCGTCGAACCAGGTGCGCCAGCCCGTCACGTCGGAATCGTGCAGCAACGGCATGTCGAGCAGCGCGGCGTCGCCCGCCCGGCGGCGCGCCTTTGCCAGTTGCTCGGCAAGCCGCGGATGCGCAACCGGATACAGCCGCTCCGGCATGAACGCACGGGTTTCGAGCTGACGCCAGTTGCCGCGCCCGTAACGGATCGACAGATCGGCTTCGCCACCGGCGATATCGACGTTGCGCAGTTCGATGCCGAGCTCGATACGCAGCGCGGGCGCTTCGCTTTCGAGCACATGCTGTCGCTCCAACAGCCAGAGCTGCGCGAACGCGGGCACCACGCTCATCCGGACCAGTCGCGGCGTACGCGGCGAGCGCCACTGATCGGCCGCGCCGTCGATGATCGCGAACGCCTGCTCGATCCGGCCGACGAAGCGCTGCCCGTCCGGCGTCAGGCGCACGCCGCGCGCATGCCGCTCGAACAGCGCCATCCCGAGCCAGTTTTCGACGGCGGCGACCCGCCGGCTGATCGCGCCGTGCGTGACGCCGGAAACATCGGCGGCCGCGAGAAACGAACCCTCTCGCGCCACCGTGCAGACCGTCTCCAGGCTCGCGAGCGGCGGCCTCGGGCCGGGCACCGGCGCGGCGACCGACAGCGCGTCCACGACCTGACGCGCACGCACCGGACCGGCAGCCCGCCGCGAACCCGAGCTGTGAGCCATATTCATATCCGGGTGTTGATCTGTGCGCTAGCTTAACATCTCGCCACGCCGCACCATGGGTGCATGAATACCCTTTCCACATCGACGTCGCGCAGCGCGCGACAACCGCTCGTCGCGGCAGGCGCGGTCGCGTTCACGATCGTCTCGTGGGCGTCCGCTTTCCCGTTCATCCGGATCGGCCTGCACGGCCTCGCGCCACTGCAGCTCGCGTCGGCGCGCTTTGCGACCGCGGCACTGCTCGTGATCGCGTGGCTCGCATGGCGGCGACCGCCACTGCCGGCGAAAGGCGACGCGCTGCGCTTCGTCGCGTGCGGCTTTCTCGGCATCGCACTCTACAACGCACTGCTCAATACCGGCGAGCAGACCGTGTCGGCCGGCGCGGCGAGTTTCATCGTGAACACGCTGCCGATCTTCACCGCGCTGCTGGCCGCCGTGTTTCTGCGCGAGCGCTTCAATCGCTGGGGATGGCTCGGTTCGCTGGTCAGCCTGGCCGGCATCGCGGTGATCGCGCAAGGGCAGCCGGGCGGCCTCGTGCTCGGTTCGGGAAGCACGCTGATTCTCGGCGCGGCGCTGTGTTCGGCCAGCTATTTCGTGTTGCAGCGGCGGTTGATTCCCGTCTACGGCGCACTGACCTGTACCGCATACACGCTGCTGGCCGGCGCGGCGCTGCTCACGCCGTGGCTGCCCGGCGCGCTCGGGTCGCTCGCAGGTGGGTCGCGCGATACGACGCTCGCCGTCGTCGTGCTCGGCGTATTTCCCGCCGCGCTGGGTTATGCAACCTGGACCTTCGCGCTCGGCTATTTCGGCGCGGCGCGCGCGGCCAACTTCCTCTATCTGACGCCGGCGGTCGCGACGCTGCTGTCGATGGTGCTGACGGGCGAGCGGCCCGGCATCGCGACGGCATGCGGCGGCCTGCTGGCGATTGCCGGCGTGGTCTTCGTCGCATTACGCGGACGTTCGTAGCATCGCAACTATAGCGAATGTCCGTGCCGGCCCGTCGATCCGGAAACGGGCGGATCGAAAAGCCCTCCGGCCTCTGCGAAGCGGAATGGATCATCCGGGCCGTACAGTCCGCGCCCATTCGCTGATGTCGCAGGACTCGACCGTTAGTTGCATTACAACGCACGCAACCGTTGATGAAGCCAGCCGGCGAAACCGGATACGCAATCGCGAGTGACCAAACTGTGCAGACAAATCGACCGAACAGTTCCGGATTGACCGCGCATCAGTGTGCATGGCTTCGCCCCGGCGACCGGCCGAATAATGGATACGGCCGTAAGGCCATCGACAGCGAACCGCAGCCTGTGGCCCGCGGCAGCGCACGATTTCCGGCATCCGGAGCCTTCGACGTCCGGGCGTCGGCCCGCGCCGCGCCGGCCTGCTACGCGATTCGCCGCAGCGCGCAAAATCGGCTTCATATATATTCATACGAATTGCATGACATCCGGCGACGATTCGCCCGCTCGCCCGGGCGGCCGTCACACCACCGGACGCCATGCAAGTGAAGCCCGTGATGGCTATGGAGACTCGTCCGATCGCCCCGGCACGCTGGCCGGCCGGTCGAGACGTCAATAGAAAGACATTCAATTCGGAGATGGCAGATGGAACGAAGCACTGTCGGCATGCGCTGCAAACCCCTGATCACCGTTGCACTGGCTGCCGCTGCATTCGCGGCCGCGTCGACCGCAATGGCCGACCAGGTCGTGAAGATCGGCAGCGTCGAACCGACGACGGGCGGCATCTCGCACCTCGGCAAGGACAACGAGAACGGCGCGCGCCTCGCGGTCGAGGAAATCAACGCAAAGGGCCTGACGATCGGCGGCAAGAAGATCACGCTGCAGCTCGACGCGCAGGATGACGCGGCCGACCCGCGGCAGGCCACGCAGGTTGCGCAGAAGCTCGTCGACGACAAGGTCGTCGCCGTCATCGGCCACCTGAACTCGGGCACGTCGATCCCGGCATCGAAGATCTACAGCGACGCGGGCATCGTGCAGATCTCGCCGTCGGCCACGAACCCGACCTACACGCAGCAAGGCTTCAAGACGACCTACCGCGTCGTCGCGACCGATGCGCAGCAGGGTCCGGCGCTCGCGAGCTACGCGCAGGCAAAGGGCGTGAAGAGCGTCGCGGTGATCGACGATTCGACCGCGTACGGCCAGGGCCTCGCGAACGAGTTCGAGAAGAAGGCGAAGGCGCTCGGCCTGAAGGTGCTGTCGCACGACGCGACCAACGACAAGGCCGTCGACTTCCGCGCGATCCTGACGAAGGTCAAGGGCGAGAACCCCGACGCGATCATGTACGGCGGCATGGACGCAACCGGCGGCCCGCTCGCGAAGCAGGCGAAGCAGCTCGGCCTGCGCGCGAAGATCCTGTCCGGCGACGGCGTGTGCACCGACTCGCTGGCCGAACTGGCCGGCCCGGCGGCCGACAACGTGCTGTGCTCGCAGGCAGGCGCCGCGCTCGAGAAGATGCCGGGCGGCGCGGACTTCCTCGCGAAGTACCAGAAGCGTTTCAACCAGGGCATCAAGTTCGATGCGCCGTTCGCGTATGACGCGGTCTACATCGCCGTCGACGCGATGAAGCGTGCGAACTCGACCGACCCGGCGAAGATCCTCGCCGCGATGCCGTCGACGAAGTACGACGGCGTGATCGGCACGACGACGTTCGACGCGAAGGGCGACCTGACGCACGGGATCATCTCGATCTACGGCTACAAGAGCGGCAAGAAGACCTTCCTCGACCAGGTGAAGATGTAACCCGCCGCGGCGCCGGCACGACGGGAACGCCACCCGTCCACGCCGGCGCCGCGCGGGCCGATTTCTGATTCACGGAGACGAAGCATCATGTGTGCAATGGCGTATGCGGAATTTCAACAGGAGTTGAAGAAAGCGCAGTTGACGGCGCGCGAATTCGCCCGTCTGATCCGGATGAACGAAAGTTCGATCACGAACTATTCGAGCAAGGGCACCGTCCCGTCCCACCTCGCGGTCATCGCGAAACTGATCGGCACGCTGGCCGCGCACGAGATCGATTTCCGGCGCGTGATCCGGCAGATGCGGATCGAGCCGAAACGGCCGCGCGGCGTCGGCGTGTTTCCCGCGGTGGAAAAGCCGCGCGCGCGGAAGGCCGCGAAAGCCGACGCCTGAGCCTCGGCATGCGTCGCACGTGGCAACGAGATGGCCGCGCGACGCTCGATCGATACACCCTCACGGGCGATGCGACACGCGCCGCCCGATCGTTACCCCGCCGCCCGCACGTGATCGAGCAGCGCCTGCAACGGATGGCGCACCTGCTTCGACGACATGCGCTTCACCTGGCTGCGGCACGAATATCCGGTCGCCAGCGCCTCGCCTTCATCCTCCGGCCCGTCCACGTGCGTCGCCCACGACTGCGAATAGATCGTCTTCGACGTCGCGAGATTGCGCGCCTCGTGCCCGTACGTGCCCGACATCCCGCAGCATCCGGTCGACTCGACCTTCAAGCGCAGCCCGCACCGCGCGAACACCTGCGTCCATTGCTTGCCGCTGTCGGGCGCGTTGGTCTTCTCGGTACAGTGCGGCAGCAACCGGTACGAGCCGGTCGCACCATGCGTGCCGGCTTCCGGCAGCGCATGCAGCAACCACTCCTGCGGCAGCGCAACGTTCGGTACATCGCCGAGCCCCGTCACCTTCAGGTATTCCTGCCGGTACGTGAGCGTCATCGCCGGATCGAGGCCGACCAGCGCGACACCCGTGCGCGCCAGCGCGGCCAGTTGCGTCGCATTGCGGATCGCGGCCTTCTCGAACGCCTGCAGAAAGCCCTGCACGTGCAGCGCCTTGCCGTTCGGTGCGAGCGGTGCGAGCCAGACCTGAAAGCCCGTGCGCGCGGCCAGCTCGATCAGCGTCGCCAATTGCTCGGTATCGAAATAGCGTGTGAACGTGTCCTGCACGATGACGACGCTGCGCCCGCGCTGCGCGTCGCTCAGCGCGGCAAGCGCGTGCGGGTCGGCCGGCTTCACGTTCCATTGCCGGATCACGGCAGCAAGATCGAAGCGGCTCAGCAGCGGGCTGTCGACCATGCCGACCTGCCGTTCGAGCAGCGTGCGCACCCATCCCGCACGCATCAACCCGTTGTACAGCGCGGGGACGCGCGCCATCCACGGCATCGTGAATTCGAGCGAGCCGATCAGGTAGTCGCGCAGCGGCCGCAGGTAGCGCTGGTGATACAGCTCGAGAAAGCGCGAGCGGAACTCGGGCACGTTGACCTTCACGGGGCACTGCCCCGCGCACGACTTGCACGCGAGGCACCCGGCCATCGCGTCGTACACCTCGTGCGAGAAATCGGCGTCGCCGTTGCGCGCCGCGCGGCTGTTGCGCCAGCGCCCGGCCAGCCCGCGCAGGAACGGCTGCCGCGCCCGCGCCGCCGCGACGACGTCGATGCCGGCCTGTCCTTGCAGGCGCAACCATTCGCGCATCAGCGACGCACGCCCCTTCGGCGATTGCACGCGCTCGCGCGTCGCCTTCCACGACGGACACATCGCGTCGTCCGGATCGAAGTTGTAGCACGCGCCGTTGCCGTTGCAGTGCATCGCCGTGCCGTAGCTCTGCCACACGCGCTCGTCGATCTGCCGGTCGTGGTCGCCGCGCGTCGGCACTTCGTCGATCTTCAGCAGCCGCATCGTGTGGTCCGGCGGCGTCGCGATCTTGCCCGGGTTGAACTGGTTGCGCGGATCGAACGCGGCCTTCAACTGCTGCAGCGACGGATACAGCTCGCCGAAAAACGCCGGCGCGTACTCGGAGCGTACGCCCTTGCCGTGCTCGCCCCATAACAGGCCACCATGGCGCAGCGTCAGTTCGGCCACCGCGTCCGACACGGGCCGCACCAGCGCGGCCTGCTTCGGGTCCTTCATGTCGAGCGCCGGGCGCACGTGCAGCACGCCCGCGTCGACGTGACCGAACATCCCGTACTGCAGCCCGTGGCCGTCGAGCAGCGCGCGGAATTCGGCGATGTACGCGGCGAGGTTCTCGGGCGGCACCGCGGTGTCCTCGACGAACGGCTGCGGACGCGCCTCGCCCTGCACGTTGCCGAGCAGGCCGACCGCGCGCTTGCGCATCGCATACACGCGCTTCACCGCATCGTCGCCGGCCGCGAGCGTATGGCCGAGGCGCTCCACGCTCGTATCGGTGCGCAGATGCTCGACGAACGCGCGCACGCGCGCATCGACCTCGTCCGCATCGTCGCCGCTGAATTCGATCAGGTTGATGCCGAGCGTCGGGCGCGCGTCGTCCTGCGGAAAATACTCGGCGACGCTGCTCCACACGAAGTCCTTCATCGCGAGCATCAGCACCTTCGAGTCGACCGTCTCGATCGACAGCGGCTCATGCGCGAGCAGCGCACGCGCATCGCGCAATGCATCCATGAAGCCCGCATAGCGCACGTTGACCAGCACCGAAACCTTCGGGATCGGCAGCACGTTGAGCTTCGCCTCGACGACGAAGCCGAGCGAGCCTTCCGCGCCGCACAGCACGCTGTTCAGGTTGAAGCGGCCATCGGGTTCGCGCAGGTGCGCGAGGTCGTAGCCGGTCAGGCAGCGGTTGAGCTTCGGAAACTTCGCGTCGATCAGCGCCGCCTTGTCGTCGCTGATGCGGCGCGCGGTGCGATAAACCTTGCCGATGCGGTCCCGCCGCGCGCAACGGCGCTCCAATTCCTCGTCGTCAAGCGCGTCGCTGTGCAGCTGCTCGCCGCCCATCAGCACGAAATCGAGTTCGAGCACGTGGTCGCGCGTCTTGCCGTACGTGCAGCTGCCCTGCCCGCTCGCGTCGGTGTTGATCATCCCGCCGACGGTCGCGCGGTTCGACGTCGACAGCTCCGGCGCGAAAAACAGCCCGTGCGGCTTCAGCGCGGCATTGAGCTGATCCTTGACGACGCCTGCCTGCACGCGCACCCAGCGCTGCTCGACGTCGATTTCGAGGATCCGGTTCATGTTGCGCGACAGGTCGACGACGACGCCGTCGGTCAACGACTGCCCGTTGGTGCCCGTGCCGCCGCCGCGCGCGGCTACCGCGACGTCGTGATGCGCGGGTTCGGCCAGCAGCCGCGCCAGCAGCCGCACGTCATCGGCATGCGCGGGGCAGATCACCGCCTGCGGCAGGCGCTGGTAGATCGAGTTGTCGGTGGCCTGCACCGTCCGGTTCGCGTGGTCCGCGCGAATCTCCCCGGCAAATCCGGCGGCCCGCAGCGCGGCAAGAAAGTCGCGGTACGCGTTGGCGGGCGGGCGGGCGGGACGGGGCAACGGGGCGATCGACATGGGTAAAGGCGCAGTGTGGGTGGAGCCGGCCGATTCGCGCGCTCCGAAACATGATTTTTTGGCAAGTTTCCACGCGACCGGGAATTCCAGTATCTTCGGATATCCCTCGAGGAACAAACGAATTCTCATCCGGCGAATATTGCATAAAACTCATGAATTACCGTCGTCTGACCCCGTCGATGTCACTGCTGCTCGTGTTCGAGGCCGCCGCGCGGCATGAAAGCTACACGCGCGCGGCCGAGGAACTGTCGCTGAGCCAGAGCGCGATCAGCCGGCAGGTGCAGACGCTGGAGGATCAGCTCGGTGTCCCGCTGTTCCGGCGCGAGGGGCGCTCGGTGAAGCTGACCGAAGTCGGCCGCCGCTACTTCGCGGAACTGAGCGGCGCGCTCGGGCGCATCCGCGGCGCGACGCTGCAGGCGATGTCGCATCAGGCGGGCGCCGGCACGCTGCGGCTCGCCACGTTGCCGACCTTCGGCTCGAAATGGCTGCTGCCGCACCTGCATGACTTCTACACCGCGCATCCGGGCGTAACCGTGCACCTTCATTCGCGGATCGGCGCAATCGATTTTCTCAACGACGACCTCGACGCGGCCATCACCGTCGGCGCGGGCGACTGGCCCGGCCTGCACGCGCACCGGCTGTACAACGAGTTCCTGATTGCGATCGCGCCGCCCGACCCGGGCAGCGGCCGCAAGGCCGACGCGCGCACGCCGGCGTGGGCCGCGAAGCAGACGCTGCTGGGCGTGACGAGCAACCAGCAAGCATGGGCCGAGTGGTTCTCGCACTATCGGCTCGACCATCGCCAGATGCGCATCGGTCCGAGCTTCGAGCTGACGTCGCATCTGATCCAGGCCGTGCGCGCCGGGATGGGCATCGGGCTGGTGCCGAAGGTGCTGGTGGAGGATGAATTGAGCCGCGGCGAGCTCGTGTCGATCGGTGACGCGATTACGAGCCAGCGCAGCTACTACCTCGTCTATCCGCCGGGCAACGAGACGCTGCCGTCGCTCGTCGCATTCCGCGAATGGCTGCTGACGTCGTGCTGACGTGCGGCCGGCAGCGGGCCGCTCAGGTGCGCCATTCGCCGAGAATCTGCTCGGCCAGGTAATCGCACGGCGGGCGCGCGGACTGCGCGCTGCGCGCGAGCACGACCTCGATCTCGCCCAGTGCCGGCAGCCCGTGACTTTCGGAAAGCTGCATCAGGTGATCCGGAATGCAGCAGCGCGCCAGCGGCGCGACTGCGAGCCCGGCCTCCACCATGCTCAGCAGCCCGAGGTGGCTCGGGCTTTCGTACGACATCCGGTACGGGATCTTCTGCCGGTTCAGCGCCTTGACCGCCTGATCGCGCGCCATGCTGCCGCCGTGCGTAAAAAAAGCCACCGGCAGCGGCCGCTCTTCCCATACGTTGCGCTTCGGCGACCCTGCCCAGACGAGCGGCTCCATCCGGATCAGCTCGCCGGTCACGCCCTTGATCCGCGTGAGGCATGCGAGGTCGACCGTGTTGTCCTTCAGCATCGGCACGAGCGCGCTGCTCGGCTGGCCGATCACACGCAATTCAACGCGCGGATGCATCGCGGCGAATTTGCCGAGCACCTGCGGCAGCAGCGATGAAATGTAATCGTCCGGCACGCCGATCGTCACGCGGCCGCGGATCTCCGGGCGCACCACCGACGCCCATGCCTCGTCGCGCAGCGCGAGCATCCGGCGACCGTACTCGGCGAGCGTCGTGCCGTCGCCGGTCGGGCTCACGTTGCGCGTGTCGCGGATGAACAGCGGCTTGCCGAGCGCGTCTTCCAGCGCCTTGATCTGCATGCTCACCGCCGACGGCGACCGATGCACGGCCTGCGCGCCCTGCGCGAACGATCCGGTTTCGGCGACGGCCACCACCATCGCGAGCACATCGAGGTCGAGCTTTTTCATATTGCTTCAGGAAATCTGATCAATCGATTCAGTTTATCCCGTTTTACTGTTCACCTCCACAGCCGGACAATGAATCCCGTCAGCACTCACTCGATGCAGGAAGCGCAAACATGCAACCCTCCGGATCGCTCTACGGATTTCTCGCCATCGGCGGCATGCTCGCGGTCACGCCCGGGCCGAACATGGTCTACGTGATGTCGCGCTCGATCGCGCAGGGCCGCACGGCCGGGCTCATTTCACTGGCCGGCGTGATGATCGGCTACCTGTTCTACATGTTCGGCGCGGCGTTCGGCATCACGACGCTGTTCATGAGCGTGCCCTATGCAGGCAGCGTGCTGGGCGCGGTCGGCGCGGTCTACCTGCTGTACCTGGCGTGGCAGGCGGTCCGGCCCGGCGGACGTTCGCCGTTCGAGGTGCAGGCACTGCCGAACGAGCAGCCGATGCGCCTGCTCGCGATGGGCGCAACGACCAGCGTGCTGAACCCGAAGCTCGCGATGCTGTTCGTGTCGCTGCTGCCGCAGTTCATCGACTACCGGCAGGGCAGCGTGTTCGGCCAGTCGCTGTTTCTCGGGTCGCTGCTGATCGCCGCGTTTGCGTCGGCCAACGGGCTGGTGGCGATCTGCTCGAGCAGCATCGCGAAGTTCCTGCACGGACGCCCGACGCTGCTGCTCGCGCAGCGCTGGGCGATGGGGGCCGTGCTCGGCGGGCTCGGTGTGCAGATGGTCCTGGAAGCATCGAAGATGGCGGGGGTCGCGTGACGGCGGCCGGCACATGCGTCCAATGAAACCGGCCAGCCAGGCATGCCCGGCTGGCCGCGACGCGTCGGCGCCGCGCCGTCATTTCGTCAGCAACTCGGCCTCAAGCTTGCGCAGCCGCTCCGGAAACCGGAAGCGCAGCACCAGGAACCACGCGAGCCCGATCGCCAGCAGCGCGACGAACACATACGGCAGCCACGCATAAACACCGTCCGGCACCGGATACACGCTGCCGGCGAGCGGAATCGCGAGCAGCACGACCGCGACGATGCTGATCGCCACATGCCGCGCGCGCAGCCGGCGCTGCCGGCGCAAGTAGAGCGGCGCGCCGATCGCCACCAGCACGTATGCGAGCAGCCAGCCATACGTCGCGATCGAGCTGAGATAGCCGTACGAATCGAGCAGCGCAGTGCCGCGCGCGGTGAACACCAGCGCGGTGACGAGCGCCAACGCAGCAATCACCGCGACCGCGACGTGCGGCGTCGCGTTCCGCGCGTGCGCGCGCCCGGTCGACGCATGCAGCACACCCTGTCGCCCGAACGTATAGACGATGCGCGCCGCCGCGTTGATCGACGAGAAGAACGCCGCGAAGAAGCTCAGCGCGACGCCCGCGTCGATCAGCACGCCGATCCATCCGGCCCCCAGCCGGCGCGCGAGCACTGCAAGCGGGCCGTCGACCCGGTCGAGCGGCGGCGTCTGCCCATGGAACGCGCTCACCATCCCGTATGCGCCGATTACGAACAGCAGCGCGGGCCCGACTACGCTGATCAGCACCGCGCGCGGGATCGCGCGGAACGGGTCGCGCGCCTCGGCACCGAGCACGGTCGCGCTCTCGAAGCCGGTGAAGCTGAAGAACGCGAGCACCATGCCGAGCTGGAGTTGCGTCGGCTTCACGCCTTCGAGCGTCAGCTGCGCGCGGTCGACCGGATGCCCGCCGAACGCGATCGTCGCGATCACGACGACGGCGATCAGCAGCAGCGTCGCCAGCTCGACGAACAACGTGAAACGCGTGGAAAGCCGGATGTCGCGAAACGCGATGTACCAAGCGGCGAACGCGGTTACGACCGTGAGGCCGAGCACCGTGCCGACCGGTGTCGCGCCGCCGAGCAGCCCCGTTTCGCGACC
Organism: Burkholderia sp. BCC1999; assembly: GCF_905339975.1. Taxonomy (NCBI): domain Bacteria; kingdom Pseudomonadati; phylum Pseudomonadota; class Betaproteobacteria; order Burkholderiales; family Burkholderiaceae; genus Burkholderia; species Burkholderia sp. BCC1999. The sequence continues at coordinate 62,241 of NZ_CAJPHP010000033.1, read as the reverse complement.
GAGCACGAGGAACGTGTTGATCGTTCCTTGCAGGATGCCTGCCGCGGCCACCGCATAGGCGATCAGCAGCGACCAGCCGCAGATCGCGCCCCAGATCGGCCCGATACCGGCCGACACGTACGCATACAGCGCACCCGGCGACGCCGAATCGCGTGCGAACACCGAGATGCTCCACGACGAGAACAGCAGCGCGACGATCGCGAACAGGTAGGCGAGCCACGTGCCGTTGCCTGCCGTCGCGAACACGGCGGGGATCAGCACGCCGATTCCGCCGGACACGCCGACGAGGCCGATCGACTGCGCGATCAGTTCGGGCAGGCTCAGGTAGTTGCGCCGCAGGCCGCCTGCCTGCGGCGCGGTGTCCTGCAAAGGGAGCGCCTGTGCGGGGGTGGCTGGATGACTCATTGGTCTGTCTCGTCAGGAATGGCGCGGCGGCCATGTCCGCCGCCAAAACCGCGCGAAAACGCGCTGTCGTACGTATCTGAAAACTCCGCACCGTGTGCCGGTCAGTTCCACGAATGGCGCGCGGGCTTCACGCCGTTGAGGTAGTAGTTGCCGATCGCGTGGTACTTCCAGCGCACGGGGTCGTGCAGCGTATGCACGCGCGCGTTGCGCCAGTGCCGATCGAAGTTGTATTTCGCGAGTGTCGACTTGCTGCCGCCGAGTTCGAACAGCTTGCTCGCGGCCAGCAGCGACACTTCGGTCGTCGCGATCTTCGCTTCGCCGACCGCGATCGCGGCATGCGCGACCGTTTCCTCGTCCGGCCCGTGCTTCGCCGCGTCGACGAACCGCCCCGAACGCGCGAGCAGCGCTTCGGCCGCGTGGATGCGGTACGCGATGTCGCCGATCTGCGCGACGGTCAGCGGGTCGTCGCTCGCGCGTTCGACGCCGCTGTCGATCCACGGGCGCGCGTGCTGCTGCACGAACGCGATCGTGTCCTGCAGCGCGGCGCGCGCGATGCCGAGATCGATCGCGGCAGTCGTGATCTGCGCGAATGGGCCCGCGAAGGTCGGGCGGTCGTACGAGCGCTGCGTGTGAAATATCTCGAACGGGCTCACGCGCACGTTCTCGACGATCACCGTGCCGCTCGCGGTCGTGCGCTGCCCGAAGCCGCTCCAGTCGTCCACCACGGTCAGCCCCGGCGCGCCCTGCCGCACGAACGCGAGCACCGCCTGGTCCGACTCGTCGAGCGCGAGCACCGGAATCCAGTGCGCGAACAGCGTGCCGGTCGAATAGAACTTGCGGCCGTTCAGCACGAACGCGTCGCCGTCGCGGCGCACGCGCGTCTGGATATCGAGCACGTTCTTGCCGCCGGCCTCGGAAAACGCATTGCCGTAGCGCGTACCCTTCAGCACGAGGTCGAAGAAGAAGCGTTTCTGCTCACCGCTGCCTTCGAGACGGATGTCTTCGATCAGGCAGTAGTGATTCTGCGGAATCTGGCCGAGTGACGGATCGGCCTGCGACACGATCGCGATCACTTCCGCGAGCGTCACGCTCGACACTTCCGCGCCGCCGTATTCGCGCGGGACGGTGATGCCCCACAGGCCGCTCGACGAAAACAGTTCGATCTCGTCGAACGGCAGTTTCCGCTCGCGGTCACGCAGCGCCGCGTGCTCCTGAAGTTGCGCGGCGATGCGATGCGCGACGTCGATCGCTTCGGCATCGGAGCCGATCACGGGAACGTGGTGGGTTTCTGGTTGCTGCGATGCACGTGCTTCGATGATTTCCGTGGACATAAGATTTCCGGCAAAACCCCTGAACCGGCCGACGATGCCGCGAAGGCATGCGTCGGCCTCCTGTTTCAATTTCCTCAACGTCGAGCCGGGCCGGTCTGTGATGACAGTCGCCAGCCGGCCCGCTTCAATCGACCCGCTTCACGCAGCCACTGCCTGCCGCTGCGCTTCGAGTTCGCGCACGAGCGGCAGTACGCGCCGGCCGAAGTACTCGACTTCCTCGATGAAGTGCAGGAACCCCGCGAGTACGAGATCGACGCCGATCGCCTTCAGCGCGACGATCCGCTCGGCAATCTGCTGCGGCGTGCCGATCAGGTTCGTGCGGAAGCCGTCGTTGTACTGAACGAGATCTTCGAACGTCGATTTCGCCCAGTTGCCCTCGCCTTCGGGCGATGCCTTGCCGGCCTCCTTCACCGCATCGCCGAACGCGTGCACGGCCTCGACGTGCGCGTGCCGGATGATGTCGTCGAGCACGGCCTGCGCCTCTTCCTCGGTGTCGCGCGCGATCACGAACGCGTTGACGCCGATCCGCACGCGATGGTTGTTCGCGGCCGCCTTCGCGCGGATGTCGTCGATCTGCGCCTTCAGGTTCTCCGGCGTATTGCCGTTCGTGAAATACCAGTCCGACACGCTCGCCGCGTTGTCGCGCGCCGCGCGCGAGCTGCCGCCCTGGAAGATTTCCGGATGCGGCTTCTGCACCGGCTTCGGGCTCAGCGTGTAGTCGTTGAAGCGGTAGAAGTCGCCCTTGAACGTGAAGTTGTCCTGCGTCCAGATGCCTTTCAGCGCCTGGATGAATTCCTTCGAGCGCCGATAGCGCTCATCGTGTTCGAGCCACGGCTCGCCGATCGCGGTGAATTCGCCCTTGAACCAGCCGCTCACGACGTTGATCGCAATGCGCCCGTTCGAGATGTGGTCGATCGTCGCGAGTTGCTTCGCGACCACGGCCGGATGCCACGGCCCCGGCAGGATCGCGGCGAGCACCTTGAGCTTCGTCGTCGCATGCAGCAGCGCCTGGCTGAACGACACCGACTCGTGCTGGTATTCGGCGCCGTAACCGGCCGTGAAGCGGATCTGGCTCAGCGCGTAGTCGAAGCCGGCCGCCTCGGCCGTGCGCGCGAGCTGCTGGTTGTATTCGAGGCTCCAGTCGGTGCGCTGCTCGATCGTGCTGACGACGAGGCCGCCGCTGACGTTCGGCACCCAGTACGCGAATTTGACGCCGTCGGCGGAAGGGTCGGTAAGGCTCATGAAGGTGTCCTGGTCGAAGGAGAAACGGAAGCGGCCTACGCGGCCACGGTGGAAAGCGCATGCGGGCGCAGTTGCGGCACGGCGCGATCGACGGCGAGCGCGATGCGCTCGCGCAGCGCCGGGTTCGCGATCCGGTACTGGTCGAAATCGCTTTCGGACGCGTACACGCCGATCGGCAGCGTGCGCGCCTGGAAGAAGCTGAACAGCGGCCGCAGTTGATGGTCGATCACGAGCGCATGTCGCTCGCTGCCGCCGGTGGCCGCGAGCAGCACGGGCACGTCGACGAGCGCGTCGTGGCGCACGAGGTCGAACAGGTGCTTGAACAGGCCCGTGTATGACGCCCGATAGACCGGGCTCGCGACAACGAGCGCGTCGGCCGTCTCGATCGCGCGGATCAGTGCTTCGAGGTCGGCCGGCACCTGCGCGCGCGTCAGCGCGCCGGCCAGCCGGCTGCCGATCTCGCCGAGTTCGATCAGCCGCGTATCGATCGGCAGCGCGGCGCCAAGTGCCGCGACGATCTCGTTGGTCAGCGCAAGCGTGCGCGACGGCCGTTGCAAGCTGCCCGATATCGCGACCACGTTGAGGGTGTTGCTCATGCGATGCGTTCCCGTTGTCGAGCCGCGTGTCGATGCGGCGATACCGTTTCGGGTCAGCAAGGAGCGTGCCATTCGCACGGCTGTCTCGCGGCGCGATCGTCTGCATCGCGAAGTTTCGTGCGATCGCCCGCCTGGCGCGGCATTCGCTCAAATGCGCGAGCGCGGCAAGCGCTCCGGTGCGCGTGTCACATCGATATTCCACGGCGTGATGAACCGGGTGAAGCGATCGTGCTTGCGAACTGCTGCTCAGGAAGCAGCGCATCGCACGCCATGACATCGAATTCGACGTTCATGCATCGGCGCAACCCCGCTCACCCGCACCATTGCAGGTTCCGCAGCAATCGCGCTTTGGTTATCAGAAATCGATGCTTTTCGCGCGTGGCGAAACGTTGAACACTCTGCTGACCACGCAGCAGCCGGACTCACTGCGCCCGTCGGCACGGGTCCGGCTCACCCGGCTCACCCGGCCATTCAACGGTTCATCGCCATGACTTCCATTTCCGCATCCTCGCGCCCGCTCAACCTTCGTGTCGTCACCACCGCTCGCAACGAGTCGCACGCGCACGATCCGTCCGGCCTGCCCGCTGCGGAACGCACCGCCTCGGTCCTGACGTTGCCCGGACGCCCCGCACAGGCCCGCGCGCGGGCGCAGGTGTTTGCCGATCCGCGTTCGCTCGCACTGCTCGAACAGGTGCGTCGTGTCGCACCAAGCGACGCGAACGTGCTGATCGTCGGCGAGACGGGCACCGGCAAGGAACTGATCGCGCGCCACGTGCACGATCTCGGCGATCGCCGCGACGGGCCGTTCGTCGCGGTAAATTGCGGCGCGTTCTCCGACACGCTCGTCGACAGCGAACTGTTCGGCCACGAGAAAGGCGCGTTTACGGGTGCCGTCAGCGCGAAGCCCGGCTGGTTCGAAGCCGCGCATGGCGGCACGCTGTTTCTCGACGAGATCGGCGACCTGCCGCTGTCGATGCAGGTCAAGCTGCTGCGCGTACTGCAGGAGCGCGAGGTCGTGCGGCTCGGTTCACGCACGGGCATTCCGGTCGACGTGCGCGTGGTCGCGGCGACCAACGTCGATCTGCAACAGGCGGTGGCGGCCGGGCATTTCCGCGGCGACCTGTACTACCGGCTCAACGTCGTGCAGCTCGCGGTACCGCCGCTGCGCGAGCGGCCGGGCGACATCCTGCCGCTCGCGCGTCACTTCTTCGACGGCTATCGCGCGCGCCTCGAAAACGGGCCGCGCAGCATCGACCCGCGCGCCGAGCGCCGGCTCCTGTCGCATCACTGGTCCGGCAATATCCGCGAACTGGAGAACGTGATCCATCACGCACTGCTCGTGAGCCGCCACGATGTGCTGCGCGACACCGACCTGCACCTTGCGCCGCCATGCGCGCCACCGGCCGTCGTGGATGCGCCGGAGCCGTCCGCCCACACCCAGGCGGCGTTCGAACATGCGCTGCGCGACCTGTTCGACGACGGACACGGCAACCTCTTCGAACACATCGAGGACATGGTGATGCGCGTCGCGTTCGACTTCAGCCACCGCAACCAGATCCGGGCCGCGCAGTTGCTCGGCATCAGCCGCAACGTGCTGCGCGCGCGACTGATCCGCGCGAAGGTCATTGCGGCGCTGAAGTGAGCGCAGCCGAGGGCGCGATCGCGCCGCAATCCGTGCATTGACGTCCGAACCTGATGTATCGTGGCGCGAAGCAAGTGCTTCGTTGCCGCTTCCGCATCCGGTCGCCCGTCACGCAACCGTCCGCGCCCGGCGACCGGGCACCCGCACGATTCTCCCCAATACGAAAGCCGGCCGGCGCCCGTGCAGGCTCGGCCGCGCCCCGTTCACCCGTCCGGAATCCGTCGCCATGAAAAAGCTTGTGAACCGCCCGTCCGATGTCGTGCGAGAAATGCTGGAAGGCATCGCGCGGCAATCGCCGCATCTCGCGATCCTCGGCGACGAGCACGTGCTCGTCCGCCAGCCGCTGCCCGAACCGTCCCAGCGCCCCGTCGCGATCCTGTCCGGCGGCGGCAGCGGCCACGAGCCCGCACACGGCGGCTATGTCGGCGAAGGGATGCTGAGCGCGGCCGTCTGCGGCGAAGTGTTCACGTCGCCGTCCACCGACGCCGTGCTCGCCGCGATCCGCGCGAGCGCCGGCCCCAACGGCGCGCTACTGATCGTGAAGAACTACACGGGCGACCGGCTCAATTTCGGGCTCGCCGCCGAGCTTGCACGCGCCGAAGGCATTCCGGTCGAAACGGTCATCGTCGCCGACGACGTATCGCTGCGCGGCCGTGTCGACCGCGGCCAGCGGCGCGGGATCGCCGGCACCGTGCTGATCCACAAGCTCGCCGGCGCGGCCGCCGCGCGCGGGCTGCCGCTTGCCCGCGTCGCGGCCATCGCGCGCGACGCGGCGGCCGAGCTCGGCACGATGGGCGTCGCGCTCGACGGCTGCACGATCCCGGGCGCCGACAAATCGGGCTTCAGCCTCGGCGATCACGAGATCGAGCTCGGTCTCGGCATTCACGGCGAAAAAGGTGTCGAACGCCGTGCGCCGCTGCCGGCCGACGCGCTGGTCGACACGCTGCTGTCGAGCATCGCCGCCGATCTCGTGCTCGACCGCGGCGAACGCGTCGCGCTGTTCGTCAACGGTCTCGGCGCAACGCCGGACATGGAGCTCGCGATCGTGCTGCGCGCCGCGTACGACAACCTGGCCCGGCGCGGCATCGTCGTCGCGCGTGCGTGGGCCGGCACGTTCCTGTCCGCGCTGAACATGCCCGGCTGCTCGATCTCGGTGCTGCGGCTGAACGACGAACGCGCGTCGCTGCTCGACGCGCCGACCCAGGCGCGTGCGTGGCCGGGCGGCGGCGCAGTGAATGCGCAGATCCGCGTGGCCGCAGCCGCGTCGCAGGATGCACCGCTGCCGCCGCTCGATGCGGCCGGCCGCGCATGGGCCGCGCGTCTGCAGCCGGCGCTGCAGGCAGTTGCACAAACGCTGATCGACCACGAGCAGACGCTGACGGATCTCGATGCGGCGGCCGGCGACGGCGACCTCGGCGCAAGCATGCTGCGCGCCGCGCAAGCGATCCTCGCGTTGCCCGAGACCGCCTACGCCACGCCGGCCGGCGCACTCGCGGCGCTCGGCGCGGCGTTGCGCCGCGCGATCGCCGGCAGCTCCGGGCCGTTCTATGCAACCGCGCTGCTGCGCGCGGCGCGCAGGCTGGCGGATGTCGCCGAGCCGTCGGCGCGCGACTGGGCCGCGGCATTCCGCGCGGCCGTGGATTCGATCAGTGAACTGGGTGGCGCGCATGCCGGCGACCGGACGATGCTCGATGCGCTGATGCCGGCCGTCGACGCATTCAGTCGCGCGCTCGACAGCGATCGCGACACCGCAAGCGCATGGACGGCGGCCGTCGAAGCGGCAGTCGAAGGCGCGGAGGCCACCGCGCGCATGACACCGCGCGCGGGGCGTGCGAGCTATCTCGGCGAGCGCGCGATCGGCACGCCCGATGGCGGCGCGGTAGCCGTGTCTTATTGGTTGGGTGCGTTGCAGCCGCACGTGCGCTGAGCGGCGACTCGCGCGATGCGGGAAGGCGGCCACGCCGCCCGCATCAGCCTGCCTTCATCCGCCCAGGCAACAGCATCGCGCCGACCAGCGCCGCGCCGAAACTCGCGAGCCAGCACCAGTAGCCGATCGCATCGAGATGAACCGGTTCGACGGTGCCCGCTTCGTTCACGACGATCTGGTGCTGCGACAGGAAGCTCAGCCCGAACAGCAGCGCGAGCGCGGCCAGCACGGCCGACTGCACACGCAGGCGCTTCACGGTCAGCAACCACGCGCCGAACACGAGCGGGTTCGCGAGCCACGCAAAGATGCCGCCGAGCACGCCCATCCAGCCCGTCAACAGCACCTGCCAGCCATCGGCCCACGGGTGCGGGTCCGGCGCGCCGACGCGGAACGGCGCGGTGAACATCGCGACGAGATAGCACAGCATGCTGGCGGCGAGCAGCGCGGTGGCCGCGCGGCCCATCGGCTCACGGATGGGCCCGGAGGAAGGCGTCGTCGGGTTCATGGTGTCATCGCGTGCGGGAGATCGTCGCGATTCTGCCATACGCGGGCCGGCCGCCCTTCGGCTCGACGACTTCACCGGTACCGCGCCGCCGGCGCATCGGCCCGCGCCTGCCGGCGCCCGGCCGCGTGCCGCAGGCGGCTTCGCGCCCGCTCAGCGGGACACGGCGGCGGCGGCCGCCGCCCCATTCGCCCGCACGCGCTTCGCCGGATGGGTTTCCGGCATCCGCCAGTACACGAGCAGCGAAATCGCCGCGCAGGCCGCGACGTACCAAAAGAACATCGTCTCGCTGCCGCTCGCCTTCAGCCGCAGTGCGACGAACTCGGTCGTGCCGCCGAGGATCGCCGTCGTCAGCGCATACGGCAGCCCGACCGCCAGCGCACGGATCTGCGGCGGGAACAGCTCGGCCTTGACCAGCATGTGCACCGACGTGAACCCGCTCAGCACGACGAGCCCCGCGAACACCAGCGCGAACGCGGCGAGCGGATCGTGCACGTGTGCGAGCGTCGTGAAGATCGGCACGGACAGCAGCGTGCCGCCGATCCCGAACCACAGCAGCACGGGCCGCCGGCCGACGCGGTCCGACACGAGGCCGAACAGCGGCTGCAGCGGCATGTACAGCAGCAGCGCGGCCGAGCAGATCCAGGTCGCCGCTTCCTTGTGCAGCCCGACCGAGTTGACGAGGTATTTCTGCATGTAGACGGTGTACGTGTAGAACGCGACGGTGCCGCCGATCGTGATGCCGATCGCGAGCAGCAGTTCGCGCCAGTGGGCCGCGAGATCGGCCGACACGCACGTCTTCGCCGCACGCGCGCGGCTGGCCATGAACGCGTCGCTCTCGACGACGTTGCGGCGCATGTACAGCGCGAACAGCGCGAGCACGCCGCCGACGAAGAACGGGATCCGCCAGCCCCAGCGTTCGATGTCGTGCGTGCCGGCGAAGATCCGCTGCATCGCGAGCATCAGGCCGAGCGCGACGAGCTGGCCGGCCACCACGCTCACCTGCAGGAAGCCGACGTAGAAGCCGCGCCGGTTCGGCGGCGCGATCTCGCTCAGGTAGGTTGCGCTGGTGCCGTATTCGCCGCCCATGCTGAGCCCCTGCAGCAACCTTGCGGCAACGAGCAGCACCGGTGCGAGCACGCCGATCGTCGCGTAGCCGGGCGTGACGGCGATCAGCATCGATCCCGCGCACATCGCGAGCACCGACTTCGTCAGCGCGGCCTTGCGCCCGCGTCGGTCCGCATACAGGCCGACGAGCCAGCTTCCCGCCGGCCGTGCGATATACCCGACGGCCGCGATCGCCGCGGTGTTCATCAACTGCACGGTCGGCCGGTCGGCGGGAAAGAACGACGGCGCGAAGTAGATCGAGAAGATGCTGTAGGCGAGAAAGTCGTACCACTCGATCAGGTTGCCGGCCAGCCCGCCGACGATCGAACCGATGCGCGGCGGTTCGCCGGCGGCTTCGGGAGAAGAAGTTGCCACGGTTGTCTCCAGGTTTTTTTTCGTATGTGCCGGGCGGCTGCCGACGCCGCCCGTGCCGCCTGCCGATGCGCGTTATGCGCGTTATGCGCGGTCGGCCGCGTAGCGGGCGTCGAGCGCGTCGAAGCGCGCCTTGTCGACGAGCCGCTGCCGTTCGGCGAACGGCGCGACGAGCGCGGGATTCTCGTCGAGCCGGCCCGTGTCGCGCAGTTCCGTCAGCGCGGCCTGCATCCCGTGCACCGCGCCCTGCAGCGCCGCGTTCGCATACAGCACCACGCCGTAGCCGAGGCGCGCGAGCGCGTCGCGTGAACGCGTCGGCGTCTTGCCGCCGATCACGATGTTGATGAGCTGCGGCGTATCGAACAGCGCCGGCAGACGCTCAACGTCCTCCGGCGACTCCATCGCCTCGATGAACAGCACGTCGGCGCCCGCTTCCGCGTAACGATGGGCGCGCTCGATCGCGTCGTCGATGCCGTGGACCGCGGCCGCATCGGTGCGCGCGACGATCAGCAGGTTCGGATCCACGCGCGCGTCGACGGCCGCTCTCAGCTTGCCGACCATCTCGCCGGCCGCAATCACTTCCTTGCCCGCGAAATGGCCGCACTTCTTCGGCAGCACCTGGTCTTCCAGCTGGATCGCGTCGGCGCCGCTGCGCTCGAGCGTACGCACCGTGTGCAGCACGTTCAGCGCATTGCCGAAGCCGGTATCGGCGTCGACCATCAGCGGCAGCTCGACCGTATCGCGCGCGCGCGCGGTGTGTTCGGCCAGCTCGCCGAGCCCGACGAAGCCGAGATCGGGCAGGCCGAGCGACATGTTGGTGACGCCCGCGCCGCTCAAGTACAGTGCGCCGAAGCCGAGATCGGCTGCGATACGGGCGCTGAGCGCATTGAACGTGCCGGCGACGAGCAGCCCCTGGCGGGCGGCGATGCTGCGCCGGAACCCGGCGCGACGAATTGCGGTGTGATCGGACATGCGGGGCCTCATGAGTCGAAACGAAACAGGGTGCGCGGCGAATCGCGCAGCACGCGCAGGCGCTCGCCGGGATCGGGCAGCCAGCGCGCGAGCGCCGCATAGGTGGCGTCGAAATCGACACGTTCGCGGTGCTGCGTGTGCGGCCAGTCGCTGCCCCACACGAGCCGCTCGGCCGTGAACGCGGTGCGCAGCGCGCGCGCGGCACCGAACGCGTCGATCGCGCCGTCGCCCGCCACGCTGTTGCGATACGCGGCCGACAGCTTGACCCAGACGCGGCCGGTATCCGCCAGCAGCAGCAGGCGCCGGAAACTGGGTGCGCGCTCGGCGAGCGCGGGTGACGGGCGGCCGAAATGATCGATCACCAGCGTGCACGACTGCGCGAGCAGCGGCGCGGTGATGGTGTGCAGATCCTCGATGCCGCGATGGATCTCGACATGCCAGCCCAGCGCGTTGACGCGGGCGAACAGCGCGCGCCACGCCGACGCGCCGAAATCCGGAATCGGCAGCCCGACGAGGTTCAGCCGCATCCCGACCACCCCCGCACGGTCGAGCGCATCGAGATCGCGATCCGCAATCGTGGGGTCGACCACCGCGACACCCCGGAAGCGGCGCGGGTAACGCCGCAGCACGTCGACGAAGAACGTGTTGTCGGTGCCGAGAAAGCTCGGCTGCACCAGCACCGCATGCGTGATGCCGTGTTCGGCGAGATGCGCGACGTACGTGTCGAGCGACGCGTCGTAATCGGGCGCGTGCCGGACAATGGGCGCGAGCGGCAGGCCGCGCGCGAATACATGCGCATGCGCATCGACGGCGGCGACGGCCGGGTCAGCTGCACACCACGCGTCCATCGACCGCGCAGCCGGAATCTGTTCGACGAGGGGAGTCACGAGTCGATCCATGAAGTCTGCAAGAGGCGCCCGGCCGCAGTGCCGGGCGGTTCGGTGGCGACGCGGCGAACGCTACAGCGACACCTCGGCGCGCGGCCGGCTTTCCGCATCCGTGTCACCGCCGGGCGCGACGCCGGACAACCGGTGGCTGCGCGTTTCCGGCAGGAACCACACCGCGATCACGACGAGCCCGTAGGCAATGCCCGCGTCGATGCCGAGCGCCGTGCCGAGCGGCAGCGACTCGCCCATCCGCCCGACCAGCACCGGAAAACCGGCCGACACGATGCGGCCGAAGTTGTAGCAAAAGCCCACGCCGCGCCCGCGCACGTTGCGCGGGTAAAGCTCGTTGAACAGCGTGCCGAGCGTCGCCGGAATGCCGGCCGAAAACAGTCCGAGCGGGAACCCGAGCAGCAGCATCGCGACATCGTTCAGCGGCAGGAACACATACAGGTTCACCATCACCGCGCAGCACGCGGCGAACAGCATCACGTTGCGGCGGCGGCCGATCCGGTCCTGCAGGTACGCACTCAGGAAGCAGCCGCAGATGAACGCGACGATCACGACCGCGAGATACGCGCCGGTGCCGAGCACCGACAGGTGGCGCTCGGTCTTCAGGTAGGTCGGCAACCAGATCGTGATGGCGTGATAGCCGCCGTGTGCGCCGACGCCGATCAGCCCACCGACCACCGTCGCGCGCAGCACCGACCGGTCGAAGATGCCGACGGTCGGCCCTTCGTCGGCATTCGCTTGCGCCGATGCCTGCGCCGCCGTCGCGCGCGGCGGCTCCGGAATCGCACGACGGATATACAGCACCAGCAGCGCGGGCAACGCGCCGATCGCGAACAGCACGCGCCACGCCCACTCGGCCGGCACCCACGCAAACACCAGCATGTACAGCACCACGGCGCCGCCCCAGCCGAACCCCCACGCGCTCTGCACGACGCCCATCGCCTTGCCGCGGTGGCGCGCGCCGACCGTTTCGGCGAGCAGCACGGCGCCCGCGGTCCATTCGCCGCCGAAGCCGAGGCCCTGCAGCGCCTTCAGCACGAGCAACTGCTCGAAGTTCTGCGCGAACGCGCTCAGGAACGTGAAGAGCGAAAACCAGCACACGGTGATCTGCAGCGCGCGTACGCGGCCGTAGCGGTCGGCGATCATGCCGGCCAGCAACCCGCCGAGCGCACCGGACACGAGCGTCGCCCCGCCGATCAGCCCGGCCTGCCCCTTGCCGATGCCCCAGGTCGTGAGCAGCACGGGGATCACGAGGCTGAACATCTGCGTGTCGAGGCCGTCGAGTGCCCAGCCGGCAAAACAGCCGCGCAACGTGCGCCGTTCGGTCGTCGATAGCTCGCGGGTCCAGTTCAATGCGGGTCTCCTCGTGTCGTCATGCCGTCGCGGCGCACGGCGATGCCGTGGCCCGATGTGCATCCTATGAAGCGTGGAGATAATTCGCTACCATGTTTTGAATAATTATTCATAACGCAAGCTTATGGAAATCAGGCACGTCCGCTACTTCCTCGCGATCGTCGATACGGGCAGCTTCACGCGCGCGGCCAACGAGCTCGGCATCGCACAGCCGGCGCTCAGCCAGGCGCTGAACCGGATGGAGAAGGAGTTGGGCGTCCGGCTGTTCGACCGCTCGCGTCGCGGCGCGACGCTGACGCCGGCCGGCCTCGCGATGGTCGACGACCTGCGGCTGAGTCTCGCGCGGCTCGACGCGGCCGCGCACCGGGCCGGCGAGATCGGCGCGCAGCGCGCCGGGCGCCTGACGATCGGCTTCGTCAGCGCCGCGCTGTTCGACACGCTGCCGCGCGCGATCCGCGCGTTACGCGAAAGCGCACCCGACGTCGAGCTCGTGATGCGCGAGATGAGCAATGCCGAACAGGCGATCGCGCTCGAGCGCGGCGAGATCGACATCGGGCTGCTGCACACGCCGGTGGCGGTGAACGGCCGGATGCGCGAGAAGCTGATTCGGCGCGACCCGCTCGTCGCCGTGCTGCCGAAGGATTTCCGGCGCCAGCCCGACGGCACGGTTACGCTGCAGGATCTCTCCGCCGTCGGCCTCGTGTGGTTTCCGCACGATCAGCTGCCGCTGATCCGCGCGGGCATCCTCAGCGCGTTCCGTCAGGCCGGGCATCCGGTGGACATCGTGCTCGACGTGAACCGCACGCTGACCGTCGTCGCGTGCGTCGCTGCCGGATGCGGCGTGTCGCTGCTGCCACGCTCGATCCACGCGTTCGCGTTCGACGGCGTCACATACAGCCCGGTCCGCGACGGCGCCGCGCTGCCGAATTTCGAACTGAGCGCGATCTGGCCCGCGCGGTCGCGTCCGACGCTCGCGGACCGCTTCGCCGCGCTGCTGCCGTCGGACGATACGCGTGCCTGAGCATCCGGCCGGCCGGAGCGACCGCCTGTGTGCGCCGCGCGGAACATCGGCGACGTAAACATCGAGGCTGCGGATGCGCTTGTATCCGCAGCACGCGGCGTGCGGTCCTCGTTGACCACCGACACGCATGCTCTCGTGCGGAAAACGAGTTAAGGCGTGTCGAGCACGCCGGCCTGTGAAAAGAGCACCGGTTTTCCACGTGCATCGACCAGCGCGGCAGTCATCGTTGCGCGGTCCTCGCGCTGCGACACCGAAACCGGGCCGCCCGCCACGCGCTGCGTCAGCACGAGGCCATCGAGTCCGACACCGGTCAGCCCGCCACCCGTCGCGACGAGACCGGTGATCGAGCTGCGCGTGCCGGTGTGCTGCGCGGCCCACGTCGTGCCGCCGTCGCTGCTCTCGTACAGGCTGCCGAGCAGCCCGCCGACCACGATCCGCCCATCGGGCATCGCGACGCCCGACCACAACGTGCCCTTGCCGCCCGTCGGCAGATAAGTCCAGTTCGTGCCCCCATCGATCGACTTGAGCACCATCCCCTGCTCGGACACGATGTAGAGCGCGTGCGCGGGATCGGCAAACACGTGATAGAGATTGCGGTCGGCCTTGCCGCCGCCCGGCGGCTTCGGCAGCGTCGTACGCGCCCACGTCTTGCCGCCGTCATGCGTCTGCAGCATCAGCGACCACAGGCCGACCGCGATGCCGTCCTGCGTGTTCGTGAACAACACCGAGAACAGCGGCTGGTCGATCGACGTATCGAGCCGCTGGGTGACCCACGTGTCGCCACCGTCGTCGGTCGCGAGAATCGTGCCCCACTGGCCGACGGCCCAGCCGTGCTTCGCATCCGCGAACGTCACGGCCGACAGCGTCGCCGACACCGGCACGCGCCGCGCCTGCCGCCAGTGCTTCCCGTCATCGTCGGACAGCAACACGATGCCGTGCTCGCCGACCGCGACGATCCGCGCACCAGCGCGAGTGGCATCCATCAGCATCATGTGCGTCGGCGCGGCCCAAGCGTGAGCCGGACGGCTGGCCCACGCGGCGACCGTGCCGCTACCCTCCTGCGCGAACGCGGTGGCGGCGATGAAGAATCCGATACCTGCAACGAGTGTCTTGATCATGGCTGGAACTCCGGTCAGTGGCTGAACAGGCCCGGCGCACGGGCCGGCTTACGTCGCGGAAACCAGCGCTCGAGCAGCGACGCCAGTGCGGGCAATGCAGTCATCGCCATCACGAGGTTCACGATGAACATGAATGCGAGCAGCTTGCCCATGTCGGCCTGGAACTTCAGTGCCGAGAAGCTCCACGTCGCGACGCCGATCGCCAGCGTGATCGCCGTGAAGATCGTCGCGACACCCACTTCGAGCATCGCGTGCTGCACAGCCTTGACGATGTCCTGACCGCCCGCGAGATGCACCTGCAGCCGGTTGTAGATGTAGAACGCGTAATCGACGCCGATACCCACCGCCAGCACCATCACCGGCAGCGTCGCCACCGTCAGCCCGATCTGCAGCTCCTTCATGAACCAGTAACCGATGAAGGTCGCGACCGACAACGGCAGGCAGCACGCGAGCATCGCGCGCCAGTCGCGGTACGCGAGAAACACGAGGATCAGGATCGCCGCGTACACGTAGAGCATCATCGGCAACTCGCTCTTCTCGACTTCGTCGTTCGTCGCGGCGAGCACGCCCGCATTGCCGGCCGCGAGCCGCACCGTGATGCCGGGGAACGGATGCGCTGCGCGGTACTGCTTCACGTCGTCGAGAATCCGGTTGATCGTCGTCGCCTTGTGGTCCGTGAGGAACAGATGAACGGCCGTCATGCTGCAATCGGCGTTCATGAACCCTTTCGCGCGTCCAACGTCGACCGACACCGCGCCGTAGTTCTCCGCAGCGATCGGCACGACATTCATCTTCGGGTAGTCCTCGTTGTAGCCCTGGTTGTACGCGCGCAGCATCGAGGCATACGACTGCACCGACACGACGCCCGGTTCGGTGCGCATCGCGGCCGAGAAATCGTCCTCGTACAAGCCGACCGCCGCGTTGTCGCACCCCTTGCCGTTCGACTCGATCGCAACCGTCAGCCAGTCGAGCCCCATGTCGTAGTTGCCGGCGATCGACGTCGCGTCGCGATTGAAACGCGCGTCCGCGCGCAGTTCCGGTGCGCCCGGCTGCAGCGTGCCGATCACGCGGTCGCGGCTCTGCCACGCGGCGAGACCGAACACCATGGCTGTCAGCAACACGGTCGCACCCGCGTATTTCGGTTGTGCGACGCGCGCCAGTGGCCGTAGCCATGCCGCGCGGCGTTCGGCGCGCGTCAATGCGCGATCCGCATACGCCTTCGTGAAGTTGAAGCACGAAGCCGCGACGGGCAACAGGATCAGGTTCGTGACGATCTTGTACGCAACGCCGAGCGACGCGGTAATCGCCAGCTCGCGCACCATCGGAATCGGAATCAGCAGCAGCGTGATGAACGATACGAACGCGGTAATCAGCGCCAGCACGCCGGGGATCAGCAACCCGCGGAAACTGTGGCGCGCGGCATCGTAAGAACGCTGTCCGTGCGCGATCTCGCGGACGATGAAGTTCACCTGCTGCACACCGTGCGACACGCCGATCGCGAACACGAGGAACGGCACCAGCACCGCGAGCGGATCGAGCCCGAAGCCAAGCAGCTTCAGCGTGCCGAACTGCCACACGAGCGACGTCAGCGAGCACCCGATCAGCAGCACCGTGAAGCGCACCGAATGGCAGTACCAGTACACCGCGAGTGCCGTCAGCAGCAGCGCAATGCCGCAGAAGCCGAGCACGGCCGTCGCGCCGTGGGCGATATCGCCGATCTGCTTCGCGAAACCGATGATCTGGATCTCGTAGCCGGCATCCTCGAACGGCTTGCGGATCTTCTGTTCGAGCAGGCGATTGAACGCAACGTAGTCGAGCACCTTGCCGGCGCTGTCGCGCTCGTTCAGCTCGGCCGTGATCATCGCGCTGTCCTCGCCGTGCGACACGAGCGTGCCGACGTAACCGCCGAGCGTCGTCGAGCGGCGAATGCCCTGCACGCGCTCGGGTGTCAGCTGGTCGGGCGTAATCGTGCCGGGAATGATCGGCTCCGCGCGAAAGCCTTCATCGGTCACCTCGTTGACGAACGCGTTCGGCGTCCACAGCGAGCGCACGCCGATCCGGTCGACGTTCGGCAGGTACGTGACGGCCTGCGTGACGTCGTACAGCCGCGTGAGCCCCTCCCTCGACCAGATCGACCCGTGCTTCGCCCGTACGACCACGGTGATCCGGTTCGCGCCGAGCAGGTCGTTCCGGTATTGCTGGAACGTGCGGATGTATTCATGCCCGATCGGCATCTGCTTTTCGAAACCGGCATCCATGCGCAGCTGCACGGCGAACACGGCCATGACGACGGTGAACAGCGCGATCGCCGAGAGCACGAGCACGCGATGACCGAAGAAGAGCCTTTCCAGGCGACCGACCAAACGATTGAGCACGACCTTACCCCTTCATGTATTGCGACGGCGCACGGCAAACGATGCGCACCGCCTGCCCCGTCACCATCAGAAATTCCGCGTGACGAACATCCCGACGAAATTGCGGTCCGCATACGGCTGCCCGACCGTCTGGTGTCCGCCGAAGAACGCGGTGAAATTGATGCCGGCCTGCCAGGTCGGCGGGTTCTGGTTGAACAGCACGTAGACGTTCACCGACTTCGCGCCCTGCAGGTAATTCGCGGTGAAGGTCGGCGTATAGCCGTACAGGCCGTCCGAGAACGTCACGCCCGGCGTCACCTGCCAGCCATGGATCAGCGAACCGTCATAGGTCCAGTTGAAATCGATCGTCGCGCCCACCGAGCTCGCGGTGCCTTGCGCCATCGCGACCGGATAGCCGAGCCCCGAACCGTTGTTCAGCCACGGCGCATAGCCGGCCTGCGGCGCCTGCGTGACGGTCTGCCCGCCGACGGTGCGCGTCACGCCGCTCGCGCTCAGCCCCGGGTAGTAGATCCACGTCAGCTCCCACGTCAGCGCGGCCGAATCGGCGCCGAGCAGTTTCAGAAGCGGATACTCGCTGCGCGTCAGCGCCAGCAGCCCGTTGAGGTCGTACTGGAATTTCTTCTTGTCGACCCATTGCGGGCAGTCGAGGCCGGTCACACCGTTCGTGATCGCATCGAGCGGGCCGCCGGGCCCGTAGCAGCCCGTCAACGCAACGGCGTCGCGCGGCCGGTACGACAGCTCGGTGCCGATCGCCCACGGGCCGACGCCGAAGTTCGCGCTCGCGCCGAACAGCTGGCGGCTGCCGAGATAGGACGCCTGGATGCCGCCGTTCGCCAGCGCGGTCAGCACCGGCGACTTGTCCGTATAGTTTTCGTAGTAGAGCGCGAAGTTCGCATCGAACGAGCGCGGCGAGAAGTTGAACTTCACGCCGAACTGCGGCCGGTATTTCGCCGGCAACGTCGTCGTGAGCGGCAGCCCGATATCGTTGAACGGCGGCCCCGCATACGTGCCGTTCACAAGCCCATTCTTGATCGCGCTCAACGCGTCCTGGTTGCCCGCTGCGTTCGTCCCGCCGATCGCGTTCGCGATCGTGCCCGCGCTCGGACCCGCGACGTTCGGGTTGGCGGTATTCACCGTATAGGGTTCGGCGCCGCGTCCGACGATATTCGACGTCGACCAGTACGAGCCGACCGGCGGGTAACGGTTGCCGTTCCACTGGAACTGGTAATACGCCTCGGTGCTGAACCCGTGCGACAGGTCGGCCGCGAAGCTCGCCATCGGCGCCGGCAACAGCGCCTGCTTGAGCTGCGAGCCGGGAATCAGCAGCTTCTGCACGTCGATCGAGTTGGTCGCGTTGATGCCGCTCTGCGCGAACATGCTCTCGCCCCAGTTGATCACCTGGTTGCCGACGCGCACATGCGCATTACGGCCCGCGATCGTGAAATCCTTCTCGCCCCACAGGTCGAGCAACTGCGCGTTGTACACCACCTGCGCGGCAGCCGTGCTCGACAGCGGCGTGCGGTTCGTATTCCCGGCCATGAAGTCATACATGCCGGTGCCGCGCACCATGAACTTCAATCCTTCGCCCGGCATCTTCAGCAACAGCTCGCTGGTCGCGCTGACGTAGGTGCTGAACGGCTGGCCCTTCCGGTAGTTCAGGTTGCCGCTGTCGCCGAAGCCCCATTGATTCGTATTCGCGCTCGCACCGCAGCCGAACGCGTTCGGATCGCCGGTGAGCGAACAGCTCGGGCTCTTGGTCCGGATCCCGGCGCCGGCCGTCAGGTTGGTGACCCACGAACCCTGCAGGTCACCGGTCCCGGTCGCGAACTGGTAGCCGAATGCACTCGTGGCCGTCGCCCCCGTCACGGCGAGCGAAATCATAGTATGCCTAATCATTATTCTTGGTTTCATGTCCTGTCCCTCCCCTTCTCGGCGCCGGCACGCGTCGCACGCGCGCCGGGTCTTCACGCTAGGCGGTGTGCGTCATCGTTCGCTGACCGAGCGCAGCGATTCGGCCGTATAGAAATCCGGCTTGAAGCGCGGATCGTTCGCGCGTTCGTAGTAGCGGATGTCCTTGCCCTGCCCGATCGACGAACCGTCGAACACGTAGCGGCCGTTGTTCAGGTCGTACTGGACGAACGGCTGGTTGTCGCACGCGCCGCCCAGTTCGAACACCGGAATCGGGTAGCTCTCGCGCACCTTCCAGAGCTTGCCCTGCGCGTCGTAATCCTCGGCCGTCAGCGCGAGCCAGCTGTCCTCGTCGAGATAGAAGGTCTTCTTCGACGCGACGTGGCGCGCACTCGCCTTGAGCGTCGCCTCGACGACCCACACGCGATGCACTTCGTAGCGGCGGTGCTCGGCGGAAATGCCGTTCGGCGTCGCGACGTCATGCAGCTTGCTTTTGAACGTGTACAGCCCGAACGCGTTGTACGGCACGATCATTTCCTTCTTGCCGACCAGCTTCCAGTCGAACCGGTCGAGCGACCCGTTGAACATGTTCGAATCGTCGACCAGATACTGATTCTCGAAGCCGATCAGCGGCGCATCGTGCGTATAGGCCGGCATGCGCCGCACGCGGCGCTGGCCCGGGAAGTAGTAGTACGTCTCCGAGTCCTTGTCGTAATACTGGCGCTGCACGAACGACTGCCCGGCAAGCGCGGCCGGCGAATTGATCGAGAAGTAAACGGCCATGTTCATCTGGTCGACGTCCTGCGGCGACGTCTTGCCGAGCCTGCCGGCCGGCAGGTATTCGGCCTGCGGGCCGACTCCGTCGATCCAGTCGCTGCTGCCCGGGCGCGGTGAAATGACGGTCGCGATCGGCGACCATTCGATCCCTTCGCCGCGATAACGCGTCTCGTAGTTCAGCATCGCCTCGGCGCCGGTCTTCGGCTGCGGGAACGGGACCCCGGGCAGCGCGGCCGCCTGCAGCGACTGGCCGTTCGCGGCCAGCTTCGCCGCCGTCAGGTTCGCTTTCGAGTTCTGCTCGGCCACGTCGGGCAACTGGCATTCGCGGTGCGACGGATAAACGTCCATCCGATAGCCCTTCAGTTGCCTGATCAGCTGGATCTGGCCGGGCGACAGCTTGTCCGCGTATTTGTCGAGATTCGCCGCGTCGATCGAATACAGCGGCTGCTCGTTGCGGTGCTTCCAGAAATCGCCACGGACTTTCCCGTACTCCCATCCCGATTGCGGCGCCTGCCGGCCGGCAAAGGCCGGCACGAGGCCGTCCTTGCTCGGCCCGCGCTCCGCGCCGGTCGCCGTGAGGTCTTCGGCCACCGCGCTGCCGGCGGCCAGCCACAACGCCGCCGCGACGGCGGTCAACGTTCCGATTGCATGCTTCCTGTTCATGGTTCTCGCTCCCGATCCTGATCCTCGTTGCCGGCAGCCGCCGTGCAACGCCAAGCTGTCCCTGCCATCGGCTCGATGGCGCGTCCTTCGAGGGCCGGTGTCTCCGGCCCGGATGTCATGTGTCGGCACTCCTCCTTCAGCGCGCGGATCGCCGGCTTGCGATCGCCGAGCGGGCTTCGCGCAGGAAGATGCGGCGGGTCACGCCCGGGGCTGGCTCCTGCGTCATTCCACCACCTTCCTAAATATGTCATTTGACCTAATCAGCGTTATACGCACGGCAATTTGAACTCACAAGTCGGGTGAAACCCTCAACTGAGAGAGGTGTGTCTCGAGTCGTACGCTCAAGCCATTTCTTTTGATTTTTCGCGCATTTATTGAATATTTCGGCTGCCTTACGTCGCTCATCGACAAGTCGCCGGCCGTCATCGGCTCGTTCGGTGGGCCCGGCCGATTACTTCGCCGGCAGCCGCGGATAGGTCGAACTGACCTACTATTCGACGTCGCACAAAGGCAAGTTGCGCCGAAGATGCCGTCACGAGTGAAACAACCGACTTCATGCCATCCGGGTGACGCCGGAAACGCGCGTAGAATTTCGCGCAGCGCCGTTCGGGGCGAACGGGCACCGGCGAGTTTCGGCAGCGTGCGCGGCCACGGTCAACGCATGCCTGCAACCCGCACGGCTTGAGACACTAGGTCGGATAACCTACAATCAGCATCGCATCCGCAAGACCCGGGCAAGCGTTGCCCGCCGGAGGAGAAACTTCGATGGAACCGAAATCGACGAGCCCTGATGACATTCGCGCGGAACCTGCGTCGCCGCGTCGACCAGAGCCAGCGTCAGACGCGAAGTCGGCCGACGGCACGCGTGCGCCGACCCAGCGCGGCCGCAATACGGTCGGCCGCATTCTGGAGAGTGCGTTCGAGATCTTCGTCGTCGACGGCTATGGCGGCCTGACGATGCGCAAGGTCGCGACCGGCGCGGGGCTCGCGCTGTCGAACCTGCAGCACTACTTCCCGTCGCGCGAGGCGCTCTACGCGGCGATCATCAGCGAGACCATCTCCGAGTATTCGAGGAACTACGACAGCGTGCGGACCGACGAGACGCTGTCGCCCGAAGCGCGGCTGGAGAAAGTGGTCCGGATGCTGATCGAGGATGCGAAGCTGCCGCGAACCCAAAGCCTGTTCGTGAACTTCTGGGCGCTTGCGCATGCGCACGAGTTTGCGCGGCAGGCGATGGAAGACGCGTACCTGTTCCAGCGCCAGATGATTGCCGGCTTCGTCACGGCTGTGAATCCCGGCCTGACGCCGCAGCAACTCGCGCGCCGCTCAGCGCTTATCACCGCGCAGATCGAAGGGCTGAGCGTATTGATCCCGCAGCGCAATCGCTTCCCGTCCGATATCAAGGGCATGGAAGACGAAGCGGTAAAGGCCGTGCTCGCCGTGGCATCGCTGCCGGGCTGAAGGCGTGGCAACGGACTGTCGCCGCTGCAAACGGGAACGCTTACGACCATGCGCCCTTGCTGGCCAGCGGAGCGGAGCCGAGCCAGTCGACATAGAGGTCGACCGTGCGCGCGACGACACCCACCGGAATCGCGTCGAAGCGCAGTTGCGACGCGAATGTCGCGAGCGTGAGGCCGGGTGCGGGAATCGTGCTCGCCATCATGGCGCACGGCAGCGGAATCGGATCGTGCCGTTCGCGCAGCGTGTCGTCAGTCACCGCGAGCCGGCGCCGCGCTTGTGACGCGTCTTGCATCCCATCGCCGTCAGCGCCCCGATGCGCGTCAGGCAAGCGTCGCGGTCGCCTGCATCGTCAGCCAGCCATCGCGATCCTTCGCCCACAGCTCGATCGTGCGGCCGTCGTCCGACGGCTTGCCGCACAACGTGAACGGCTCCCCATCGAAGGTCGGGCGCACCGCGCGGAATGCGAAGCTCGCGAGCGTCGCGTCCGGCCGTTCGCGATGCACGAGATCGACGAGCAGCGTCGCGATCAGCGGGCCGTGCACGACGAGCCCCGGATAGCCTTCTTCCTGCGTCACGTAGCTGCGGTCGTAGTGGATACGGTGGCCGTTGAAGGTCAGTGCCGAATAGCGGAACAGCATCACGGCGTCGGCCGTGACGGTGCGCGCCCACGTTTCGCCCGTGGGCGCCGCGACCGGCTTCTGCGCCGGCGCGCCCGGCCGCGGCGCGTCGCGATAGACGATGTCGTGCTCTTCCTCGACGCACAGTGCGTCATCGGATTCGATCCGATGCTGGACCGTCACGAACACGAGCCGCCCGCTGCGGCCCGTCTTGTCCTCGATGTTCGCGATCGTCGATTCGCGCGTCGCGCGCCGCCCCGCACGCAGCGGCGCATGAAACGTCAGCCGGCCGCCGGCCCACATGCGGCGCGGCAGCGGCACGGGCGGCAGGAAGCCGCCGCGCTTCGGGTGGCCGTCTGGGCCAACCTCGGCCAGCGGCGCGACGGGCAGGAAGTAGAGCCAGTGCCACATCGGCGGCACGACGTCGCCAGGCGACGGGCGGTCGAGCGTGGCGGCCAGCGCGTTCAGCGGGAACGCGGTGATGTCGTCGCCGAGTGTTTCGGTCTTGCCGACCCATGCGTCGAGTGACACGGGTGCGGCGGGCTGCTTGGATGAGTTCGACACTGATGGAGTCTCCGGTACGCTGGCAATGGCCCTAATATGCACGCCGCACGCCGTTTCGCGAAGTCGGCTTTCCCGAACCGGGGCTTCGAATTTGCTTAACCCATGCGGCCCCGTCCGCCCGGCCGGACGATTTTCGTCTGACCATTCAAACCATCCAATCTAGTCGCCACGCGCGCCGCGTGCGATTCCTGGCGCCAAGCTTACAGCTTGACCACCGCCGGCACGCCGCCTAAATTGCATCTGACGGACCGGCCGCGCCACGAGCGACATGTCATCCGGGTGAAAAAACGATAGTTTGCTATCGAATATTTTTACCCCTATCATCTCGGCCATGACCAATCTGCACGACCTCCGCCTCGCCGTCAGCAGCCTGCTCGTGCTGTCCGCGCGCAAGTGGCGCCGCACCAGTGACGGCGTGCTGACCGCGTACAACGTGTCCGAGGCCTGCGCGACGCCGCTCCTGATCGCCGGCCGGCTCGGCGAAGGCGTCCGGCAGGGCGCGCTCGCCGAACACGTCGGCATCGAAGGGCCGTCACTCGTGCGCCTGCTCGATCAGCTGTGCGCGGCCGGCCTCGCGCGTCGCGACGAGGATCCTCACGACCGCCGCGCGAAAACGATCTCGCTGACGGCCGCCGGCCGCGCGGTCACCGCGAAGATGGAAGAAGACCTGCGCGTGCTGCGCGCCCAGGTGCTCAAGGGCGTGTCGCGCGCCGATCTCGAAACGACGCTGCGCGTGCTCGAAGCGTTCAACGCATCCGAGTCGCACTCGCCCGCCACGCGTCTCCCGCACGCCGACGACACCACGTCATGACCTATCCGAGCCTTCGCGACTGGCTGTTCTCGGGCAAGACGTTCGCCGCGTCGATGCTGGCGCTGTACCTCGGCCTGTATTTCCAGCTGCCGCGTCCGTACTGGGCGATGGCGAGCGTCTACATCGTGTCGAATCCGTTCGTCGGCGCGACGCGCTCGAAGGCGCTGTACCGCGCGCTCGGCACCGCGCTCGGCGCGGCCGCCGCGATCTTCTTCGTGCCGCCGTTCGTCGAGACGCCGCTCCTCTTCAGCATCATCGTCGCGACCTGGTGCGGCACGCTGCTCTACCTCGCGATCTCCGACCGCACGGCGCGCAGCTACGTGTTCATGCTGGCCGGCTATACGATGCCGCTGATCGCGCTGCCGACCGTGACCGATCCGTCCACCGTGTTCGACGTCGCGATCGCGCGGACCGAGGAAATCGTGCTCGGCATCGTGTGCGCCAGCGTGGTCGGCAGCGCCGTGTTCCCGAACCGCCTCGCGCCGACGCTGATCGAGCGCACCGACGCATGGTTCAAGGACGCCGCGTTCTACGGCCGCGAGACGCTCTCCGGGCACATCGCCGGCAAGGCGTTGTCGGCATGCCGGCAACGGCTCGCAGCGACGATCACCGGCCTCGAATTCCTGCTGAGCCAGCTGAGCTACGACCATGCGCACCCGCGCATCCTTGCGCGCGCGCAGGCGCTCGCGGGCCGCATGCAGCTGTTCCTGCCGCTGATGTCATCGCTCGCCGATCCCTTGATCGCGCTGATGCGCGACCTGCACGTGCGCCCGCCCGCCCTCGACGCGCTGCTGGCCGATGCCGCGAAGTGGTTCGACGCACCGCTGCCGGCCGTGAAGGCCGGCACCGACGGCGACATGGCCCACGATCCGGTCGCGGACAACCTGCGCGAGCGCATCGCCGCGCTGCAGCCCGCCGACAGCGCACTCGCGAGCTGGGACGGCGCACTGCTGTCGAACGCGCTGTGGCGGCTGCGCCAGGTTATCGATATCTGGCAGGACTGCCGCTCGCTGCGCGCGCTGATCGCGAACGAATCGGGCGTGTGGCAGCCGCGCTACCGGCACTGGCGGCTCGGCGGCACCGAGCGCTTCTTCGATCGCGGGATGATGCTGTTCTCGACGCTGACCGTCGTGCTCGCGATCGTGTTCGCGTGCTGGCTGTGGATCTCGTCCGGCTGGCACGACGGCGCGGCGGCCGTCACGCTCGTGGCCGTGTCGTGCAGCTTCTTCGCCGCGCTCGACGAACCGGCGCCGCTGGTGTTCAAGTTCTTCCTGTCGACCGCCGCGAGCGTCGTATTCGCGGGTCTGTACCTGTTCGTCGTGCTGCCGCACGTGCATGACTTCGCGATGCTCGTGCTGATGTTCGCGGGCCCGTTCATCCTGATCGGCACGCTGCTGCCGCGCCCGCAGTTCAACATGGTGACAATGCTCGTCGCGGTGAACACGGCCACCTTCATCAGCATCCAGAGCGCGTACGAGGCCGACTTCTTCGTGTTCCTGAACAGCAACCTCGCGGGTGTCGCCGGGTTGCTGTTCGCGTATGTGTGGACGCGGGCGACACGGCCGTTCGGCGCGGAGCTCGCGGTGCGGCGCCTGCTGCGCTCCGGCTGGGAAGACGTCGCGCGCTCCGCGTCGACACAGCCGCTCGACGACCAGCGCAACCACGCATCGCGGATGCTCGACCGCGTGACGCAGCTGCTGCCGCGCCTCGGTGCATCCGACGACCACCGCCACCCGTCGATCGAAAGCTTCCGCGACCTGCGCATCGCGCTGAACGCGCTCGACCTGCGCCGCTCGCGCCGCCGACTGTCGGGCGACGTGCCTGACGCAATCGATCGCGTCCTCGCCGGCGTCACCGATCACTACGCGCGCTGCGCGGCCGCGAACGCGCGCCAGCCGGCCCCGCCGGCGCTGCTCGCGACGATCGACGACGCGCTGCACCGCGTGGCCGGCCGCAGCCAGCCGGGCGCAGCGCCGGTCGACGGCAGCACCGCGCCTGCAGCTCCGGCCACGCACCGCCGGCTGCGCGACACGCTGCACGCGCTCGTCGGGCTGCGCCTGTCGCTGTACCCGGCCGCTGCCGGCCAGGCGCCGCAGGCTCCGGACGGAGCACGCGCATGATCCGGCTTTCCAACCCGTCCTTCCGACCGCGACCATGATCGGCGAAATCGACATCTTCGGCGTATTCGTGCCGGCTCCGCTCGTGCTGATGCTGATCGCCTACCTGATCAACATCGTCGTGCGCGCCGTGCTCGAGCGCGTCGGCTTCTACCGCCTCGTCTGGCACCGTTCGATCTTCGACCTCGGCATCTACGTGTTCGTGCTTGCCGCCGTCGTCATCGCTTCCCACCACCTCGTGGCTACCTAACGTGAAAAAATCCTGGCTCTCGGCAGGGCAAATCCTGCTCACCCTGATCGTCGTCGTCGTGGCCGGCCTCGTGCTGTGGCGGATCATCAACTACTACATGTTCTCGCCGTGGACCCGCGACGGGCACGTGCGCGCCGACGTGATCCAGGTTGCGCCGGACGTATCGGGCCTCATCACGTCGGTGCAGGTCGCCGACAACCAGGAGGTCAAGCGCGGTCAGGTGCTGTTCGTGATCGACCAGGCGCGCTACACGCTTGCGGAACGGCTCGCCGAAGCGACGCTCGCGCAGCGCCGCGCGACGCTGGCCCAGGCGAAGCGCGAATACGCGCGCAACCTGCAGCTTGGCAACCTGGTCGCGAGCGAACAGGTCGAGGAAAGCCGCACGCGCGTCGAGCAAGGCGAAGCCAGCGTCGCCGACGCACAGGTGTCGCTCGACACCGCGAAGCTGAACCTGCAGCGCACGACGATCGTGAGTCCCGTAGACGGCTACCTGAACGACCGCGCGCCGCGCGTCGGCGAATACGTGCCGGCCGGCCGCGCGGTACTGTCGGTCGTCGACAGCAATTCGTTCCGCGTCGACGGCTACTTCGAGGAAACCAAGCTGCGCGGCATCCATATCGGCCAGCCGGTCGACATCATCGTGATGGGCGAGCCGCATGCGCTTCGCGGCCACGTGCAGAGCATCGTCGCCGCGATCGAGGATCGCGACCGCACGCAGGGCGCGAACCTGCTGCCGAACGTGAACCCGGCGTTCAGCTGGGTGCGGCTCGCACAGCGCGTGCCGGTGCGCGTCGTGCTCGACGAGGTGCCCGACGATTTCCGGATGATCGCCGGCCGCACCGCGACCGTCTCGATGCGCGATGCCGACACGCGCCGCAACGACAACGCGAAGCCGGCAGCCGGCGCCAGCGCGGCCTCGACCGCGGCGCCGGTCTCCGCGGCATCCGGGGCAGCCGCCAACGCAGCGGGAGCATCGCAATGAACCGGCACAGTCTGCGCCTCGCGGCTGCATTCGCGCCGCTTGCGCTCGCACTCGGCGCGTGCAAATCCGTCGGCCCCGACTACAAGCTGCCGCAGCAGGCGTACGTGAATGCGCCGCTCGCGAACCATGCGCTCGACGATGCGAACGGTACGCTCGTGTCGCGCGACGCGGTACCCGGCAACTGGTGGCAGCTGTACGACGATCCCGTGCTCGACACGCTCGTGCGCGATGCGCTGAAGTCGAACACCGACCTGCGGGTCGCCGCGGCCAACCTCGCGCGTTCGCGCGCGGCGCTGGAAGTCGCGAGCCAGCAGGGCGGGTTCTCGGGCGGGGCCGAAGCCGCCGTTCAGCGCGCACAGGAATCGGCCGAGCAATACCTGCTCGAGAACAAGCTGCCGGTCGTCAACGAAGGCGCGGTCGGCATCAACGTATCGTATGAAATCGACCTGTTCGGCAAGCTGCGGCGCGGCGTCGAAGCCGCGCGCGCGGACAGCGACGCCGTCAAGGCGGCCGGCGACCTGGCGCGCATCACCGTCGTCGCCGACGTCGTGCGCGCGTACGTCGAATCGTGCTCGGCCGGTGACGAACTCGCGATCGCGAAGCAGTCGCTCGCGCTGCAGAAGCAGCGCGTCGCGCTGTCGCAGCGGCTGCGCGATGCCGGGCGCGGCAACCAGACCGACGTGACGCGCGGCGTGACGCAGGTGCGCACGCTTGCCGCCGACATCCCGCGCTTCGAAGGTCGCCGCAAGGTCGCGCAGTACCAGCTTGCCGCGCTGCTCGCACGTTCGCCGGCCGACCTGCCGAAAGCCGTCGCCGAATGCGAACGGCTGCCGAAGCTGCGACAGCCGATCCCGATCGGCGACGGCGCCGCGCTGCTGCGCCGCCGCCCCGACGTACGCGAAGCCGAACGGCAACTCGCCGCCTCGACCGCACGGATCGGCGTGGCGACCGCTGCGCTGTATCCGTCGGTCAGCATCGGTGCGTCGGCCGGCTCGGTCGGCGTCGCCGCCGACCTGTTCTCGTCCAACACTAATCGCTGGTCGTTCGGCCCGCTGATCAGCTGGTCGTTCCCTGTCAACGGCCAGCGCGCACGCGTGCGCGAAGCCGAGGCCGCGACGGGCGGCGCGCTCGCACATTTCGACGGCGTCGTACTGAACGCGCTGCGCGAAACGCAGTCGAGCCTCGCGACCTATGCGGCCGACGTGCAACGCACCGATGCGCTGCGCACGGCGTACGAATCGGCACGCAATTCCGCCGACGAAACGCATCGACTCTATGCGGCCGGCCGCGAATCGTTCGTCTCCGATCTCGATGCGACGCGCACGCTGACGAGCGTGCAGGCACAGGTTGCGGCGGCCGAAGGCCAGGTCGCGGCCGACCAGGTGCGGCTCTTCCTCGCGCTGGGCGGCGGGTGGGATGGCGACGCGGTGCCCGACACGTCGAAGCAGACTTCGGCGGCGGGTGTGCCGGCTGCCGTACCCGCCGCAGCCAAGTAACTTCCGGCGATGGCCTAGAACCGTGTCTGCACGCCCACGCGCGCCAGAAACTGGTTCGGGCCGCTGGACGTGCCGTCCGAATCGAGGATACCGCTGATCAGCGCCTGCGCGTCGGCGTTCGCACGCTGATATACGGCAGTTGCGTACACCGTGGTCCGCTTGGACAGGAAGTAGTCGACCGACGCACTCAGCTGGTGGGCGTGATTGTTGTCGAGCCAGGCGTTGCCCTTCATGTACATATAGCTTGCGCCGAGCTGCAGCGCAGGCGTGACAAGATACGTGGCCCCCAGCTCCCCCTCGGCAATTGCACCACCGTTCGCGCCGTTCCGCATGGTAGTGACGAGGGCGCTCGTCGAGAGGTGGCCGAAATCGTAGCGCGCGCCGACACCCCAGTTTCGAATGCCGACTTGCGGCCCGCCAGGCTGCAGGTACTTGACCTCTGTGAACGCGGCAGCGGCGCCAAACGCGCCGTGGTCGAAATTCAAGCCCGCGCTGACGCTGTTGCCGCTGCCGATCGATCCCGGTACGCCGCCGAACCCGTACATCGCGCCCATCCGGAAACCGAACACGGAAGGTGACTGATACTTGATCGAGTTCGCGATCGTCTGGCCGGACATCCGGTCCCAGTCGAACTGCCCCGCGTACGGCGGATTGTAGGGAAGCGCGACTTTCCCGAACGGGCCGGCGCGAAAGTCGTACAGGCCGCCCACCGCAAACGCCGCATCGGTACGGCCGAAGAACAGCGCATCGATCATGAAGTCGTACTGGTTCCCGAACTTGACCGATCCGCACCGGTCGTTGGTCAGGCCGACCCACGCGTTGCGTCCGAAGATGCCTTTGCCGGGCGGCTGGATAGCCCCGGTCCCCATCGATATCTGGCTCACGAGATCGAATACCGCATGCGTGCCGCCGCCCAGATCCTCCTCGCCGCGGATGCCCAGCAAATTGGGCGCCGAGATGCCGTCGTCGAACTTCAGGTTGCCGTGTCCACCCGAATTGCTGACGTAGGTGACGCCTGCATCCAGAAAGCCATACAGCGTGACGCTGCTACCCGGTCCTGCCTGCGCGCTGGTCGCACACGCCGAAACGCTCATCGCAATTCCCCACCAGACCGCACTTTTCATTGCTCGTCTCCATTGACCTGATTTCCAATTTATTTAGTTCTATTAATCGCTATGCTTATGCGACGTATCGAAACGTCGTGTGCCGGCACGCCCGGAACAATCTCGTCAGCGCCGGCGGCTTACCGCCTGTCGTACGCGGCCGCGTCGCGGCCGAACCGCTATCGCACCGCCAAGCGCGTGTTGAGAATATCCAGTGCGACGTCGACGATCATGTCCTCCTGCCCACCGACCATCCGACGCTTGCCGAGCTCGACGAGAATGTCGACCGTCTTCAGGCCGTACTTCCGCGCGGCCGCCTCCGAGTGGCGCAGGAAGCTCGAATACACACCCGCGTACCCGAGCGCGAGCGTCTCGCGATCGACGCGCACCGGACGATCCTGCAACGGACGCACGATGTCGTCGGCCGCATCCATCAACGTGTAGAGATCCGTGCCGTGATACCAGCCCAGACGCTCGGCTGCCGCGATGAACACTTCAAGCGGTGTGTTGCCGGCGCCCGCCCCCATGCCGGCGAGACTCGCATCGATCCGATCGCAGCCCTCCTCGACGGCCACGATCGAATTCGCGACGCCGAGGCTCAGGTTGTGGTGCGCATGCATGCCTGTCTGCGTATCGGGTTTCAGCACGGCCTTGAGTGCACGAAAGCGCTCGCGTACGTCGTTCATGCTCAACGCGCCGCCCGAATCGACTACGTAGATGCAGCTCGCGCCGTAGCTTTCCATCTTCTTCGCCTCGAGGGCCAGCCGGTCCGGCGTCGTCATATGACTCATCATCAGGAAGCCGACCGTGTCCATCCCGAGGGCCCGCGCATGCTCGATGTGCTGCTTCGAGATGTCGGCCTCGGTACAGTGCGTCGCCACGCGTACGACGCGCGCGCCCGCGTCGTACGCAGCCTTCAGGTCGTGAATTGTGCCGATGCCGGGCAGTAGCAGCGTCGCGATCTTGGCGTGCGTGACGACGTCCGCCACCGCTTCGATCCATTCGAGGTCGCCGTGCGCGCCGAACCCGTAGTTGAAGCTCGATCCTTGCAGGCCGTCGCCGTGCGCGACCTCGATACTGTCGACCTTCGCGACGTCGAGTGCGCGGGCGATCGCTTGTACGTTAGCGATCGAATACTGATGGCGGATGGCGTGGCTGCCGTCGCGCAACGTGACGTCGGAGATGTAGAGTTTCTTGCTCATGGTGAAAGTCCCGTTACGCGTTCGCGCGTTGCAGCGACCGCGCCATGTGCTCGGCGGTCGCGAGCGCTGCGGACGTCATGATGTCGAGGTTGCCCGCATACGCAGGCAGGTAATGCGCCGCGCCTTCGACCTCAATGAAGATCGACGTCTTCAGCCCGCTCACGCGGCCGAGGCCCGGAATATTCAGTGGTGCGGACGCGGGAATCGTGTCGAACTGCACCGTCTGCTTCAACCGGTAGCCTGACACGTACGCCTGTACCGCGCGCGCCATCTCGTCGACCGATGCAGCGATCTTCGCCTCGTCGGCCGGCTCGGACAGCACATACACGGTGTCGCGCATCATCACCGGCGGCTCGGCCGGGTTCAGGATGATGATCGCCTTGCCGTGCGCCGCACCGCCCACCGCCTCGATCGCCTTCGACGTCGTCTCGGTGAATTCGTCGATGTTCGCGCGCGTGCCCGGACCGGCCGACTTGCTGCTGATCGATGCGACGATCTCAGCGTAGTGCGCTTTCGCAACGCGTGACACGGCCGCAACCATCGGAATCGTCGCCTGGCCGCCGCAGGTCACCATGTTCACGTTCGGCGCATCGAGATGCGCGTCGAGATTGACGACCGGCACACAGTACGGGCCGATTGCCGCGGGCGTCAGGTCGATGCAGCGGATGCCGGGCTTCCGTGCACGCAGGAACGCGTCGTTGGTCACGTGCGCGCCGGCCGACGTCGCATCGAATACGAAATCGATGTCGTCGAAAACCGGTAGCCGCGCGAGCCCTTCGACACCTTCGTGCGTCGTCGCGACGCCGAGGCGCGCCGCGCGCGCGAGGCCGTCGGACGCCGGATCGATGCCGACCATCGCTGCCACATCGAGATACCGCGCGTGCCGCATGATCTTGATCATCAGGTCGGTGCCGATATTGCCGGAGCCGATGATCGCGGCCTTTAATTTCGGAATGTTCATGAATATCCTTAATCGATGAAAGTCGCGCGCACGCTGCCGAGGCCGGCGATGTCCGCGGTGAACGTGCCGGGCGACCGGACGGCGACCATCGGTCCGAGCGCGCCGGTCAGGAGCACGTCGCCCGCGCGCAGCGGTGTGCCGAGCCGCACCATCCGGTCGGCGAGCCACGCGGCGGCGTTCAGCGGATTGCCAAGGCACGCGGCGCCGGTGCCGTGCGACAGCGCGTTACCGTCCGACGACAGCGTCATCTCGCAGCCGACGAGATCGACGTCCTGCAACGGCACCGGCCGGCTGCCGAGTACGAACAGCGCGCTCGACGCGTTATCCGCGACGGTGTCGACGAAGCGGATATCCCAATCGGTGATCCGGCTGTCGACGACCTCGATCGCGGCGAGCGCATACGCGGTCGCGCGCTGCAGGTCGGCGAACGTGTGTTTCTCGTGCACGAGATCGTGCTCGAGGACGAGCGCGATCTCCGCTTCGATCTTCGGCTGGATCAGCCGCGACAGGCGCATCGGCTCGGCATCGCCGTAAGCCATCGACGCGAACAGCGTGCCGAAATCGGGCTGGTCGACGCCGAGCTGCCGCTGCACCGCAAGCGAGGTCAGTCCGATCTTTCGGCCGACGATGCGCTCGCCGTGACGGAGCCGCAGATCGACGTTGGTTTGCTGCACCGCATAGGCGGCGGCGATATCGTCCGCCGCGATCTTGCCGCGTACGGGCGCGGTGGCCACGCATTGCGCCTCCGCCTGACGGAGACGGGCCGCAAGCGTATTGACGACTTCGGAATCACGCATGTTAAGTGTTCCTCTTCATTCGACCATCGATGGCATGGAATCGCTCGGATCCATTACGCATTCGAGATGAAATCGCCCACCAGACGGTTGAACTCGTCCGGATGTTCGATCATCGCCCAGTGTCCGCAGCGGTTAAGCAGCACGAGACGCGAATCCGGGATGTTCGCGAGGAGATACAGCGACGTTTCGAACGACACGACGCGATCGTCGCGGCCGTGGATCAGCAGCGTCGGCGTCTTGATCGCTGGCAGCAACTCGGGCCTCACCCACTTCGGCAGCGGCGCGCCGGCCGGCAGGCCCGCGACGTAGTTATGCAGATGCTCCGGGCGCATCTGCGCGGCTTCCGCCCGAGCCTGGCACAGCTCGGGAGTAGCGAACCGCGCCTTGTCGTACACCATGATCTCGACCAGCCGGCGCATATGCTCCGGCGATGGATCGCGATACGCGTGGATTAGCACCTTGAGCCCTTCGGACGGACCGTCGCCCGCGCCGAACAGCGTCGGCATGCGTCCTACCGGCGGACCCATCGTCACGAGATGCGTGATGCGATCGGGGTGCTCGGTCGCGAGCCGCAGCGACGTCTGGCCGCCCATCGAGTTACCGACGAACGCGGCGCGCTCGATACCCAGCGCATCCATGAACTGGATCGCGGCGTCGACATGATCGAGCTGCTCGACGGTCGCCGGGTCCGACTGACCCCAGCCCGGCATGTCGACCGCGTACACGTGGAACTGCTTGGCGAGCGCTTCGATATTGCCGCTGAAGTTGCTCCATCCGGTTGCGCCGGGGCCGCTGCCGTGGAGCAGGATCACGGGATGACCCCTGCCGGCCTCGTGGTAATGAAGTTGCCAGTCTCGCGTTCTGATGGTGCGGCTGGTCTGAGCCTGAGTAAGCGCCATGGTGTGTCCCTTCCCGAAAATGGATTGAGGTGTGTCGCTGCGACGCCGCCACCCTGCGCGGGCGCGTGGCGTCAGCCCTGGAGCAGGCTCGCGACGACGTGCGGAGGCCGGTGCCCCCAGGTACTGAGTCGGTCCAGGTGCTGAACCTCCCAGCTGGACGCGTCGATCACAAGCCCGCCCCAGCCGAACTCGACGTTGAAGCCCGACGGCGTTCGGACGTAGAAACTGAACATCCGGTCATTGGGATGCATGCCGAGGCTCATTTCGAGCGGCTGCTTTGCGGCCAGGCAGCGGTCGTGCGCGAGCCCCACGTCACTGATGTCCGCGGCCTCGATCATGAAGTGATGCATGCGCTTGCCGAACGGCATGTTCGCGAACGCGACCGTGTGATGGCGCGGGTTGCAGTGCAGGAAAATCACGCTGGCGACGACGCCCGGCATCACTTCCTCGTCGATCACGTCCGTCGTACGGAAGCCGAGCAACGCATACCAGTCGACCAGCATGCGGCGATCCGCGCCGTTCTCGATCAGCACCTGGTGACCCGCGCCGATGCCGTCGGTCACGAAGCGGGACACGCGTTGCGGCGATCGGAACGGCGCGTCGGCCGCCGCCAGCCCAACATAGAGTTCTACGCGGTTTCCAAGCGGATCGGCCGTGACTACAACGCGTTTCACGCATCGTTGCGTACACAACATTTTTTCACCTTCGGCGACTTCGCTGCCTGCCGTGCGCAACCTGGCGACGATCGCGTCGAGATCTTCGTCCGTCGCGCAACCGAACCCGGTGAAGGCAAGGTCGTCTGCACTGCCCGCGACGACGATCCAGCGATGGACCGCGCCGTCCATCCGCAAGGTCAGCATGTCGTCGGTACGGGATCCAGTCTGCATGCCGAGCAGACCGGTCGCGAAACGTTCCCACGCATCAAGGTCGCTTGCCTCGATGCCGACGTAGCCAAGTTCCGTCACTGTACTCATCCTGCTCTCCTTCATTGCTTCATCCCGCTGCGTACGCCGGCGCAATCAGGCACGGCGAGGCCGCTCACGTCGGCGGCCGCGACGAACCGGTCCGGCCTCAGCGCGACCGCGCGCGCGCCGAACTTGCGCAGCCACGGCTGCAGCACGCCGTCGAGGTCGACGAATTCGTCGGGCCCCTGCGTATGCTGATGTTGCTGGCGAATGGCGATATACCGGGCGCCCAGCCGATCCCATTCGGCCTTTTCGTCGGTGCTGAGCAGGCTGGCCGGATCGACGTTGTCGCCGAGGAGGACGAAGCCGTCACCCAGTAGGTCGTCGAGGCGCGCCATCGCGCCGCGGTTGTCGCCGACCACCGGTTGCGGCACCATCCGGCCGACGATGCTCTCGTCGGCAAGCGGACCGCGCAGCCAGCCGGCCGCCAGCACGGGTGGTGCGATCAACGGCGGTTCCGGTGCATCCGCGCCGCGTGATGCATCGAGTGCGGCCTGCTCTTCGGGCAACAGTTCCTGCTTGATGATGCGGCCAAGCTGAACGGCGAGCTGCGTATAGAACGTCGCGTTCGGTCGGCGCTCCGTCTCGTAGGTGTCGAGGAATGATTCGGGTAATGAACCGTTCAGCACACCTGCGAGCTTCCAACCGAGATCGAACGCATCGCGCATGCCGGTCTGCATGCCGGCCCCGGCCCACGGCGGCATCAGGTGCGCGGCATCGCCGGCCAGGAACGCGCGATCGACACGCCACGTTTCGGCCATGCGTGTGTGGTGCCGGTAAAACGCGTACTGATGGATTTCGACATCGTCCTCGCTGACACCCAGCGCTTTCAGCAGCGGCCATACCTGCTCATGCGTCGCGAAATCGGCTTCGGTTTCACCGGGCTTGAGCGGCAGTTCCCAGCGATGATTGCCGCCGGACAGCGCGATATCGACCACGGGCCGCTCCTTGTCGGACCAGAACGTAAGCAGATTCCGATCCGGCCACCAGCGCTTGACGCGACAGTCGATCACGATCCACTGCACGTCCAGCGTGTCGCCGAGCAGTTTCACGCCCAGCATGCCGCGCGTCGCGCTGCTCCCGCCGTCGCTCCCGATCACGTAGCGCACACGTGTGTCGGTCGTCACACCGCTGGCCGCGTCTCT
The DNA here is from genome assembly GCF_905339975.1 of Burkholderia sp. BCC1999. NCBI lineage: Bacteria > Pseudomonadati > Pseudomonadota > Betaproteobacteria > Burkholderiales > Burkholderiaceae > Burkholderia > Burkholderia sp. BCC1999. The sequence continues at coordinate 26,664 of NZ_CAJPHP010000033.1, read as the reverse complement.
CGTAGACACGGTGACACCTGCTTCGTCCTGATTCAGCGACACCACCTCGGCGCCATAGCGCACGTCGATCTCGTGCTCGTACTGCGCCGCGCACTCGCGCAATGCCGATTCCATCGTGGGCTGATAGATGTTGAAGAAGCGCGGCTTGATGCCGAGCGTCGACGGCGGATGTTCGATGCGCATGATCTCGGTGCCGTCATAGCGCATCCAGCGCAGCGCGCGCTGCGGATCGATGTGCTTGAGCACCGCCTCGTCGACGCCGAGGTTCTGGAAAATCCGCATCGTCCAGTCATTGACCGTCACCGCCCGAGCCCGCGGATAGATCTCGCGGTGCCGTTCGAATGCCACGCAGGAAATTCCGTGCCTGGCGAGCGTGAGCGCGGCGATGACGCCGGTCGGACCATAGCCGACGATGGCAACGTCGGCGTCGTACTCGTGAGTCATGAGATGTCTCCTTCTCGTGTCGTTCGTGCGCCGCGTGGTGTGACGGCCCACGCCTGCGATGACACGATTGTACCGATAGGTCCAAAACTGGAAATCTAGGGAAAACGAGTATTGGACCGATTGGTCCAATTTTCGAGAGCGTATACTTTCGGAATGGACAATCCACAACAAATCGGCAACCGGCGCGGTCAGAAGTCACGCCAGGAAATCCTCGACGCGGCAGCGCGCGTCATGTCGGCGTATGGCTATGCGGGCACGTCGATGTCGGCGCTGGTCGAAGCGACCGGCATCCCGAAGAGCGCGATCTATCACCACTTCGGCTCCAAGGCGGGACTGCTCGCCGAGGTGATGGCGCAGGGCGCGCACGGCTTCTTCGACGCAATGCGCAACGCGCACGAGAACCCGCCCGAGGGTACGCCGCGCGAACGCCTCGGCTGGTATCTGCAGAAAACCGGCGAAGTGTTCCTGCATCGGGAAAATTTCTTGCGCCTGTTGTTCGTGATGGTCATGAGCAACGAGGCGGCCGAGCCGGAGGCAATCCAGACCGTCGTCGACGTGCGCACCGAAGGCCGCGACTACATGCGGGAGATGATTCGCAACGCGTTCAGCACGGACGGCGCGGGCATCACCGCTGCCGCGGCGGACGATCTCGCGTACTTCGGCATGATGGGTTTCGATGGCGCCTTCGTGTCGCTGCAATCGGGCGACCCGAGATCGATGGAAAAACACATGACGCAACTGACCGACGCGCTCGTGGCACTGGGCGAAGCGCATGCTGCACCTGCCAGGGAAACGGCCTCGCTTCGACGATCCGCGACGCCCCGCGGATCGTCGAAGCGAGGCTAGGCGGGCGCCCGGTCCACAGCGCAGTACCGCAGCGGCAAAGCCGTGCAGGCGACCGCCGCCCGTCTGACAAATGCGCGTGGCGGGGGCCTGCCGGATCGCCCCGAATTCGTTCACAGCCGGAATGCCGGACATCGCAAACCCGGGCCGCATTTCGCCGGCGTTGACGGTAAACTCGTCTACTGTTCCCGTCTTTTACTCGCCGCCCGCCGGGCAGCTCATTTTCCGGAGATCCATCATGCGAACCAGCGCCCGCAACCATTTCGCCGGCCAGGTCAGCGCCGTCAAGCCCGGTGCCGTCAACGACGAAATCACGCTCCGCACGCAGGACGGTCTCGACATCGTCGCCGTGATCACCCACGGCAGCGCGGCTTCGCTGGGCCTCGCGGCCGGCACGAAGGCGTTCGCACTCGTCAAGGCGTCGTCGGTGATCGTGATGGTCGACGTCGACAGCAGCAAGGTATCGGCGCGCAACTGCGTCGCAGGGACCGTCGCGGCGGTCACGAAGGGCGCGGTCAACTCGGAAGTCGTGATCAAGGCTGCGGGTGGCGCCGAGATCGTCGCGATCGTCACCAACGACAGCGTCGATCGTCTCGGCCTCGCGAGCGGCTCGGCCGCGTCCGCGATCTTCAAGGCATCGAGCGTGATCGTCGGCGTCGAGTGATCGCGTGACGGTCGCAATGGCGAACCGTCCTACGCCGCGCATCCACGCGGCCCGGCTGTCATCCGGAGGTATCCGATGACAGCCGCTTTCGATCACGCGCGGGAACAGGCGTTGCAAACGCTGCAATCAGCGTCGGCCCGCGCCGACGCACCTGACGCACCGCTGTTCGGCACACTCATCGCCGCACGCGCGTGTCGCAACGAGCATTCGCTGCTGGGCCTCTCTCCAGCACAGTTCGCCGGCTTGCTGGCCCGGCAGTTTCCGCACCTGACTCCCGCCCATACCACCGCACTCATGCCGACGGTCGCGTTGGCACTATTGCCAGCGGCCCATGCCGAATTCGTCGCGACGCTGCACACGCGGCTGATGGACGACGCGAATCCCGCCGTCGCCCGCGACGATGCCGACTGCCTCGCATCGATCATCGCGCATGCGTGCCTGCGCCCTGACCATCTGTGGCGCGATCTCGGGCTCGACGGGCGTGACGCGGTATCCGCGATGCTCGAGCGCTATTTCCCCGCGCTCGCCGCGCGCAACGTCACCCACCTGCGCTGGAAGAAATTCCTCGCACAGGAAGTGGCGGCCTCACTCGGCGTACCGCCGGGCCCGGCACCCGGATGCCCGGGCTGCGAGGATTTCGGTTTCTGCTTTCCGCACGCGCGATAGCCATCGCGGCGACTCGAGTTCCTGTGCCATCGCCCTCATGAACGAGTGCGCGGCGCATATCCCATAAATGGTCACCTTGAGGCGCGCGCCGCCTACCGTTGATGACTGCGGTCAATGCCGATGCCGGTGATGAATGTCCGGAAAGTGCGCGTGACTGTGCGTGATCGGCAGATGCACGTGCGGATGCGAGTGCGGTTCGTCGCCGTCGTACTCGAAATCATGCGTGTGCTGGTGATGTTCGTCGTGCCGATGCCGGTGCGTATGCTCGAGCCGCTCGTGCTCATGCGTGTGTTCATGCCGCTCGCGCACGTGCAGCCAGATACCGAGCGCCATCAACGCGGCGGCGACCCAGAAAGTTGCCGGCGGCAGCGCAGGCCAGATCAGTAGCGACAGCACGACGCCGAACAGCGGTGCGATCGAGAAATATGCACCGGTGCGCGCGCTACCGAGATGGCGGAGCGCAACGACGAACAGCACCAGGCTGATCCCGTAGCCGCCGAGCCCCGTCAGCATCGCGGCAGCCGTGACCGATGCAGCGGGCAGCGTCGCGCCGGTCGCGAGCGCAATACCGATGTTTACCGGCCCGGCGATCAGCCCCTTCGCGCACGCGATGACCATCGCGTCGTTCGCGGCGACCTTGCGGGTCAGGTTGTTGTCGATCGCCCAGCACAGACATGCACCGACGATCAGCAACGCGCCGACCGGCACGCCGGCCCGAGCCGGCCCCCACGACAGCAGCGTGCCGCCTACGACGATCGCGACCATGCCGAGAAACACCTGCGTATCCACGTTCTCGCGAAACACGACCCATGCGATGACGGCCGTCAGCACGCCCTCGAGATTGAGCAGCAGCGCACTGGTTGCCGCCGGCGTGCTCGACAGCCCGAGCATCAGCAACGCCGGGCCGGCCACGCCACCCGCCACGACCGCGCCGGCCAGCCACGGCAGGTCGGCGCGCTGCAGCGGCGCGGCCTCCGTCACCGGTGCGCGACGATTGTGCAGCCCGCGCAGCAGGATCCCGATGCCGAGCCCGACGCCGCTGCCGAGATAGAACAGGCCGGCGACCATGAACGGCGACATCGCGCCGATCAACGCCTTGGCGAGCGGTGTCGCGGCGCCGAACAGCGCGGCGGCGGTGAGTGCGACAAGAATCGCGGAATGTCTCGGGTTCATGATCCGGCTAGGATTGACGTTGAAAATCGGTGGACGTGACTTCGGATCATGCCGGCACATGCCTTTCACACCTTTCGAAATGCAAGCTGCATCGTGCAGTGCGACGATCCGGTCGGGATTATCGCGCGTCATCGTGTCGCGGCGCCCCCCCGACCGAAACGTCCTCATCCCGGCCGGCGATTCCGCCGTTCATATATTAGGAAACCGAATTATTAGACGAAGGCACAATAGCATTCAGGTGTACAAATCATTAACCTGAATATAACGAGCGCCTGCAGCGCCGATTGACAAACGTCTTTCGTCCGGTTGCGTTGCCTGTCTTGCTCGGGATAAGTGTGTGCTGACCGGCAAGCGCCGGGGAGGCAGTCCTGACCTGCCTCTGTCGAGGCAGGTCAGTCCGTTGCGTGATGCGCCGCATACGACGTGCATGCGGGTACGCGCCGTGCAGTAGACGGCAGTGGTATTACTCGTTGCCGGCCACTTGCTGCTCGACCTGTGGCGCGGTGTCGGCCTGAACTTCTGCTGCTTCCGCCGCTTGCGGGGCGGCAGCGGCCTCAGCCTGCTGCTCGGCCTTCGGCGGCTGCGGTGCGCCCTTGGCCGCTTGCGCAGCGCCCTTGCCGGGACGCCGCGACTTCAGCCGGCGCGCCCGTGCTGCGTCGTCATGCGTGACGCGCCCTGCTTCATTGCCCTGCAGGTCGACGCGCACAGCGTCTTCCACGAGGCACGACCAGTAGCGGTTGCCGCGGCACCATGTCGACATGGCTTCGCGCAGTTCGGCTTCCGTGAGGCCGACGGCCTGTGCTTCGCGCGCCAGGTCGTCCCAGATGCCGACCTTGAGCGGCACTTTGGGGGCCGGATTCTTCGGGAACGCGCTCGGAAACTTCCGCTGCAGTTTGCCGATCGCGACGATAACCGGATCGACCGGCGCCGACGGCTTGGCCGAAGCGGGCTTCGCGCGATGCGGTGCCTTCGCGCCGGCACCCGCCTTGGCGCCAGCACCCGGCTTGGCACCGCGGGACGGCTGGTCGCCGGACTTCGGCTTCGCACCGGTGTCCGCCGGCGCTGCCGGCCGCTTTGCGTTGCGCTCCTGCTTGGCCTTCGCTGCGAGCTGCGCCCGCAATTCGGCAAGTTGTTCAAAACCCATAAATTCAATCCACCAGGAATATAAGGTGTGGTTCGTGCGGCCATGCCGCGCGGCTCGAAAGCTTCGCCGCCGTGCTGGCGGCCCGTCTGCCGCCGATGCGGAACACTACGGGGCCGCATCGCGCACGCCACTCTGTTTTCAGGCACCCGGCCACGATGCCGGACAAGGCAGGAGTGGAAGTATACCGGTACGCGCGGTGGCCGGTTGACTCGCCGGTCTGCATTTGCCCGACCCCGGAGGCCGAAAAGGCGTCCGCGCGGTCATGTTGCGCATTATATGGATACGTTTCCGGATGTCACGCCATTCGAGGCCGTCGCGGAAATCGGGCCGGGCCCGGCTTCGGCACAGGCGCGCATCCGGCGTGCTCCATTCCGCGTGGCGGACGTCGGACGCCGTCGCGCGACACGTCACCTGAACACCCCCGGTTGTACCGGGCGCGCCTTCGACTCGTTGCGCCCGCATCGATCGTGCCGCGGACGAACATGCCGGAAAATGCGTAGTATGGCCGCATCGACGTCGTCGGCAGCGCGCCTCGGCATGTTTTGCTGCACGCCCGGCCAGCCGGCGATGTTCGCCTTTGCCTGCGAAAAGAACCGGTTGTACGAAACGGAGCGGATACATGGTTCCCCGACACGACATCGCGCACGACGACATCACGCGCGAGGAAATTCACCATCGACACATCGACATGCGCGGCTATCGGCGCAGCGACGGCCTGTTCGAAGTGACAGCCTGCCTCGCGGACCGCAAGACCAGCGATTTCACACCGCCGGGCGGCACGCGGACGGTCGCGGCGCTGTCGCCGATCCACGACCTCGGTGTGACGCTGGTCTTCGACGCGGACATGGTCGTTCGCGCGGTATCGACGTTCATTCGCGCGCATCCGTATGCGCAGTGCCCGGGCGGCGGCGACTCGCTGCAGGCACTCGTCGGACTGAACATCGGCGCCGGCTGGAACAGCGAGGTTCGCAAGCGCCTGCCGTCCTGCGATACGTGCACGCACCTGAAGGAATTGCTCGCCCCGATCGCCACCACGGCCTATCAGACGATGGTCGGCGTGCGGCGATCGTCGCTGGACCAACGCGACAGCGAAGGAAAGCCGCTCAAGATCGACAGTTGCCACGCGTACGGCGCATCGCGCGATCTCGTGAAACGTCTTTGGCCCGAATACCACCGGCCTTCGTCAGCGGCAAAAAGCAGCTAGGGCTTGGGGATTCGGCCGGTTTCGTGTCCTCACGGCAGCGTGAGCTGTCCTCACGAAGCGCGCCGGCAAGTCGTCGCAGCCACAACCGGCATCAGAAGACGCCCAGCGCGAGTCCCGCGGCAAGACCTGCGCCGAGCTCCGCGCAGCGCTCGAGATCATCGCCGTCGATCGTCTTCGCCGCGAGGATACGCTCCGGTGTCTGCGCGTGAGTACAGACGATCAGGCCCGGCGCCACGTTCTTCAGCCGCCATCCGGTCGCGATCCGGTCGATCTGGCGCAACGCGTTCTGCCCGTCGCTGCCCGCGCAAATCATTGCCGCATACGGGCGGCCGTTCACGCGATCGAGCGCCGCGTAGTAGCAGCGATCGAAGAAGTCCTTCATCAGCCCGGACATCGCCGCGAGATTCTCCGGCGTCGCAAACAGGTATGCGTCGGCGGCCAACACGTCGTCTGGACTCGTCACATCCGCGCGCTGCAGCCTGACGTCGATGCCGGGCTGCTCGCGCGCCGCACCGGCAGCGGCTTCGGCCATCTGCTGCGTGCCCCCGGTCATCGTGTGATAGACGATCAACAGCGTCTTCATGCGTAATCGCTCGCGTTCGGCTTCAGGTGCGACGGTTCATCGGTGCTGCGCGCACCGCTCGTGCGCATCGCGCCGGCTTCGCTTCGCGCAGGGCGTCCCCATGCATGGTCAGTCCTGCGTCGTGCGCATTGCATCGCCGTCGTCCAGCCGCGCGTAGTACGCGAGAAACATGTCGGCCGCGGATTCCGCGACTTTCCGTTGCTCCTGCACCGTGAGCGGCGGCTGGCCCATCGTGATCTGCGGCCAGAACGCAAAAGCCTTCACGACGCCATGCAATTGATGCGCGGCGAACACCGGATCGATGACCGACAGGCGGCCGGCCGCGGCGGCCGCGCGCACCCAGACCGTCATGTCTTCCTCGCGCTCGCCGAGACGCTCGACCATGTCGCGCGCGCGCTCCGGCGAATGGATCGCCGCGCCGATCGCCACGCGCGCAAGTGCGAGAAACGCCTCGTCGTTCAGCAAGCGCAGTTTGCGATCCAGCAACGCGAGCAGTTGCTCGCGCAGCGGCACGTCGGCGCGATAGGTCGGCGAACCGCCGGTCTGCGTCGCATCCCACAGCTTGTGCAGGATCGCGGCAAACAGCGTTTCCTTACCGGGGAAGTGGTTATAGACCGTGCGCTTCGACACGTCCGCGCGCGCAGCGATACGATCCATGCTGGTCGCATCGTAGCCCGCCGCGAGAAATTCCTCGATCGCCGCATCGACGATGGCCGCGCGCTTTCGATCGGTCAGGCGCAGAGGGGGAGTGCTGGTATCCATACGAAAATTTTACACCGGACAGTTTACTTATCCAAAAAATAAACTACACTGTTTAGTGTACTTTATCTTCCGGACGAACCGACATGGCATCGCCTCTCGTTTTGATTCACCGCATTCTGGGTTTTGCAGCCGCCCGGCGCGGCCGCGCGCTGTCCGGCGGCTCGCCGCAGCACAACGGCGAACGCTTCGCCAATGTCGCGCCGCGTCCCGTCGAAGGCCTTGGCAAGACGCTCGGGATCGTGTGGAACATGCTGGTCAACAAGCCGCGCAACACCGTGCCGACCGGTGCGTTGCCCATCGATTCGCTGACTCGCGCGGCGCTCGACGCGGCGCCCGATCGCAGCCTGTACCGGCTTGGCCATTCGACGCTGCTGCTCAAACTGCGCGGCGAATTCTGGCTGACCGACCCCGTATTCGCCGAGCGTGCGTCGCCGTTCCGGCACGTCGGCCCCAAGCGCTTCCATGCGCCGCCGATCGCCCTTGAAGATCTCCCGCCGCTGCGCGGTGTGATCCTGTCGCACGATCACTACGATCACCTCGACCGCGACACGGTGCTGGCGCTTGCTGCAACCACCGACGTGTTCGTGACCACGCTGGGCGTCGGCGACCGCCTGATCGAATGGGGCATCGACGCAACCAAGGTTCGGCAGCTCGACTGGTGGCAGAGTGTCGACGTGGCCGGCCTGACGCTGACGGCCACGCCCGCGCAGCACTTTTCCGGGCGCAGCCTGTTCGACGGCAACAGCACGCTGTGGGCGTCGTGGGTCATCGTCGACGACGACCTTCGCGTGTTCTTCAGCGGCGACACCGGCTACTTCGACGGGTTCCGGACGATCGGCGAGCGCCTCGGACCGTTCGACGTGACGCTGATCGAAACAGGCGCTTATGATGCGCAATGGCCGTACGTGCACATGCAGCCGGAAGAAACCGTGCAGGCTCACATCGATTTGCGCGGACGCTGGCTGGTTCCAATCCATAACGGCACGTTCGATCTTGCAATGCATCGCTGGCAGGAACCGTTCGAGCGTGTCACGGCAATGGCTCTCGTGCGCGGAATCGAACTGTCGACGCCCAGGATCGGCGAGCGCCTCGATCTCGGCACGCCGCACCGCGGTGAGCGGTGGTGGCGCACGGTCGACGAGCGCGCAACGGCGCCGACAACGAAATCGCGCCGCTGGCAGTTTTGCGCATCGCAGGCGACCAAGTAGGTCCGTCGGTCGTTGCGCCTTTCATCCGGGAGCGCGCCCATGGCGCGATTTCCGAAGAATGGCGCATGCGTTGCCGGGACACCCGCACGCCGACGGCCGGCCTGACCACCCGATTACCTGAATAGAGAAGTCATGCATCCGGCACCCGTCCGATACACACCCGGCGAACGAAACGACGACGTCGCCATCGCTGCATTCAACCAGGCAGACCAACAGTCGAGCAATCGCGGCCGCATATGCGTTCTGCGGCATTCGCTCGCAGCGCGCGTCGCGAGATGGACCGAAGGCGCCGACCACGTCACCACGGCCATTCCGAACCTGAGCTTCCATCGCAGGGAAGCGCCGACTCAGCCAATGGAGTGCATGGTCGAGCCGAGCTTCGGTCTCGTCGTTCAGGGCGCGAAACGGGTCATTCAGAGCGGCGACGCTTATATCTACGACGCCAACCGTTTTCTGATCACGTCGCTCGATTTGCCAGGCTCGACGCAAGTCATTGAGGCCAGCCACGAGGAGCCGTTTCTCGGGATCGGGCTCAAGCTCGATTTTCACGTCCTGGCGGAACTGATGATGCAGGTCGCACCGGATCACGATGATGCCCCCGTGGGCCGCGGTCTCGTCGTCGGCGACATGACCGAGCCGCTGTTCGACGCATTGAACCGGTTGCTGGCGTTGCTGGACGACCCGAACGCCATTGCCGTTCTCGCCCCGTACGTCGAGCGGGAAATCTACTATCGGCTGCTGACGAGCGACCAGGGCGCTCGCCTGCGTCAGATCGCGTCCGCCGGCAGCCAGGGCAACCGTGTGTCACGCGCGATCCGGTGGTTGCGGGCCCACTATGACGAGTCGTTGCGGGTCGACGATCTCGCGGCGCAGGTTCAGATGAGCAGTTCAACCTTCCACCACCACTTCCGTCAGCTCACGGGCATGAGTCCGCTGCAATACCAGAAGTGGATTCGGCTCAACGAGGCACGTCGACTGATGCTGTCCGAGCGACTCGATGCTGCGTCGGCGTCGTTCAGGGTCGGATATGCGAGCCCGACCCAGTTCAATCGGGAATACAGCCGATTGTTCGGCAATTCACCGCGGCGAGATATCGATAGTCTGCGGAGCGGGACGGATGTCGTTCTGTCGATCGCGGCAAGTTATTGATCGCAGGCAACGATCTCGAAAATGCAGGGTGCCCTGCTTTGGCGGCATCCACGGCATTGCAGGATCGGCGCCACGCTTGAGTGATCGGGCCGGTTGAATCGAGTGCGCGAAAAGATTTGCGTGTCTTACCCACTCACGATCAATTGCTAGATATCTGCCCAGTGAATCCCCTTTGAATACCTGGAGCACGGTGATGACCACGTTCAAGGGCGCGCGCATCCAGACCCAAACGCCGATTCATTGCCGACACGCAGTTACTCCTCCCTGAACGGATGTGAGCTTCCCCCTCCCGACGATCACGGCCCTGCTCCAGGATTCAGGTCCTCGGCCGCAGATTTCTTATCGATCGATTTCACCTGAGACACACCGCTTCACCGGATCGTGCGACTGACGCGATGCGTTGTCACGTGACAACTCGGGTTGAATATCAGCACGACGTGTCGAGTCCGGGCGCCGGCATCGTCCCATGATGGCCCCGACCGGCAACCAATCTGCCTTCCTCAGGCCCAGGCAACCTTGAAACGTATTATTAACCACGAAACACGTATCATTAAATACAAATCAGCGTATGCATGATCGTGCCAATGGCAACGACGAGCGGAAATATCATGCGCCCCTATTTCCGCGGGGAATTTCGCTCAGTTCGCGTGAAACAACATGAAGAATGTGGCGCAAGCCATTGCCAGACAAGGATTTCCGAGAATGGTCCATTTCTCACAAATGTTTCACGATTCGATCCGTATTCATTGCCGCAGGTCCTTCGACGCCTGAATTTCCGCCGATTCGTCCGCTCCTAAGCGCTGCGATCGCAGATCGACGTCAGGACACATTGATAGCAACGCTGGTGTACTACGAGGCTCCCCTCCCCTACTGACTGTTGGATGAGACAAAACGACGGTAGCTCATTGTTTAAATGGGGCCATATCATTCACATCCGCAGTTCACTTCGGTGGATCCGTCTATCCAGGCTACCGGGGAGCTCATGCGAGGACGAATGCGCGCTTTGGCAGGTAGCCGGTAACGCCGCATCCAGATCGACAGGTCACTCGTCGATTCACCATCTTCAGCCGCAGACCTAAAGCACCACTAGAGACTTCCTATCAATCAAACGATCAAGTGACCACGTCCGGACTTTCTGTTGTCACGTGACAACTCGTCAGCGAACCGCGCGGCGAGCCACGGTTAACGGTGAATCGCCACTGGCGACGCTACTCCTTAAAGGATCGCGTCTACGCGCGACATGCAGTTCAATCCCACAATCTTCGAAGAATTTGCGAAGCCAACTCCGGTGCGCACCACGAGGATTTGTCACGTGACAACTCACCCTAGCGACAAGCAACGATGCAAGGCTCCATCCGGAAAATCGAATCTAGAAGCAGCATTGCGAGGGCCTGCATCACGTTCTGATCAAACGCCGCTTGGCGATTGAAAGCGACAACACGAATCGATTTCTAGCGACTTGTCACGTGACAACTACCGAGCTCGTCGACGTTCAAGATCCCAGCCAATCGGAATCGCGATGCGTTGCGATAGAAATGGAAAGTTCGTGATGGTCCGCTTTGGTACTTCACCTTCGCTATCGACATAAAAACAAGCGAATTTCTCAGACTCTGTTGAATGCATCGATAGTGTGATCGGCAATTTTATTTTTACTCGATCTCTTATTTCTGATAGCAACTAGGCCATTTGGCTCACTTGTCACGTGACAACCACATCGACCATCAAGATATGCATTGCATCCAATGCTTTTCTGGACATTTCGACAATAACTGCATATATTACGCAAAACTCCTTGGAGGGATTTAATGGCTTTCAAGATCGCCGTCAGTAATCAAAAAGGTGGGACCGGGAAGACGACCATCTCCGTCAACATCGCGGCTGCGTTCGAAGCCGGCGGCAACAAGGTCGCCCTGATCGATGCCGACCCTCAAGGCACTTCTGTCCGCTGGGTAACGAGCGGCGAGAACACGTTGCCGATGACCGTCCTTTCGCTGGCGCCCGCCGGCCGTGGCATCGGTGGCGAGATCAAGAAGCAGGACGCGAACTTCGACGTGATCGTCGTCGACTGTCCCGGTAACCTCGAAGATCCGCGCATCGCATCCGTCCTTGAAGTCGCCGACTTTTGCCTGGTGCCGCTGTCGCCGTCGCCGGCCGACCTGTACAGCACCGTCGCGATGATCCGCATGATCGAGTCGATGCGTTCCGTTCGAAACCCTAATCTTTCTTCCGCATTGATGCTGAATAGTGTCAATGGAAAAACTAAAATGCGTGAAGAAATTTTAAAAATTCTAAGAGCTGAAGAAATAGGGGAGCATCTGCTCGACAGCCAGATCGCGCAACGCGAGGTCTACCGTCAGACATTCGCGCTCGGCACCACGATCCATCATCACAATCGATACCTGAAGGGCCTGAAAGAAGCCCGGGCGGAAATCGAAAAGCTGGTCACGGAAATGGCCCAATACATCGCGTCGACGCGCGCTACCGGAGCCGCCCATGGCTAAGGACACATCGAAAGACAAGAAGCCGACCGGCAACCTGCACCTCGCTGCCGGCCTGTTGCGCGGACTCGCGCAGGAAAATGCGGCCCTCGAAACGCGGCTGCCCGAGCCGGCCGCCGCTGCGAATGTTGCCGTCGAGGCGGTGCCTGCCGACGTGCCGGCCGCGGTCACGCCCACCGGTACGACGGATCTCGGCGCGCCGCAGAAGGTGCTGGTCAAGGACTGCATCCCCAACCCGTTCAACCCGCGCGTGTTCTACTCCGAATCGAGCCTGCACGAGCTCGCGCTGACGCTGAAACGGGAAGGGCAGATCGAGCCGATCAAGGTCACGCGGCTCCCGGAATTTCCCGGCAAGCTCGTCGTGATCGACGGGCAACGTCGGCTGCGCGCGACGAGCATCAACGGCGACGAGACCATCAACGCCACGTTCCGCACGGACCACACGCCCGAGCAGCTCTACACGATCGCGTATCGCGCGAACCACGACCACGAGCGCCAGACGATCTTCGACGATGCGGTTGCGTGGAAGCGCCTCCTCGACGAGAAGGTCTTTTCCGACCAGAACACGCTGGCGGAAAAAATCGGCAAGGACAAGGCATCGATCAGCAAGACGCTGTCGCTCAACGCATTGCCCAACACGCTGCTGGAACGGATGGCCAGCGCGAACGACGTGGTTGGTCTGCAGGCGGCGTATTTCCTGAAGCTGATCTTCGAACGCCTGGGCGAGCCGACGGCCGACCGGCTGCTGACGGCCGTGATCGACCGGAAAAAATCGGTCCGCGATCTCGAGAATTTCCTGCGGGCGCAGAGCGACGGCAACAAGAAAACGGGCCGCACGCGTTACAGCGTTCGTCACGACTTCGCGCTCGAATCGCGCGCGATCGGCCAGTTGAAGACCTACCCGGATGGTCGTCTGGATCTGCAGCTCAAGGGGGTCGACGCGTCCCATCAGGAAGCGCTTGCCGACCAGCTCAAGACCGTCATTGATGCTTACGTCGCCGAGCTGGCGACGGCCGCGCAAAAGTAACGCGCCAAAAGCAGAAGGCCTCGCATCCGCCTTGCATCGCGATACCGGACGACCACATAGTCCGGCGCACGATGCACCCTCGGCTGCGAGGCCTTGATCAGTTGCCTGCGAGGCTGCTTTTGAGCAGGAATTCCAGCAGGTCGTCCGAGGTCGGTTCGCCCCAGGTATCCAGTGCCAGCCATCGGAAGAAGCTGGTCTGCGCGAGCTTGCTCGCCTTCTTCTTCGGCGACAGCGTCAGGTCCTTCGAGCCCACTACCGTCTCGTTGTAGCGTTCGAGCAGCTTGGTCTGGTCGTCGATCTCCAGCTCGCGGAAATACGCGCCGGCTTCCTCGACCTTCGCCGCCAGATACTTGTCGCGAATCTGCTCCTGCTTGCTTTGCGCGGATTCCTTCGCCGGTGCGGCCGCCTCGGTTCCCTGCCCGTCGGCCAGCGTGTAGCCGTGCGTCAGCGCCTTGCGGAAATACGCGGCGACGTTGTCGACCGGCGCCGCATTCTTCTTCGTTGTCCGATTGAGCGTATAGGCGATCGCCGCCTTGATGCGCTGTATGCCGTATTGCGTGATCAGCCGGCGCGCCTCCGAACGCGGAATGCCGAACTTGGCGACTTCCTCGACCAGCGCTTCGTTCTTGACGTCGCCGTCCTCCACCGTATCGGCGCTCTGCTTGCGCGTCACCTTGAACTGCACGGCTTCCACGCTGCGGCCGGACTTGTGTTCGATCAGCTCGAGCGTGTGATCCGATACTTCGTTCACCTCCTGAATGCACGGCACCAGGACCTTGCTCTTGAACAGCTTGTATTCCTTGTACGACTGCGACGCCTTGTCCTGGCCGAGAATGAGGTCACGGAATTTCGGCAGCGGGATCTTTGCGGTGATGCCGATCCCTTCATAGCGCACCGTGTTTTCCCACAGCGCGAGCGAGTGCGACCGCCGGAACTCGCGAGCGATCCGCATATCGATCAGCGCATAGATTTCGGGGTTCAGCAACTCGCTGCGAATCTGGTCGGAGAAGCTGTACTTCAGCACCGATTGCTCGAGCTCCGCACCAGCCAGCAGACCCGACGCTTTCCAGACCGTCGAACGGTCCGCGGCCAGGTAGTCCCAGTTGACGACGGTACTGATCAACGAGTTGACCGTGTCCTTCACGTACTTCGTGTTGTTGCTGTTCAGCCCGCTCTCGTGCGAAAGCGACGCGATCGAAATCGAGAAGCTGGTCCGGCCAGGCTCGAACGCCTCCTGCCGAAGTGCGTTCTTGATCAACGAGCTGAACATCTTGCGCTGCTGCAGCCCGATCTTTCCCGACTTGGGCGCGATATGAATCGCCTGGACCGCCTTGCGCAGCAAGTCGGGAGGCTCGGGGGTCTGAAACAGTGAAACCTGTTTGTCTGAGCCTTTGCTTGCGGGCTTGCGCGGCATCGTGATGTCCGGATAAGGTGACCTTGTTGATAGCGGACTTTATACCTTTTCTTGTCCGGGAGCAACGTCCTTGCTCCAGCATCACTTTCACTACCACGCATAACTATCAGATATAAAAGGGAAATTGATGATTGCGTGACTGTTGATGAACCCCATATCCATCTACCTTTGGAAAAAAAAGCTTCCCAAAAGTCGCTACCTTTGGTGTCTGGACACCGAAACCCGGCACGAGAATTGCCCTCGGGAAGGTAACCATCCATGGGAGGCAAACGAACGGAATCGAGATCGTCGACCGAATTCGTGGTGCCCTGCAGCACAGCTGCGTTTTTCTCCCATAACTTGCTACCTTCATCGTTTCCCATAGGAGGTTACCTGTCGGCTTCATCGATTGCGTTGTTTTCGATCCTCACGGTGGAAATCGTTCCCATAAATGGCAACCATCTACTTTCCCCATAGCAGGTAACCTATCCGCAGCAACGATCCAGTCCATGGGAAGGGGTTCCGGAGCACAGTGATGAAATGCAGCCGATCGGCCCAGAGTTCACCCCATAAACAGGTACCTTTGAGATTCCCCATAACCGGTTACCCGAAGAAAATCGCTGTGCATCAAGGCATCCGAGGATCGGGAAAACTGCCCCATAAAAGGCTACCTTCATGCGTTCCCATAGACGACTACCCTGTGCGATTTATGACCGCTTTCCCATAACCGGGTACGCTCGTCCCATATCCACAACCCCGATTCCCCACAACGCGGTACCCCATTCCCCAAATCCACAGACCTGAAACCCCAGACCCTTCCACCTGTGCTCCCATAAATGGGTACCGAACACCGCTCAAACCCTTGTCGCACAAGGCTGTGAGCCGTCTAAAAGTAGTTAAAGAAGTAAACGTGGTTTACAAAAGATGTAAACACACGTGTGCTGCCACAGAAAGACGAACCCTATAAACCGCTACCAATAGGGAGCCGTCTGTGGTGGGGAAGGCCCGTTAGTCCTTCGATCCGGGCCTGCCGAACATGGGATTGGCCCATGTTTCACCGGGCCTTCAGGCCTGACAAGGCTTTCCGGAGAGGTAAGTACCCACTCACAACCCCCAAAAGTAGAAACCTATGGGAGGAAATCAGGAAGAAATCCCCCGATTCCGCGCACAGGTTCCTGTTTATGGGATCGAAGAGTCCACGTCATCATCACCTGCGCACCTGAGATCGGCCGGCAAAGCCGATTCGCAACCGGGCCCGCCAACCTCTTCGGATCCTCCGGCAGCAGTTCGAAATCATCGTGGATTGCACACGAGTGGTTTTTTGTACTCGCGCTCGCGCGTCCCTGGACAAGTTTTTACCGATCGGCGGTCGGCGAGTCTCGACAAATTTAGCCTGTGGCCTGTGCGCAAGGTAGATCGCCACAGGCTGCTTCGCCACGCGTCAGCCTTCCGATTTTCTACCTTTGCATCAACCGAAGCGTCACGCTGTGACCCTGACCAGTTGCAAGAGACCCGCACAATCGGCCTGAAACGAACGTCATCCGCACAGGTCGTCGGCTCCTGGGCCGATCTGGAGATCGTTGCAAGCCGACGTGAAGATTCGATTGACGACGAAGCTCACCGTAGCCGAATCGTGAGTGGTTCCCGAATTTGCCCACCCTCCGGAATGTCCCGATCCCGTAAAATCTCACCGATCGCCATCGCAACAGGGATCAGCAAGCTTGTGACGATCGCAGCACCGCCCGGCTGGCGGACTACCGAAGCGATCAAATGAAAAGCCTGTGACAAACGTGCGCTGCGTGAGGTATCCGCATGCACAGCCACGCGAACCGACAAGCCTTTTCGCGACTTCGACGCTCAAACAACGTCTGCCAGACAAGCACCGCGCCTTCGCGCAGTTCCTCGACACATACGTGAAGCGATGCGGGCTGACGTATTCACCGAATACACAGCGTTCGGTTTTTTGTCATACGTTTCTGTCGGTGACGACCTTCACGTCTACAGGTAACCAAAGCCACAGGTAGCCATCGACATCACAGCATGGCGACTCGACGCGATCGTCTCGATCGCCGGGTGAATCGAATCGTGACCGTTTATGGGAAGAATCGTCGTTCGAGCCGCGTCGAATGACAACATGACGAGCAGGTCGACGGCTGCTGCGGTGATCGTCAGTGCGCGAGGAGGCTCACGTCACGCATGAGCGTGTCGACATCACCACCAGTGAAACAGGCGCCAATGTCTCGCATCGCACTGTGCGGGCACAACCCATTGCCGTCACCGAAGCGTGCGATACAGCGTCCCTGTCTCTACTACGCGAAGGCCACGCGGAGTCCCCGTCTTCTCCCATAGGTGTATCCCGATTCTGTCATCACGTTCACGCCACATTTTTCGCGACGCGGTTATGATGCACAGGTCCCGATCGCGACATGACGACCGATCAGGACTGGGGCGGTATCTCGATGGTTTTTCAATCCGTGATAGTCATCAAAAAAGAGAGTTCAGCGATGCAAATCCAGATCAGAAAACTCGCGCTGGCTGCTACTGCAGCCGCTTTCCTGTTCGGCTCGGCAGTTCCCGCGTTTGCACAGACCGATGCCGCCAGCGCACCTGCTGCACAGGATGCCAAGGCTGCGAAGAGTGAGGCACGCAAGGCGGCCCGGGCCAAACGCAAGGCCGAGCACAAGGCAGCACGTGCGAAGAACACCGCCGAACTGAAGAAACTCGAAGACGCTGGTTACAAGCCGGCGGCCAATGATCCGAACTATCCGCAGAACCTGCAGAACGCAGAGAAGAAAGCCGGCGCTGCAGCAAGCCAGTAAGCGTCGACCGGCGGCAAGCCGCGGCTCGCACCGCGGCTTGCCGCGTGCATCATGATCACAGATGCACACCGAAAATCACGTTCCGTGATTTTTCGTTATTTGATTCGGAATCCTTCTATTCTCGTCGCGCACGACCGGTACCTCGACACAGTCAGTGGCGCGCGTCCGGCGCAGTCGCGTTCCCCGTCATTTTCAGCCAGTCCTTGAATGCACGCACGGCATCGTCGTTTGCTCGCGCCGATGCCACGTACGTGAAGTAGCGCCACGGCGGCAGTGCCGGTTCGCTGAACGGCTGCACCAGTCGGCCTTCGGCGATGTCGTCCGCGACGAGCGCGATCGGTCCCATCGCGACACCGAGCCCGTCGAGCGCGCCTTGCAACGTCAGATAGAAATGCTCGAGCGTGAGCGAGTGCCGCGGCACGAGATTCGGATGTCCGGCCGCCGCGAGCCACTCGGGCCACATGCCGGGATAGGTTGCCGCGTGCAGCAGCGTAAAACCCGCGAGATCGGCTGGCGTGTCCAGCGGCCGGCCCTCCAGCAGCTTCGGCGCACACACGGGCAGCCGCACTTCGGACAGGAATTCCTCGGCGACGTACCCGTCGATGGCTTGCGGGCCACCGCGAACGATCAGGTCGACCTTGTCGCGCAATTTCTCGATCGGCTCGTTCGACGTCGACAGCCGCACCTCGATGGCCGGATGGGCGACCTGGAACGATGACAGCTTCGGCACGAGCCAGCGCAGCGAAAACGTCGCGGGCGCGCTGACGCGCAGCACGCGCTGCTGTGCGTGTCCGAAGTGCTGCGCGGTCGCGAGCGCGATCCGGTCGAACGACGCGCCGACTTCGGCGAGATATGCACGGCCGGCGTCGGTCAGCTCGACGCGCCGGTTGTGGCGTTCGAACAGTGGCCGCCCGAGCCACGCTTCGAGTTGTTGCACGTGCCGGCTGATCGCGCCGTGCGTCACGCACAACTCGTCGGCAGCCAGCGTGAAGCTGCCGAGCCGCGCGGCGGCTTCGAACGCGCGCAGTGAATTCAACGGAGGGAGGCGTCGGGCCATTGCATCGTTTCGCGTGAAATTTACTCACACGAAGGTTCAGGTTTAATCGTTTGATCGGGCGACTCAGCTCCGCCAATATGGCACACAAACGGCCGGCTCGGCCGAACGAGTGTCTGAATTTCTCACATGGAGTGCGGAGTATGCCGAACGTGGTGGTAGTGGGCGCCCAATGGGGCGACGAGGGCAAGGGGCGCGTCGTGGACTGGCTGGCGGCCCAGGCCGATCTCGTCGCGCGCTACAACGGCGGCCACAATGCGGGCCATACGCTGGTCGTCGGCGGCAAGACGTACAAGCTCGCGCTGCTGCCGAGCGGCGTCGTGCGCGGCAAGCGCGGCGTGATCGGCAACGGCGTGGCGCTCGATCCGGAAGCGCTGCTCGCGGAAATCGGGCGAATGGCCGAGTTCGGGCTGTCGGTGACGCCGGACAATCTGTCGATCGCCGAGAACGCAACGCTGGTGCTGCCGATTCACCGCGCAATCGACCAGGCGCAGGAGCGCCTGCGCCGCGAACCGATCGGCACCACGCTGCGCGGGATCGGGCCGGCCTACGAGGACAAGGTCGGGCGCCGCGGGCTGCGCGTCGGCGATCTCGCGGAGCCTGGCCGGCTTGCCGCCAAGCTCGACGTGCTCGTCGACCATCACAACGCGTGGTTCCGCGGCCTGGGGCTCGACGAACATGACCGCGACACGATGCTGGCGACGCTGGTCGACCTCGCGCCGAAGATCCTGCCGTTCGTGCGCCCCGTCTGGGCCGACCTCAACGACGCGACCGATCGCGGCGAGCGCATCCTGTTCGAGGGTTCGCAGGCCGTGATGCTGGATATCGACTGGGGCACGTACCCGTTCGTGACGTCGTCGGGCACCGTGGCGTCGGCCGCGGCGGCCGGCACCGGGCTGGGCGCATCGAAGCTCGGCCATGTGCTGGGTGTGACCAAGGCGTACGCGACGCGTGTCGGCGGCGGTCCGTTCCTCACGGAGCTGAACGACGTCACCGGCGAAACGCTGCGCGCGCGCGGGCAGGAATTCGGCGTCAATACAGGCCGGCCGCGACGCTGCGGCTGGCTCGATGCCGCACAACTGCGCCAGGCCGTCAGGATCTCGGGCATCGATTCGCTCGTGCTCACGAAGCTCGACGTGCTCGACGGCTTCGCGTCCATCGAGCTGTGCGTCGGTTACGAGCTCGACGGTGCGCGCGTCGACCACCTGCCGGCGAGCCTCGAGGCGCAGTCGCGCGCGACGCCTGTATACGAACGATTCGAAGGCTGGCACGGCACCGTGAAGGGCGTGCGCGAGCGTGCGGCGCTACCGCGCGCGGCGCAGGATTTCATCGCGCGCATCGAAGCGGTCGCGGGCGTGCCGGTATCGATGATCACGACCGGTGCGGAGCGTGACGACACGATCGTGTTGCGCAATCCTTTCGAAGCGGCCGCTGCTGCGTGACGCGCGAGCCAGGAAGGACGTAAATTGCGCTGCGGCATCGGGCCGGCGAGTAGTTTTTGCCGGCCCGATGCCGTTTGCCCGTGGGCGTGTTCGGGCGCGCGCATGGCCGGCCCGGATACCGCGAGACGAGCGGTTGCGCGGCATGATTCCGCAGCCGGATCACGCCGCGTACGGCGAACTGGACACGCCTGCAGCGCTGCTGTACTGTTCCGCACAATTCGCGCCAGACCGGCCTGTGCCGGAGCCGCCGGCACCCAGGCCGCACGGTGGCGCGACGTGATCTCAATCCCGGGGACAGGTCGATGGACACGTTACAGATGATGCGCATTTTCGTCCGGGTCGCGGAGGAGGGCAGCTTCACGAGCGCGGCCCATCGCCTGGACATCACGACGGCCTATGCATCGCGCTCGGTCGCGCAACTCGAAACGCATCTGCGCACGCGCCTGCTCAACCGCAGCACGCGCCGCATTGCGCTGACCGACGCCGGGCAGCGCTATCTCGACCGCTGCCAGCGCATCCTCGGCTATATCGACGAAGCGGAAGCCGAAGCGGCCGACGCACAGGCGAAACCGTCGGGACGGCTGCATGTTCACGCGACGACGAGTTTCGGCCAGTCCTACGTGGTGCCCGCGGTCGTGCGCTACCGCGAGCGCTATCCGTCGGTCGCGGTCGAACTGACGCTGTCGCAGCACGTGCCCGACATCATCGACGAAGGCTACGACGTATCGCTGCAGTTGAGCACGACCGAGCTGCCCGATTCCGGGCTCGTGTCGCAACGGCTCGGCGACGTGGGCAGCGTGCTGTGCGCGTCACCGGCGTACCTGAAGGCGCGCGGCACGCCGCACACGGTGAGCGACCTCGAAGGGCATGCGTGCCTGCAGATCGTCACGCCGCTCTTTCCGCGCGACCGCTGGCATCTCGACGGCCCCAACGGACGCGAAACGTTCGAACTGCCGCTGCCGGATTTCCAGGTGAACATCGCCGATGCGCTCGGTGCCGCGCTGCGTGCCGGCCTCGGGATCGGCTCGCTGCCGATGTCAGCCGCATTGCCTGGGCTCGCGAGCGGTGCGCTGGTGCGCGTGCTGCCCGAATACCGGTTGCAGAAGCTGACGGTCTACACGCTTTACGCGTCGCGTCAGTATCTCGACGCGAAGATCCGCACGTTCGTCGATTTCCTGCGCGAATGCGTACCCGAGTTGCTGGCTGCCGACGAGGCTGCGCTGACCGCATCCTGCGCGTCACGCCATTCCTGATTCAGCCATGGTCGGCGCGTGTACATCATGCATTGCCTGATCGGCGAAAATAATATGGAGTCCTGTATTTAAGGCAGATGCCGTCGCGCTAGCGCACACCCGTTCCGGGAAACGGAACCCGTGCAACCGGCGCGCCCTTATGAAAACGCTAGCTTTCGATATCGAACATCGTTGGTTCGATGCACGGCGCCAACCTCCTAGAATCGGTTCGACCTGCGCGCCATCCGCGCCCTCTTCATCGAATCCGAAACGACATGGCAGATCGACACTCAAGAACCCGCCGCCGGCTCCTTCAAGCCGGCCTGGCGATTGCGGCCGGTGCCGCCGCGCACCCGGGCTTTGCGCTGGCGAGCGCGGCCGGCGCGCGTACGTTACGCATCGGTTATCAGAAAGGGCCGCTCAGCCTGTTGAAGGCGCGCGGCACGCTGCAAGGCAAACTCGCGCCGCTCGGCGTGAACGTCACGTGGACCGAGTTCCCGTCGGGGCCGCCGCAACTCGAGGCGCTGAACGCGGGATCGATCGACTTCGGCGATGTTGGCGAAGCGCCGCCGATCTTCGCGCTCGCGGCCGGCGCGCCACTCGTCTATTACGCACAAACGCCGTCGGGCCCCGCAGCCGAGGCGCTGATCGTCCCGAAGGAGTCGCCGGTCAAGACTTTTGCGGACCTGCGCGGCAAGCGCATCGCGCTGGTGAAGGGATCGAATACGCACTTCCTGCTGGTCCGGCTGCTGCAGGCCGCGAAGCTAAACTATGCGGACGTCACGCCCGTCTGGCTGTCGCCGTCCGACGCGCGCGCCGCATTCGAGAACCGCTCGGTGGACGCGTGGATCATCTGGGATCCGTTTCTCGCGGTGGTCCAGCAGGCGTTCGGTGCGCGTATCGTCGCGGACGGCACGGGGCTCGTCGAGAATCGCGGCTACTACTTCGCGTCGCGCACGTATGCGCAGCACAATGCCGACGTGCTCGACGTCGCCGTGGCGGAATTGACGACCGTTCAGCGCTGGCTCGATGCGAACCGCGCGCAGGGCGCGGCCGAATTTTCGAAACTCTGGGGGATTCCGGAGCCGGCCGTCGCGCTCGCGTTTCGTCGCGCACGGTTCGGTGTCGAGCCCGTCACGCGCGACACGCTTGCGTATCAGCAGCGCATCGCGGACGTGTTCTACCAGGCCGGCATCCTGCCGAAACGCGTCGACGTCAGCCAGGCTGCGCCGCCCACGCTCGCGTGACGACGCAACCGGCGCGGCACGACATGCTCAGCGGCGGAACGGCAGCGCGACGTCGTCCGGAATCGGGCACACGTACGGCCGGCCGCCGCGCCGCTCGAGCAGTTCCGCCTTCGCGCTGGCGAGCGTGTCGGGTGCGCCGAGCAGGTCGATCGCGGTTGCGGCCATCGTCTTCGCCGCGAGCATCATCCCCTTGTGCGCGAGCGCCGTCTTGCCTTGCGCGACCCACTGCCACGAGTGCGGCGGCGTGCCGAACGCATAGCAGCTCGTGTGGCATTGTGCGGTCGGCGTGACCCAGCTCACGTCGCCGACGTCGGTCGAGCCGCAGATCGGGCGGCCCTTGCCCGGCTCGTACGGGTCGATCCCGTCGAACAGTGCCTTCGGATCGCGCCACGCCTGGTTCAGCGAACGCGACGACGTTTCGATGTCCTGTGCAGTCAGCGTCTGGCGCTGGTATGCATCGGCGAGCGCCGCGTCGTCGGCGTCGAAGCCGGCCGTGCCGATCGCCTGCAGATGACCGTACATGACCTGATTCAGTACCGCGTTTTCAAGCAGGTTCGAACACGCCTTGTCGAACACGATCTCGAGCTGGCAGTCGGTCATCAGCGCCGCACCGCGCGCGACGTTCTTCACGCGCTCGAACAGTTCGGCTGCCTGGTCGTTGCGGGCCGCGCGCACGAGGTACAGCACTTCCGCATTCGCCTGCACGACGTTCGGCGACAACCCGCCGGTGTTCGTCACCGCGTAGTGCACGCGCGCTTCGGGCAGCATGTGTTCGCGCAGATAGTTGACTCCCACGTTCATCAGTTCGACTGCGTCCAGCGCGCTGCGGCCGAGATGCGGCGACGCGGCTGCGTGCGACGCCTTGCCGGTGAAGCGGAAGTACGCCTGGATGTTCGCGAGCGAACCAGCCGGAAAGATGCCCGTGTACACGTGCGGATGCCACGACAGCGCGGCGTCGAGATCGTCGAACACGCCCGCGCGCGCCATGAAGGTCTTGCCGGAGCCGCCTTCCTCGGCCGGGCAGCCGTAGAAGCGCACGGTGCCGGGTTGGCCCGTGCGTTCGAGATGCGTCTTCACCGCGGCCGCGGCGAGATGCGCAGCCGTGCCGAGCAGGTGGTGGCCGCAGCCGTGACCGTTGCCGTTCGAGATTTCGCCCGACGGCCGGCACGTGAGTGCACCGGCTTCCTGGCTGAGCCCGGACAGCGCATCGTATTCGCCGAGGATGCCGATCACGGGGCCGCCGTGGCCGGCTTCGGCGACGAATGCGGTCGGGATGTCGGCTACTCCGCGCGTCACGCGAAAGCCGGCTTCTTCGAGCATCCGGATGTGCAGGTTGGTCGACGCGAATTCCTCGTAGCGCAGTTCGGCGAGATTCCAGATCCGGTCGGACAGCTCGGTGAATTGCGTACGCTGGCTGTCGATGAAATCGAGGGCGAGTGAAGTCATGAATTGCTCCTGTGAAGAGACTGGCGCGGTCAGAATTTCTGCCGGAGGCCAAGGGCGAAGACGGTGCTGCTCATGCCGGGGGCGGATATCGGCGCGGAGCCGAACGACAGCGCCGACTGTCCGGTGTTCCTGAAGCCGCCGATCCGCACATACACGCCGGTGAGTTTCGAGAACTGGTAGTCGTAGCCAAGCAGCGCGCCGAGTGCGTGGCTCGCCTGGCCGGCAATGGTGCGATAGGCGAGATCGGCGCGGAGGGCGTGCGGGCCGCGCTGCCAGATCGCGCCCAGCGAATAGACCTGCGCGACGAGCGTGCCAGGCGCGGTGGGACGCATCAGCGTGTACGCAAACGACGCGAGCGTCGGGCCGAACGCATACGACGCACTGGCCATGACCGAGTCGGTGCGCGGGCCGTCGGGCGTGCCGCCGGGTGTCGACGACGTGCCGGCCCACATCGCGTTGTACGCGCCGCTCAGCATCACCGGGCCGCGCGCAAAGTTGGCGACGGCGCCTGCATTGCTCGCGATCGGGCTCGCGCCCGCCGCGTTGCGAAAGGCATAGAGCACGGTGACGTCGAGCCCGCCGTAGGTCGGCGTCTTGTAGCTGATCGCGTTCTCGATGCGCCCCGGCAGCGACGCGGCGCCGCGCCCGAGGTCGCTGCCGATCAGTGCGGTGCTCGCGAACGGCGACAACTGGCCGACGAGGTAGAACGGATCGGCCGCTTCCGGCACGATTGCCGGATACTGCTTGCCGAGCTTGATCGTCCCCCAGTCGTCCGAACCGATCGCGACGTTGGCTTCGCGGTTGTAGAACGACGCCGCGCTTTGCTGACGGCCGGACATCAGGTCGAAGCCGCTTTCGAGGCGGAAGCTCGCGCGCAGGCCGCCGCCGAGATCCTCGCTGCCGATGAAGCCGAAGCGCGACGTCGATGCGCCACCGCTCATCAGGCCGATGCTCGTCTGGCTGCCGACGCGCGCGTATTGCAGGAAGCTGTCGAGTGCGCCGTAGATCTGGACGTTCGCGCGGGCCGGCGCGGCCCACATGCAGGTTGCCGCGCAGCACGCGGCCATCAGGGTTGAATTGCGCACGTTTGTCTCGTCGTGTCGCGATCGTCGGCGCGCGAATCGCAGGCGTGCAACGGCCCGCCCGCGCACGCGTCGACGTCGCGGATTCTGTTGTCGGGTAGAAAGAGGCGGAGCCGGTGCCCGGCGTCGCCGTGAATGAAGCGGTGCGCCGGTCAGCGGCCGTCGTCGAGCGAATCTGCCGGGCGCTCGCGGAAGCGCCACAGCGCGATCATGCTGACGGTGCCGCACGCGAGCACGTACCACGCGGGCGACATCGGATCGCCGGTGCGATGCAGCAGCCACGTGACGTTGAACTGCGCGAAGCCGCCGAAGATCGTCACGCCGAAGCTGTAGATCGTCGCGAGCGCGGTGGCGCGCACGCGAGGCGGGAACGCTTCCATGATCAGCAGCAGGAAGGCGGAACTGCCGGCGGTCGCGAACGCCATCACGACGGTGACGATCGCGACCATCAGCCCGACCGACGGCGCGGCGATCAGCAGCCGGAATGCCGGATACACGCATGCGAGCGACAGCAGCCACGTGACGGCGATCATCGGCTTGCGGCGCGGCAGGCGGTCGATGATCCACAGTCCCGATACGAGCGCGGCAACGATCATCGCGAGCCCCGACGCGCAGCCGGCGAGCAGCGACGTCGCCATCGGCAGGTGGAGCGTGCGTACCGCATAGGCCGGCATGTAGAACACGAAGATGTACAACGTCGACGTGCCGCCGATGATCATCAGCGTGCCGAGCACGACGCGGCCGAGGTAGCGCGTGAATACTTCGCGTACCGCGCTGCCGCCGGCGTCGTGCGTCGGCACATGCGTTTCGTCGAGATGGCGGCGGATATAGAAGCCGACCGGGCCGAGCAGCAGGCCGAGCAGGAACGGCACGCGCCAGCCCCAGCTTTCGAGCGCGTCGGTCGACAGCACGGCCGACAGCAGCGCGCCGCTGAGCGCGCCGAGCAGCGCGGCGACGCCCTGGCTGATCATTTGCCAGCTCACCATGAAGCCGCGGCCGGACAGCGGGCCCGATTCCATCAGGAAGGTCGTCGATGCGCCGATCTCGCCGCCGGCCGACAGGCCCTGCAGCAGCCGGCCGATCACGACAAGCACGGGTGCGACGACGCCGATGCGCGCATAGGACGGCGTCAGTGCGATCAGCGCGGTGCCCGCGATCATCAGCTGGATCGTCAGCGTCAACGCCGCGCGCCGGCCGGCGCGATCGGCGTAGTTGCCGATCAGCACGCCACCGAGCGGGCGCATCACGAAGCCGACGCCGAACGTCGCCATCGCGAGCAGCAGCGGGCCGGCACCCGAATCGACCGGGAAAAACGTCTTGCCGATCAGCGCGGCGAAGTAGCTGAACACGGTGAAGTCGAACATCTCGAGCGCGTTGCCGGCCGAGGTGGCGATGATCGTCCGGGTCTGCGCCGAGCGGCGGCGCGCGGCGGGCGGCGCGTCGACGAGCGGCGTGGCGGCGTCTTGCATCGGGGGTGTCTCCATGGGTATCGGTATCGTGAGCGCCGCATGGATCGTCAGGCATCCTGCGAGAGCTGGCCGCATGTTAAGACCGGGGAAAACATCGCGATACGCGCAAATTTTT
>NZ_CAJPHP010000032.1:0-80078 GCF_905339975.1 Burkholderia sp. BCC1999 | reverse complement strand
GCGGCGCACGTCGTCGAGCGTCGCCTTCGGCACGGTGCCGACCAGCGAGCCGTCGTACGGGTTGCGCACGTCGATCACCGCGTCCCGATGAATCCGTTCGCCGTCGATTCGCAGTGCTTCGCGACGAATCTCGCGGACGTCCGTCGATGCTGCAATGGCGTTCATGAGTGTGTCCCCTTACGGATGCGTACGCATCACTGCAGATGGTTGAGCGCGATGTCGATGATGTCGAAGTTGCGCAGCCGCGCACGACCCGTGACGTCGGTCGCGACCGGCTTGCTGAAGATCAGCGGCACGATCTGCTCGGAGATGCCGCCGTGCGAGCGCAGCGGCACGTCGAGGCCCGACAGGTCGTGCTTGATGCGGCGCGTGCCGAGCACGACGTCCTGCTTCGAGATCACGATCAGGTCGCCCATCCGCGCGGGCGGCAGCTCGAAACGCGCGCAGCCTTCGGAGCCCGTCAGCACGACCTCGATGCCGTCGACCGCGGCGAGCCGCGCGCGCAGCGCCTCGGCATCGGCCGTCGCCGGCACGTAGACGGTCGCGAACGAGCCGAGCGCGCCGTGGTGCACGACGTACGGATCGGTGATCGGCAGGATCACGCGCGCCGCATCCTCGCCGAGCCACTCGTCGAACAGTTCCTGCAGGTAGATCACGTTCGGCTCGCCAGTTTCATCGTCGTGCTTCGCGTTCATCCCGTGGTCGGCCGTGATCGCGACGATCGCGCCGAGCTCGTCGAGACGCTGCAGGTACTTGTCCATCATCGCGTAGAACGCGTTTGCGCCTTCCGTGCCGGGCGCGCACTTGTGCTGCACGTAGTCGGTGGTCGACAGGTACATCAGGTCGATCGGGCGCGTCTCGAGCAAGCGCACGCCGGCCGCGAACACGAATTCCGACAGGTCCGCGCTATACACGCTCGGCACCGGCTTGCCGACCAGTTCGAGCACGTTGTCGATGCCGTTTTCCTCGACGCTCGCCTCGTCGGCCTTTTCCGACGAGAAGCAGATGCCCTTCAGCCCCTTGCCGAGCAGGCGGCGCAGCTTGTCCTTCGCGGTGACGACCGCGACCTTCGCGCCTTGCTCGGCGAAGGTCGCGAGCACGGTCGGCGCGACCAGGTACTTCGGATCGTTCATCAGCACCTCGGCGCCGGTGTCGCGATCGTAGAAGTAGTTGCCGCTTATCCCATGCACCGCCGGCGGCACGCCTGTCACGATCGACAGGTTGTTCGGGTTCGTGAAGCTCGGCACCACGCACTCGCCCTTGAGCGCCGTGCCCGGCTTCAGCAGCGTGCGCAGGAACGGCGCGACGCCGGCCTCGGCCGCTTCTTCCAGATATTCGTATGCGCAGCCATCGACGCACACGACCACCACGGGCCGGCTCATCCAGTTGTAGCGGCGGCCGTTCACTTCCACGGATACAGGCGTTTCAATCATGACGTTCATTCCTTTCAGTTCGAAGGGTAGAGCCGTCGGCGCCCGCGTCGCGCCGAAGGGAGGTGTTTTCCATGCTTGACATTAAAATTGATGATTTGTAGATTGTCAACAACATGCAGAGAACAGAAAGCAAAACAACGTAGCAGCAAGAGGGCTGGTCTCCACTCATCCGCCGTGTGCCGCGGCGCCACAGTCAAGGGGTCTGAAGATGAACGAAGTGCCGGTAAACAAGCGTTTGAATGCATGGGCGGCGGGCGCGGCCCGTTTCGCGCTGGCCGCGGCGGTCGCGCTCGGCGCCGCGCAGGCGGCGCACGCGAAGACGTCGCTGCTCGTCTACACCGCGCTGGAAGACGAGGCGATGAAGCCCTACAAGGACGCGTTCGAGAAAGCGAACCCCGATATCGAGATCCGCTGGGTGCGCGACTCGACCGGCTCGGTCACCGCAAAGCTGCTCGCCGAGAAGAACAACCCGCGCGCGGACGTCGTGCTCGGCCTCGCCGCGTCGAGCCTCACGCTGCTCGACCTGCAAGGCATGCTGATGCCGTACACGCCGAAGGGCTTCGACCAGCTGACGCGCAAGTACAGCGACGCGAACACGCCGCCGCACTGGGTCGGCATGGATGTGTGGGGCGCGACGATCTGCTACAACCGCGTCGCCGCGCAGGCGAAGAACATCCCGAAACCGACGTCGTGGGAAGACCTGACGAAGCCGGTCTACAAAGGCGCGATCGTGATGCCGAGCCCGGTTTCATCCGGCACCGGCTACCTCGACGTGACCGCGTGGCTGCAGACCTTCGGCGACGACCGCGGCTGGAAATTCATGGACGCGCTCGACAAGAACGTCGCGCAGTACGTGCACTCGGGCTCGAAGCCCTGCACGCTCGCCGGCACCGGCGAATTCCCGATCGGCATCTCGTTCGAGTTCCGCGGCCACGAGCTGCAGTCGCAGGGCGCGCCGATCGATCTCGTGTTCCCGAAGGAAGGGCTCGGCTGGGACATGGAAGGCACGGCAATCATGAAGACAACCAGGCAGCCCGAGGCGGCGAAGAAGCTCGCCGACTTCATGGCGAGCAAGGATGCGAACGAGATCACCGCGCGCTGGTGGGCGATCGTCGCGTATCCGGGCGTCGCAAGGAAGCTGGCCGGCATCCCCGACAACTACTCGGACCTGCTCGTGAAGAACGACTTCGTGTGGTCGGCGAAGAACCGCCAGTCGATCCTCGATACGTGGCAGAAGCGCTACGGGGCGAAGGCGCAGCAATGACGCGGCAATAACGCCGCAACCGGCAGCGGGGCCGCGCAGCGCGCGGCCCCGCGCCACCCTTCCCCTCGTCGAATCCGGCCCCCGGGCCGCCCCAGCATGGAGGCGCGCATGGCACCTTATCTGAGCGTAGAACGCATCGAGAAGCGGTACAACGACACGCAGGTCCTCACCGACATCAACCTGAGCGTGATGAAGGGCGAAATGATCTGTTTCCTCGGGCCGTCCGGCTGCGGGAAAACGACGCTGCTGCGAATCATCGCGGGGCTCGAAACGCAGAACGCCGGCCACATCATGCAGGACGGCCGCGACATCTCGCGGCTGCCGCCGCAACTGCGCGACTACGGCATCGTGTTCCAGTCGTATGCGCTGTTCCCGAACCTCACCGTGTACGACAACGTCGCGTACGGGCTCGTGAACCGGAAGATGAAGCGCGACGCGATTCACGAGCGCGTGCACACGCTGCTCGCACTGGTCGGCCTGCCCGACAGCCATCGCAAGCACCCGGGCCAGCTGTCCGGCGGCCAGCAGCAGCGCATCGCGCTGGCGCGTGCGCTCGCGACTTCCCCCGGCCTGCTGCTGCTCGACGAGCCGCTGTCGGCGCTCGACGCGCGCGTGCGCGTGCGGCTGCGCCAGGAAATCCGCGCGCTGCAGCAGCGGCTCGGCGTGACGACGATCATGGTCACGCACGACCAGGAAGAAGCGTTGTCGATGGCCGATCGCATCGTCGTGATGAACCACGGCGTGATCGAGCAGATCGGCACGCCGCTCGAAATCTACCGGCAGCCGGCGTCGCCGTTCGTCGCGGATTTCATCGGCCGCGTCAACACGATTCCCGCCGAAGTCGCACAGGACGGCACGCTGCGCGCGGGCGCGGTCGGCCTCGACTGCCGCCACGGCACGGCCCGCCCCGTGCAAGGCGCGGCGGTATCGGTCTACGTGCGGCCGGAAGACCTGCGTATCCGCGTGCCGGGTGAAACGGCCGACAACGTGCTCGCGGGCCGCGTCGAGAAGCTCGAATTCCTCGGCGCCTTCTGCCGTGTGAGCTTCCGCATCGACGGGCTCGACGGCCAGGAAATCGTCGCCGACCTGTCGTATCACGACGTCGACCGCACCGGCGTGCAGGCTGGCGCGCGCATCGACCTCGCGCTCGATCGCGAGCATGTGCGCGTGTTCCCGTGCGCGAAGGAGCGACTGCAATGAGCACCGTCCTGACCGAGCGCCGCCGCGGCGCCTCCGCCCCCGCCGACGTGCGGCAGATCACGCACTGGCACGACCGCATCGCGCAGCTCGCGCTCGTCGCGATGGCCGCGCTGATGTCGCTGTTCCTGTTGCTGCCGCTCGCGCTCGTCGTGCAGAAATGCTTCGTCGACGCGGACGGGCGCTTCGTCGGCGCGCACAACTTCGTCGACTATCTCGAGGACAGCGGCGTGCTGCGCTCGATGCTGCATTCGCTGACGGTCGGCGCACTCGTCACGGCGATCGTCGTGCCGATGGCGTTCACGTTCGCGTATGCGCTGACGCGCTCGTGCATGCCGCTGAAGAACGCCGCGCGCACGATCGCGCTCTTGCCGCTGCTCGCGCCGACGCTGCTGTCGGCCGTGTCGTTCATCTACTGGTTCGGCAACGCGGGGCTGCTGAAGCCGCTGCTGCACGGCCACTCGATCTACGGGCTGCCGGGCATCGTGCTGAGCATGGTGTACGCATCGTTCCCGCACGTGCTGATGATCCTCGTCACCGCGCTGTCGCTGGCCGACGGCCGGCTCTACGAGGCCGCCGACGCGATGGGCACGAGTCGCATCCGCAAGTTCTTCACGATCACGCTGCCGGGCGCGAAGTACGGGCTGATCAGCGCGACGATGGTCGCATTCACGATGTGCATCAACGACTTCGGCGTGCCGGTGGTGATCGGCGGTTCGTACAACGTATTGTCGACCGACATCTACAAGCTGATCATCGGGCTGCAGGACTTCAATCGCAGCGCGGTCGTGAGCCTGATGCTGCTGTGTCCGGCACTGGTCGCGTTCGGCGTCGACTTCTTCATCCGCCGCCGCCAGCAGTCGCAGCTCGGCGCGCGCTCGACGCCGTACCAGCCGAAACCGTCGCGCGGCTTCGACGCCGCGATGCTCGCGTACTGCACGCTCGTGTGCGCGTTCTTCATCGCGGTGGTCGGCATCTCGGTGTTCGCGTCGTTCGTGAAGTTCTGGCCGTACCAGATGACCCTCGGGCTGCAGCACTACGAGATGGGGCTGATCGGCGCCGGCATCTTCGACGCGTACAAGAACAGCCTGCGGATGGCCGCGACGGTGGCGCTCGGCGGCACGATCGTCGTGTTCGGCGGCGCCTACCTGATCGAGAAGACGCGCGGCGCGCGCTGGCTGCGCGGCTTCATCGCGCTGTGCGCGATCCTGCCGATGGGCGTGCCGGGGCTCGTGCTCGGCATCAGCTACATCTTCCTGTTCAACGCGCCCGGCAATCCGCTGAACGGGCTGTACGGGTCGCTGTGGCTGCTCGCGATCGTCACGGTCGTCCACTACTACGCATCGAGCCATCTCACCGCCGTCACCGCGCTCCGGCAGATCGACAGCGAGTTCGAGGCCGTATCAGCATCGCTGAAGGTGCCGTTCTACAAGACCTTCCTGCGCGTGACCGTGCCCGTGTGCCTACCCGCGATCCTGCTGATCGCGCGCTACCTGTTCGTCAACGGGATGACGACGGTCTCGGCCGTCGCGTTCCTCTACTCGCCGGACACGCAACCCGCATCGGTCGCGATCCTGAACCTCGACGACGCGGGCCAGATGGGCCCGGCCGCCGCGATGGCCACGCTCGTGCTCGCGACCTCGTCGTTCGCGTGCGTGCTGTTCGCGTGCATCTCGCACCGCCTGCTGCGCCGTACGCAGGCGTGGCGCAACCCGCATCGCCACTGATTTCCCAGCCGCATTCACGTGACGTCCCGACTTCATCAAGGAGACACCATGACGCTCGCCGCCCAGCCCATCCTGCTCACGCCCGGCCCCCTGACGACCTCCGACACCACGCGCGACGCGATGCTGCGCGACTGGGGGTCGTGGGACAGCGACTTCAACGCGATCACCGCACGGCTGCGCGAACGCCTGCTGCAGATCGTGCATGGCGAAGGCACGCACGAATGCGTCCCGCTGCAAGGCAGCGGCACGTTCTCGGTCGAAGCGGCCCTCGGCACGCTCGTGCCGCGCGACGGCCACGTGCTCGTGCCGAACAATGGCGCGTACTGCCAGCGCATCGCGAAGATCTGCCGCGTGCTCGGCCGCAAGCTGACGACGATCGACTATCGCGAGGATCACCGCGTCGATCCGGCCGACGTCGAGCGCGCGCTCGCCGCCGACGCGACCATCACGCACGTCGCGCTCGTGCACTGCGAAACGGGCGCCGGCGTGCTGAACCCGCTGCACGAGATCGCGCAGGTCGTCGCGAAGCACGGCCGCGCGCTGATCGTCGATGCGATGAGCTCGTTCGGCGCGATCGACATCGACGCGCGTACGACGCCGTTCGATGCGGTGATCGCGGCGTCCGGCAAATGCCTCGAAGGCGTGCCGGGGCTCGGCTTCGTGATCGCCAGGCGCAGCGCGCTCGAACGCTGCGAAGGCAACAGCCATTCGCTCGCGATGGACCTGTACGACCAGTGGGTCTACATGCAGCGCACGACGCAGTGGCGCTTCACGCCGCCGACGCACGTGGTCGCGGCGCTCGACGCGGCCGTCGCGCAATACGTCGACGAAGGCGGGCTCGCCGCGCGCGGCGGCCGCTACCAGCGCAACTATCGCGCGCTGATCGACGGGATGCTCGCGCTCGGCTTCCGGCCGTTCCTCGATCCGGCAATCCAGGCGCCGATCATCGTCACGTTCCATGCGCCGGACGATCCGAACTACGACTTCAAGCGGTTTTATCAGGAGGTCAAAAAGCGCGGCTACATTCTGTATCCGGGCAAGCTGACCGAAGTCGAGACGTTCCGGGTCGGCTGCATCGGCCACTTCGGCGAAGCCGGCATCCCGGGCGCCGTCGCCGCGATCGCCGACACGCTGCGCGCGATGGGCGTGCGCCGCGTATCGGCCGAAGCGGCGGCCTGACGCGATGCAAGGCCCCGGCCGCGTGCCCGTGCGCACGCGGCCAACTCCGCCGCATGTCGCCACGCGGCGGCCAGGTTTTCCGGCCGTGTACGTGCACGGCCCCGACCCTTATTGACGAACCATCCGATGCGACCCTTCTGGATCGAACAAGCACTGTTCAACGACGGCGATCTCGCCCCCGCGCTGCAAGGCGCAACGCAGGCCGACGTCTGCATCGTCGGCGGCGGCTTCACCGGGCTCTGGACCGCGATCCAGGCGAAGCAGCAGAACCCGGCGCTCGACATCGCGATCGTCGAAGCCGACCTGTGCGGCGCCGGCGCGAGCGGCCGCAACGGCGGCTGCCTGCTCACGTGGTCGGCGAAATTCCTGACGCTGCGGCGCCTGTTCGGCGAAGCCGAGGCGATCCGGCTCGTGAAGGCGTCCGAAGCGGCCGTGCAGCACATCGCCGATTTCTGCCGCGCGCACGACATCGACGCCGAACTGCGGCTCGACGGCACGCTGTACACGGCGACGTCGCGCGCGCAGGTCGGCACGCTCGCACCGGTGCTCGACGCGCTCGCCGCGTGCGGCATCCACAGCTACGAGCCGTTGCCGGCCGCCGAAGTCGCGCGCCGCTCGGGCTCCGCGCGCAATCTCGACGGCGTCTACTCGCCGATCGCCGCGACCGTGCATCCCGGCAAGCTCGTGCGTGGGCTGCGCCGCGTCGCGCTCGCGATGGGCATCCGCATCTACGAGCGCACGCCGATGCTCGACTTCACGCCCGGGCAGCCGGCCGTCGTGCGCACACCGTCCGGCAGCGTGAGCGCGGGCAAACTCGTGTTCGCGATCAACGCGTGGATGGCGAGCCGCTTCCCGCAGTTCGAGCGCACGATCGCGGTCGTGTCGAGCGACATGGTCATCACCGAGAAATGCCCTGAGTTGCTTGAACGGACCGGGCTCGTCGACGGCGTGTCCGTGCTCGATTCGCGGATCTTCGTCTACTACTACCGCACCACCGCCGACGGGCGGCTGATGCTCGGCAAGGGCGGCAACACGTTCTCGTGGCGCAGCCGCATCGCGCCGGTGTTCGACCAGCGCTCGCCGTACGAGGCGCAGCTCACGCAAAGCCTGCGCGAATTCTTCCCGTCGCTCGCGGGCGTGCCGGTCACCGCGAGCTGGAACGGCCCGTCGGATCGCTCGGTCACGGGCTTCCCGTTCTTCGGCCGCCTCGACGACGCGCCGAACGTGTTCTACGGCTTCGGCTATTCGGGCAACGGCGTCGGGCCGACCTACATGGGCGGGCAGATCCTGTCGTCGCTCGTGCTCGGTCTCGACAACGCGTGGACCCGCAGCCCGATCGTGCGCGGCCCGCTCGGCCATTTCCCGCCGGAGCCGATCCGCTATGTCGGCGCGCATGTCGTGCGCAATGCGATCCGCCGCAAGGAGCGTGCGGAAGACGAGAGCCGGCAGCCGTCGGTGGTCGATAGCTGGCTCGCGAAGTTTGCGAGCGCGGCCGGGAAGGCCGACAAGGCGTGACGATGCGCTGATCGGGCGACACAACGAAAAAGGGACGCTGCGAAGCGTCCCTTTGCTTTTGCGCGGCTGCCGCGCCGCCGTATTACGCGCGCGCGGTTTTCTCGCGCGCCGCCTTGCCCGTCGCGGGCAGCCCCTGCTCGTGCGTGCGGCGCATGCGCGCGAGGCCGTGCGAGACGTGCTCGCGCACCAGCGCGACGGCCTTCTCCTCGTCGCCGCCCGCGAGCGCCTGCACGATCTTGTCGTGCTCGGCCGCGGACACCGCGATCGCATCTTCCTCGGCCTCGATCGCGGCCTGGCGCAGCAGGCCGAGCTGGCGCACCAGCCGGCGGTAGGTGTCGGTGAGATGCGTATTGCCGACGCCGACGACCATCGCGTCGTGGAACTGCACGTTCAGCTCGGTATAGCGCGTGACGTCGTGCGTCTTCGCGGCATCCTTCATCGACTGGATGATGCCCTTCAGCACCTTCAGCGTGTCGGGCGAGATACGCTTCGCGAGCGCGCGGGCGACCGACTCGTCGAGCATCGCGCGCACTTCGTAGATTTCCTCGGCTTCGCGCAGCGGCACGACGCGCACGGTCACGCCGCGGTTCTTCTCGTTGCGCAGCAGGCCGGCCTGCTCCAGCGCGCGGAACGCTTCGCGCACGGGGCCGCGCGAAACGTTCAGCTTGGTCGCGATCTCGACTTCGTTGAGCTTCTCGCCGGGTGCGTATTCACCGGAGACGATCGCGCGCTCGAGCATGTCCTGGACGATCATCGCGAGCGACTGGCTTTGCAGGAGTTCGATGGCGCTGAGCGCGTTCGGGGAAGTCATGGTCGGACAGGCAGCGGAGCCGCGGTAGAAAACGAGGGCGCCATATCGGCGAATGATCCTTATATACCCTCGGCCCGACACATTGTCAACAGTCTTCAGTTTCCAAAAGCCAATTCCGCCTGCCGGGATGCACCCGGCAGGCGGCGGGCGGGCGGGCGGCGGGCGAACCTGCCCCGCCCCGCGCGGCGTGCGGCCGTCAGGCCGTGTGCTTCACCGGCCCCGGATCGCTCTGGCTCGGCCGGCCCGTCTCGACGTGGCCCGCGAAGCGGCGCACGACCTTGTCGTCACCGCCGCGCAGCGTCGTCGCGGTAATCGTCAGATCGTACCAGCCGTGGCTCGACGACAGCTCGAAGTGATCCTCGACGCGCTCGCCCGGCTCCAGCGTGTAGGTACGCGCATGCGCATGGCTGTACGCGTTGTCGACCGTCACGCGGCACGTCGCGCGCCCGCTGTTGCGCAGCTGCAGGTACACGTGGCGGTTGCGCACGTCGTAGCCGATCTTCGCTTCCGGGTTCGCGTGACGGCCGTCCGCGGCGAGTCGCGTGTTGCCCTGGAACTCGCACAGATAGCCGTTCGGGCCGTAGGCGGCGAGATGGTACTCGCCGCGCGCGGCCGACGTGCTCCACGTATCGGCGAAGCGGTCGTGCGCGGACACCGCGTAGCGGCGCGGCGGCGTCGCCGGATTGCGGCGGTCGTACACGTAGAACGCGGCGCCCGCGTCACCGGAGTTCGCGAAGTCGAGCGATACGCTGTCGTCGCGGCCATGCACGTGGGCGTGCACGAACAGCTCGTACGGCAGCGCGCGCGCCGGACGCGTGCCGGGCTCCTGCGCCGGCATCGACTGCTGCGCGGGCACCTGGTACGCCTGGCCGGCCGTCGCGATGTGCTGCGGTACCGTGAAGCTCACCGTGCGCGTATCGGGGCGCGCGGAGAAGTCGAACGCCGACGTGAGGTCGCCGCAGATCGACCGGCGCCATGCGCTGATGTTCGGCTCCTTCACGCCGAAGCGCGCTTCGAGGAAACGCAGCACCGACGTATGGTCGAACGTTTCCGAGCAGACCCAGCCGCCCTTCGTCCACGGCGAGATGATGATCAACGGCACGCGCGGCCCGAGGCCGATCGGCTGGATGCCGCCCGGATCGGCGCCCGGCACGAGCGGGCTCATTTCGCCCGGATACTTGTTCAGGTCGAGCAGCTCGTCGCCGAGGTTCGACAGCAGGTTCGACGACACGATGCCCTGGCCGCCCACGCCGCTCGTGACCGGCGGCACCGGCGGCACGACGTGGTCGAACAGCCCGTCGTTCTCGTCGTAGTTCAGGATGAACACCGTCTTCGCCCACACCTCCGGGTTCGACGTCAGCGCCTCGAGCACCATGTTGATGTAGAACGCGCCGTCGGTCGGCGATGCCTGCGGGTGCTCGCTGTACTTGTACGGCGACACGATCCACGACACCTGCGGCAGCCGGTTCGCCTGCACGTCGGCCTTCAGCTCGGCAAGCGTGTGGTCCGACGCGCCCTTGTCGACCAGCGGGCCGCTCGCGCCTTCCTTCACCTGGAACTTCTTGAAGAACATCAGCGAGTTGTCGGTGTAGTTGTCGGTCGGGTCGCCCGGGATGCCCGTGCCGCCCTGGTACACCTTCCAGCTGACCTTCGCGTTCTCGAGGCGCTCGGCATAGGTCGTCCACGTGTAGCCGTTCACGTCGTCGCGCTCGCCGATGCCCGGGCCGTTCGGCGGGGTGCCGTAGATGTTGCGCGGGTCGACCGTGCCCGTCCAAAGGTAGATGCGGTTCGGCGCGGTGTCGGCGTGCGCGGAACAGAAGTACGAATCGCAGATCGTGAACGCGTCGGCCAGCGCATAGTGGTACGTGAGATCCTGGCGCTTCAGGTAGCCCATCGTCAGCACGTCCTGCTTCTGGTTCACCCACTGGTCCCACTGGCCGTTGTTCCAGGACAGGTGGCCGCTGCTCCAGCCGTGGTTGGTGCCCGGCTGGAATTCGGTCGTCTGCTTCGGATCGAGGTAGAACGGCAGCACGTATGGCGCCGACGGATCGAGGCCGCGCGAATGGTAGTTCTTCGTGAACACCGATGCCGGCGGCTGTTGCCACACCGGCGCGCCGCTCGGCAGCAGGTGCGGACGCGGGTCGTTGAAGCCGCGCACGCCGCGCAGCCCGCCGAAGTAATGGTCGAACGAACGGTTTTCCTGCATGAAGATCACGACGTGTTCCACGTCGCGGATCGTGCCCGTGCGATAGGCGGCCGGCATCGCCAGCGCGTTGCGGATCGCGGGCGGGAAGCCCGCGTAAGCGGCCATCGCGCCGGCCGACTGCGCGGCGAGGCGCAGGAAATCGCGTCGATTGTTCGAGGACATGAAGGGAACCCTGTTGTCGGTAGGAGTGAGGTGCCGGTCGAGCGGGGCCGGCGGTCGGTGTGTTACCCGCTATTACCCCGCACCGGCATGTCCCGGCCGTGACCGGTTACCGCAGGTTTCTTTGGGTTACCCACAAGAATTTTTCGAAGCGACGCACGACGCGCCTTTCATGCGGCCGACACACGCGTGCGCTACGCTGACGCGCGACGAAGAAGGGGGGGGAGAAGCCGAGTCGTGTTCGATCAGCTGAAGGCGTTCCACGCGACCGTCCGGCAGGGCAGCATCACGCGCGCCGCGCGCCACCTGGGCGTGAGCCAGCCGACGATCGCCGCGCAGATCCGGCAGGTCGAGCAGGTGTACGGCGTCGAGCTGTTCTACCGCAGCGGCCGCAAGCTCGAAGTCACCGAAACGGGCATCGAGCTGCTGCCGCTCATCGAGAAGATGATCGCGCTCGAGGCGCAGGCCGACATCATGCTGCGCAACGTCGGCGGCCTGTTCGAAGGCCACCTGCGGATCGGCGCGACGGGCCCGTACTACATCATGGATGCGGTCGGCCGTTTCTCGAACGCGCATCCGTCGATCGCGCTCACGTGCCGGATCGGCAACTCCGAGGAAATCCTGCAGGCGCTGCAGGAATTCCGCATCGACCTCGCGGTATCGTCGCAGCGCAACGACGCCGACGGCCTCGAACGCAAGGTGATCTCGACCGATCCGCTCGTGCTCGTCGTGCACCGCAACCATCCGCTCGCGCGGTTCGACGCGATCGATCCGGCGCAACTCGCCGACGTGCGGCTGCTGATTCGCGAGGAAGGGTCGGTCACGCGCCGCTGCACGGAGACGATCCTTGCGGCGGCCGGTGTCGCGGCCGTGTCGGGTGCCGAGATCGGCAGCCGCGAAGCGATCCGCGAGGCGATCCTGCACGGCGTGGGCGGCAGCCTGTTTCCGCTCGGCGAGGCCGAGCGCCATCCGGATCTGCGCGTGATCGCGCTGCGCGGCGTCGACACGACGATCGACGAATACGTGTACTACCTGAAGGCGCGCCGCCAGAGCCCCGCGATCGACGCGTTCCTTGCGTGCATCCTGCCGGACGGCGCCGAAGCGGCCGGGACCGCCGACGCAGGCCGAACGGCGCGGCGGGCGAACGCGCGCTGAACTGCCGCGCGTTCGCCGGTTCCGCACTTGATCGGCGCTTTTCCCGCGCCTTCCCTCGCTGTTTCCTCGTGCCTTCCTTCCGTCGTTGCGCTCACATCATTTCGGCAGTGCCGGAATCATCCACGTCAGCACGTGCTGCTGCAGGAACACCAGCACGCCGAGCAGCAGCGTGAGGATCACGCTGTGCCAGAAGGTGCGCGCAAACACGACACCTTCCTGCCCTTTCAGGTCCGTCGTCGACACCCCCGTCGCGATGTTCTGCGGCGAGATCATCTTGCCCATCACGCCGCCCGACGAGTTGGTCGCGGCCATCAGCACCGGATCGAGGCCCAGCTGCCGCGCGGCCACGACCTGCAGGTTGCCGAACAGCGCGTTGCCCGACGTGTCGCTGCCGGACAGGAACACGGCGATCCAGCCGAGCGACGCGGATACCAGCGGGAACAGCGCGCCCGTCGACGCGACGCCGGTGCCGAGCGTGTAGCTGATCCCCGAGTAGTTCAGCAGGTACGCGAGCCCGACGATCATCATCACCGTGACGATCGCGATCCACGTCTGCCGCCATGTCTTCACCACGCATTCGAGGAACGCACCGGGGCCGGTGCGCGTCAGCGCGGCCGTGATGATCGCCGACAAGAGGATCGCGGTGCCCGTGCCGAGCGGCTGGAAATCCCAGACCGCCGCATACGGCTTGTGATACAGCGACACGAACACCGCGTTGTGCAGGCCCGGCCACTTGATCTTCACGTCGCCGATCGCCGCGATGTTCGCGTGCACCCACACGATCACGACCACCGACACGACGAGCCACGGCAGCCAGCCGCCGAAGCCCGCACGCGCGGCGCCGGCTGCGGCCGGCACGCTGCGCGCGAGCGCGTATTGCGGATCGGGCTGCGGCTTCCACACCTGCAGGAAGCCGATCGTCACGATCAGCGACGTGAGCGACGACAGTACGTCGGTGAGCTGATAGCCGAGGAAGTTCGACGTGACGAACTGCGCGATCGCGAAGCTGCCGCCCGACACGAGCAGCGCGGGCCACAGCTGCCTGATCGAACGCAGCCCGCCATACGCGCCGACCACGTAGAACGGCAGCAGCAGCGCGAAGAACGGCAACTGGCGGCCGACCATCTGCGCGAGCGTCGCGGGCGGCAGCGACGTGACCGCGCCGAGCACGGTGATCGGCACGCCGAGCGCGCCGAATGCGACCGGCGCGGTGTTGAACAGCAGCGTATAGGTGAGCGCTTCGAGCGCGGGGAAGCCGAGCGCGATCAAGAGTGCGCTCGTGATCGCGACCGGCGTGCCGAATCCCGAGATCCCTTCGAGCAGACAGCCGAACGAGAACGCGACGACGAGCAGCACGAGGCGGCGGTCGTCGGGCAGGTTGTCGAGCATCCACTGCCGGAACTGGTCGAAGCGGCCCGACTTCACCGCGATGTTGTACAGCAGCAGCGCGTTGAAGACGATCCACATCACCGGCACGACCGCGAGCGCCATGCCGGCGCCGACCGCATTGAACGCGAGCCCGGCCGGCATGCCCCATGCGCCGATCGCGACCGCGAGGCCGGCGACGAGCCCGGCGAGCGACGCCTGCCACGCGGGGCGGCGCAGCACGCCGAGCGCGATCAGTGCAACGGCAATCGGGATCGCGGCGACGAGGAACGACAGGAGCAGCGAGTTGGCGACGGGCGTCAACGGCTGTGCGAAGACGATGCCGGGCGGTAGGGCGTCGGTAGGGTTCATCGTGTCTCCAGATGTCGACCCGAGTTAGCGCTTTAGCGCTTACTCGGGTCCCATGCCTTGCGCGGTCGACCCGGGTTGGCGCTTCAGCGCTTACTCGGGTCCCATGCCTCGTGCGGTCGACCCGGGTTGGCATGTCGATGCCCCGGGTTCGGTACAAGGCGATGTCCTGCCGTCACGACCACGATCAGGCGCTTGCGCACGCAACGACGTTGCACGGCCAACCGATCGGTCGCTTAAAAGAGGTTAGGAGGCGCGTGGCGCTTGTACAAGGGGGACAAGCCCGATGCGTGACGACCCGATACCGGCCATCCGCCGCCCGATGGCATGCGGATGGCGAGCGGCTGTCACGCTCGACAGGAAGCCCGGCCCCGCCGTCGCCCGCACAATGTTGCGCGCGCGACAAAGGTGACTGACGGCAACGAGGGTGTTTCGTTTGGCATCCGAAGCCTAGACTGGCCGCATCGATTCCGCCCGGGCCAGAAACGGCGCGGCACCGGAACCTCTCGGAGCAAACACGATGAAGACGATGAAACACGCGGCATGCGCCGTCCTGCTGATCGGCGCGGCCTTCGCCGCCCATGCGCAAGCGGCATCGACGGTGACGCGCGCGCAGGTCCGCCAGGAACTCGTGGAGCTGCAGGCCGCCGGCTACCGGACGAGCCTCGCAAGCAGTCCCGACTTTCCGGAGAACATGCAGGCGATCATGCAGCGTGCCGCGCAGGCGCGCGGCGAGAACACCGGCTACGGCAACGACGGCCGGGCGAACGTGGAATCAGGCAAGCCGGCGCTGCCGCATGCGATCGATCGCGGCACGTACGCGCATCACTGATCGATGACTGAAGGTACCGGATGGATCGCACAGCGGCGCGGCGCACCAGCACCGGCCGCGTGCGCGATCGTCAGACGCTGAAGCGGTTCAGCGTATACGCGCGATAGGCCGCGACGAACGCGTCGAACGATCCGGCCTCCTTCGCTTCGAGCTCGGCCTGCTCGGCCAGCGATTTCGCGGCGAGCGCCTGCTCGGTGCGCAACGTGTCCGCCGACGGCGGATGGGCGCGGAAATGCGCGGCATGCGCTTCGCTCTGTGCGAGCGCGAACGCGAGGAACGACTGCCCGTTGTCGCGCATCGTGCGCAGCACGCGCGCGGACGGCGTACGTTCCGGATCGGCAAGCTTCTCGCGTTGCGCGGCAATCGCGCGCGCATGCTCGTCGCCGCCGCGGATTTCGTCGAGACGGCGGCCGATGGTTTCGATGTCGGCCATCAGATCGTCCGCCCACGCCTGCATCGTGACCGACTGGCCGTCGCGCGTGAGCGTGAGCCCCGGCTTGCGGCCTTCCATCGTCACGCTGCCGAAGTTCGCGTTCGCTTCCTTGTACGCATCGCAGTCGAGCGGCGCGCTTTCGTCCAGCGCGCACGCGAGCAGGAAGGCGTCGATGAAGCGCGCGGTTTCCAGCGCGATGCCGGTCGGCTCGAACGGATCGATGTCGAGGCAGCGCACTTCGATGTACTGCACGCCACGCGACGCGAGCGCATGCAGCGGCCGCTCGCCCGAATACGTGACGCGCTTCGGCCGGATCGTCGAGTAGAACTCGTTCTCGATCTGCAGCACGTTCGTGTTGATCTGGATCCACTCGCCGTCGCGATGCGTGCCGATTGCCTCGTACGCCGGATACGGTTCGCTCACGGCCTTCGACAGCGCGTCGAGGTAGCCGGGCAGCGTGTTGTAGTCGACGTGCAGCGCGGCCTGGGCCGTCGTGTTCGAGTAGCCGAGATCGCTCATCCGCAGGCTCGTCGCATACGGCAGATACAGCGTATCGGCGTCGAACGTGTCGAGCTTGTGCGGCTTGCCGCGCAGGAACTTCGTGTCGAGCGCGGGCGATGCGCCGAACAGGTACATCAGCAGCCAGCTGCGGCGGCGGAAGTTGCGGAT
Organism: Burkholderia sp. BCC1999; assembly: GCF_905339975.1. Lineage (NCBI taxonomy): Bacteria > Pseudomonadati > Pseudomonadota > Betaproteobacteria > Burkholderiales > Burkholderiaceae > Burkholderia > Burkholderia sp. BCC1999. Next base: position 63,764 of record NZ_CAJPHP010000032.1, on the reverse strand, counting down.
CTGCGCGAGATAGCGCTCCGACTGGTAATCGACGAGCGTGGCCGTCGAGCCTTCGTCCGCATGCAGGCGCCGCCACACTTCTTCATGCAGCGAGTAGTTGTAGTGGATGCCCGCGATGCACTGCATCGTACGACCGTAGCGATACGCGAGGCCGCGCCGGTACACCGTCTTCAGGCGGCCGATGTTCGACGAGCCGTAGTCGGCGATCGGAATCTGGTCGTCGGCCGGCAGCAGGCCAGGCATCGAGTCGTTCCACAACATCTCGTCGCCGAGCGACGCATAGACGTAGCGATGCAGATCGTCGAGGCGCTCGAGCGTGATCGCGGCGTCGCCTTCAGCGGGCGTGATCAGCTCGATCAGTGCTTCGGAATAGTCGGTCGTCAGCGCCGGATGCGTGAGCGCCGAACCAAGCGCGCGCGGATGCGGCGTGAACGCGATCATCCCGTCGCGCGTCACGCGCAGGCTTTCCTTTTCGATGCCGCGCAGGCCGTCGGGCAGATGCTGCCGCGTCGGGCCCGAGCTCAGTGCTTCGAGGCGATTCAGCAGCAGTTCGGACTGGCGGTGAGTCATGGTGTTCGACATGGAGACGCAAGTGCGTGACGGCCGCGCGCAGAACGCCGCGCGCGGCCGGCTGGATTGTTGGTCGCTTCGTTGGTAGCGGGCACTTTAACATCTCGCCGAAACACGCGCTTGAGGTGGCTCCGGGCATGGTGCGCGGGCCGGAGCGGGCCGCCGGACGGGCCGGTCGCAGCGCGCGCGACAGGTGCGACCGTTTCCAGACGGCGCCGGCGGGCGAGCCGATTCCGCGAATTCGTCGGACGGAACGTGAAGCGGGAACGGGTGGCGGAAGGTGCAACCGCGCCGCCGAACCGACCGGGAAACGGCGCGTGCGGCTGCATCGCACGCGCGGCGTCCGGCAGGCGCCGGATTCGAGGTGTTACCGCGATGGCCGGCATCTGGCGGGCGGCCTGGGGAGGCATGCACGGCCTGCGCAACGCGTTGCATCGCGACACGCTCCGATCGCACCCGGCCGCACGCCGCCGCGATTACCCGCCGCGCGCGCCGCCCGCCCGGTCGGCCACTTCGTTCCACAAATGAAGCGCCGCATACGCGCGCCACGGCCGCCAGCCTTCGGTGCGGCGCTTCTGGCTGGTGAGCCGGTCGAGCGCCGGATCGCGCGCGGCGATCGACTGCATCAGCACGAGATCGGAGGCCGGCCACGCGTCCGGGTCGCGCCACGCGCGCATCGCGATGTATTCGACGGTCCACGGGCCGATGCCCGGCAGATCGAGCCACGCGCTGCGCAGTGTCGCGAGATCGGCATGTGCGCGATCGACCGGCACGTCGCCGGCCGCCACCGCGCGCGCCACGCCCGTCAGTGCCGCCACCCGCTTGCCAGGCATCCCGATCTTGTCGAGATCGCACGCGGCCAGCGCGTCGGGGGTCGGGAAACGCCACGCCGGCGCGCTGTCGTCTTTATGAATCACCCGCTCGCCGGCCCGTTCGACGAGCCGGCCGACGATCGTCGTCGCGCCCTTCACGCTCACCTGCTGGCCGACGATCGCACGCACGGCCAGCTCGAACCCCGACCACGCGCCGGGCACGCGCAACCCCGGCGCGGCCTCGACGAGCGGCACGAACCACGGATCGCGCGCGAGCCCGCCGCCGATCGCGGCCGGATCGGCGCCGAGGTCGAACATCGTCGCGACGCGCGCGGCGAACGCCTCGTCGACATGACGTGCGATGGCCCCTTCGACGGTCGCGATCAGGCAATGCTTGCGCGGATGTTTCGTGACGGTGAGCCGGCCGGCATCGCCGTGCAGGTCGACGATGCGGCGATACACGCCGTCCGCGACCTGCTCGACGCCCGGAATCGCGCGCCCGCTGAAGAAACGCAGCACACGCGCCCAGTCGTACGGCGCCTTGTAGCGCAGCTCCATCTGCGTGGACGGCGGCACTTGGCCGCCGTTCGCGATGGATGTGATCATTGCTTTATCGATGCTCAAACCTCACTGCCCTCCGTCACGGCTTCGGCTTCATCGTTGTGGCTATGGCGCGCCTCGGACGCGAGCAGCGTCGCCTTGCGGCGCACGCCCCAGCGATATCCGGCGAGCGCACCGCCCTTTTGCACGACACGGTGGCACGGGATCGCAAGCGCGACCGGGTTCGACGCGCACGCGGATGCGACCGCCCGCACCGCGCGCGGCGAACCGAGCGCCTCGGCAATCTCCGAGTAGCTGCGTGTTTCGCCGTACGGAATATGCGTCAACGCTTCCCACACACGCTGCTGGAACGCGGTCGGCGCGATGTCGAGCGGCAGGTCGAACGCGTGCCGCGTGCCGTCGAGATACGCGCGAATCTGCGTGACGAACGGCGCGAGCCGCGCAGACGCTTCGACCAGCTCGGCCCGCGCGAACGCGTCCTTCAGCTCGCCGACGAGCGCCGCCGGTTCGTCGCCGAACGCGATCCGGCAGATGCCCTGTTCGGTTGCGGCGACGAGCACCGTACCGAGCGACGTCGACGCGGTCGCATAGTCGATCCGCAGGCCCGCGCCCTGGCGACGGAACGCGGACGGCGCCATCCCGAGCTCGCGCGGCACCGATGCATAGAGCCGCGACGGCGAGTTGAAACCCGCGTCGACGGCCGCCTGCGTGACCGGCTGCCCGCTTTGCAGCGCCTGCCGCAGCGCGGCGCCGCGCTGCGCGGCCTGGTACTGGCGCGGCGACACGCCGACCACGCGCTTGAAGAGCCGCTGCAGGTGGAACGGACTCACGTGCACGGCGTCGCTCAACTGCTGCAGCGTGAGCCGCTCGGCATGCGCGTCGAGCACCGCGCATGCGCGGTTGACGATCTCGAGCTCGCGCGGCAGCCCTTCCGGCTGGCAGCGCTTGCAGGGGCGGAAGCCGGCCGCACGCGCGGCCGCCGGATCGGCGAAGAAGGACACATTCTCGCGACGCGGCAGCCGCGACGCGCAGGTCGGACGGCAGAACACGCCGGTCGTGCTCACGGCATAGAAGAACGCGCCGTCCGCATGCGGATCGCGCTCGGTCACGGCGCCCCAGCGGGCCTCGTCGGTCGGATAGGCGGTTTTCATCTGAACCTCGCACTCTCTAGTGTAGATGGTGCCTACTCTAGACATCGGCGCATGCCGTCGCGCCCTGAATCTTGCTCTGTGATTCGCGGCAGCGAACCGGGGACACATCGATCAGGAATAAATCCGACAAAACGCCCGAAGCGGCTGCTCCGGCGCGGTTTTCGTCATCGTCCCGTCACCGTTTTGCTGCAGTGCGGATGCGACAAATCGCCGTCCTGACGTTTTTTTGCATTCGAAATATTGCGTCGCACCATCGCCGTGTGTATAGTTGGAACTGTCTCCTCCATGTCTCCTCCTGATATGGATTAAGCCCGTTCCGCACTGCGTGAACGGGCTTTTTTTCGTCTGTCGATTGTGCCGTGTTCCGGCCGGCGGCGCAGGCGCGATGCGTCTACACTCGATGCTCGTCGACAGCGAAGGAGCATCCGTTCATGAAGCCCACCATCCGCGGAATCGATCACATCGTGCTGCGCGTGACCGACATGGCGGCGATGACGCGCTTTTACTGCGACGCCGTCGGCTGCCATGTGGAGAAGGAGCAGCCCGATCTCGGCCTCGTGCAGTTGCGCGCCGGCGATGCGCTGATCGACCTGCTGACAGTCGGCGGCCCGATCGACCGCGCCGACAGCGGGCCGCCCGGCACGGGGCGCAATCTCGATCACCTGTGCCTGCGCGTCGAGCCGTTCGATCCCGACGCATTGATCGCCCATTTCGCCACGCATGGCGCGCGGCCGGGCGCCCCGGCCGAACGCTACGGCGCCGGCGGCTACGGGCCGTCGATCTACCTGTTCGACCCGGAAGGCAACATGGTCGAATTCAAGGGGCCACCGGCCGCGATCGGCTGAACGAGGTCGGCACGCGGGCCGTTACGCGTCCGCGCGCGCCTTCAGCACGGTCCATTCGACTGCGACCGGATCGTGGTCCGCGCTCGAGATCCACGCCGCGCCATCCTGCACCGTGCACTGCAGGCGCATCGTGCGCTCCGCGAGCCGCCCGAGTGCGGTCGCGACGCCGTCGGCGAGCGACAGCACCTGCACGTTGCGCAGCCGCTCGACCTTGCTGCGCACGCCCTGCCACCAGATATCCGACGTCTTGCCGCCGTACGCGATCACCGTGACCTGCCCGGCGCGGCCGGCCGCCTTCGAGATGCGCCGTTCGTCGGGCTGGCCGGCCTCGATCCACACGTCGATCGCACCCGTCAGGTCCTTCTGCCACAGATCGGGCTCGTCGACGTCCGACAGTCCCTTGCAGAATTCGAGCCGCTCGTGCGCGAACAGCGCGAACGCGACGATGCGCACCATCATCCGGTCGTCGGTTTCCGACGGATGGCGCGCCACCGTCAACGCGTGATCGGCGTAGTAATGCCGATCCATGTCGGCGATTTGGAGTTCGGCTTTGTAGATCGTGGATTTCAGCGCCATGCGGAGTCGGCCCGGGCGGGCATTCGGTTCGGTCGGGCCGTGATGATACCGAATGCGCGCCGTCCGGCGCGTGTCATGCGCGCCCCACAGCACAACGGCCCGACATCAGCCGGGCCGTGTTCGGTTCGCGCCGCCGGCACATCGGGCCGGTGCGCTCGCGCGTCGTGCGACTGCGCGGGGATCGATCGGTTACTGCTTCACGAAGCGCGAATCGGTCCAGAGACCTTGCTGGTCGCTGTTGTCGGCGCTGACGAACTGCACGTCGCCCTGATCGACCGACACCACGCGGAAGCGCTGGCCTTCCGGCACCGACAAGCAGCGGTAGTCGTCGAAGTATTGCTGCTTCGCCTGCGACTTGCCGTCACGCTCGTGACTCAGTACGGAATCCAGATTGTCTTTCGACAGGCAGCCCCAGGCATTCTTCGTCAGCTGGATTTCCTGCGTCGGCTTGACGGCCGAATCGCCGCCGGCCTGGGCAATCGACACCGCGCAAAATGCGCCGACGAGGGCAAAAAGGATACCGGTACGCTTCATCATGTTCTGTCTCCAGGCTGCGGGCACCAGGCTTGGGTTAGCTATGCGTTTAAAGATGATCGTGAACCCGCGTTTTTCACTTTAGAAGACCGGTAAACGATAGCAAGCACATTTGTTGTGCGACCGCAATAGCGGCGGATTGTCGCACCCCGTGCGCAGCCCGTTTTTTGCGCGGCGCGCGCGGCGGGCAAAACCTGTTGCGTGTCGGACAGGCCCGTCATGCCGGGCGGAAAGCGTTGTCCGACAAGGCTTTCATCCAAGTTACATTGTGACGATTGAACGGTTTGGATAATCCATTTCGTCATCCGGATCATTTTGATGCGCCGCACATAAAGTCATTCGAAACGATTCAACTTTACCGCAGCGCGGAATCGCAAATACCTGATACAAGAAAAATGCCAGGTATAAGCGAATCCGTATTTATCCGTAGTTCCCCGAATGTATTCGGTGCCCGTGGAAGCCCCGCCGCAAGTGCCTTTCGCCAGCGCGTTTACCCTGCCTTATTCGGGCTGGATTGCTGACGCTCGAAATAATCGCGCTGGAAAATGCACATGCGATAAGCGTTGTGATACGCGCCGTTTCCGAAAAATTCTTCCTTCAATTCGGCCTCGTGCTGGAATCCGCATTTCTCGTACACGTGAATCGCCGCCGCATTCGACGTATCGACGATCAGGTACAGCTTGCGCATGTTCAGCACCTTGAATGCGTACTCGATCGCGAGGCGCGTCGCCTGGCCCGCATAGCCGCGCCCCTGGCATTGCGGCGCGATGATGATCTGGAACTCGCCGCGGCGATGGATGTAGTCGAGCTCGATCAGCTCGACGAGGCCGACCAGTTCGCCTTGCGAATCGACCGCGACGAACCGGCGTTCGCGCTGGTCGTGCACGTGGCGGTCGTACAGTTGTGACAGTTCCGAGAAGGTTTCGTACGGCTCCTCGAACCAGTAGCGCATGATCTTCGCGTCGTTGTTCAGCTCGTGGACGAAGCGCAGGTCCTGGCGCTCCAGCGGTCGCAGCGCGAGCGTGTTGGTATCGTTCTGGAGTTGCATGTTCATGTCCTTTTTGATGCCGGCGCTCGTGCGAAACGCCCGTGCGGCGCGGCCGCGTCCGGGCCCGTTTCGCACTGTAAGAAAATGAACGCGGGCGAGGTTCAGAGCCTAGAATGGGAGCAAGGGTTCCTGCCACCGCAAGGAGGCTATCGTGATCGAGCAAGTCATACTCGGAACATTCCTCGTGCTGCCGCTCGTCATCGTCGCGGCGCTGTTTTCCGACGAACTGTGGCAGGAACATCGGCGCCAGCATCCGCGCGACGAAAACGCCCCGCATATCGACTGGAAGCATCCGTGGCGCCGCGTGCGACGCGGTCATTGAACCGGCTCATCATCGATCCGCAGCCTGCGCCGGCCGAGCCATCCCGGGCCCGGTAACGCGCGGCGCGCCGCCTTTCCGCTTCGATCCGATTCCCGCCCAACCCGCGAGACGCCGACGTGAACGACAAGCCCGCTGCCCCTGCTCACGATATCCCTCACGAAACGATCGACCTGCAGATCGCCGACGTGCTGGCGGCCGTCCGCTACCCGGCGAACAAGGATGCAATCGTCGACGCCGCACGCGACGCCGGCGCCAGCAACGACGTGCTGTCGATGCTCGACGGCCTGCCCGAACAGGACTATGCGGACGTCAATGCCGTCACGCAGTGGGTCGCCGGCAACTTCGGCCCGGGGCTCGGCATTTGAGCGGACGCCAATAACGCGATAGGATCGGGCCGCACCGGTCGCGCCGCGATCGGGAGGCGTGCCGCCCGGCGCAAGAACGGGTGTTTGAGCACGCGTGTCCGGGGGACTCCATGGAAGGCATCCTGATCCAGCATACGACGCGACGTCAGCTCTGGTTCGGTGCGCTGACGGCGCTCGTCATCCTGCTTGCGCTCGGGATTGCCGCGCCGCACGCGAACGTCACGTTGCCGGCCGTCGAGCCGTTCATGCCGATGTGTGCGCTCACCGTGTTCACGACCGCGAGCATCGCCGCGTTCTTCCTCGGCGCGCAGTTCACCGTGACGCGCCAGCCCGTGCTCGGCGCGCTCGGCGGCGCCTATGCGTTCACCGCCCTCGCCGTCGCGCTGCAGCTGCTCACCTTTCCCGGCGTGTTCGCGCCGCATGGCCTGCTCGGCGCGCGCCCGCAGAGCGCCGCGTGGATGTGGGTCTTCTGGCATGCCGGCTTCCCGTGCTTCGTGATGGCCGCGCTGTTCGCCCGCGAGCGGTTGACGCGCGCGCCGGTCGGCGAGAAAGAGACGCGCCGCTGGACGGTCGCGCTCGTCGGCGGGCCGGCCGTCGCGGCCGCGCTCCTGTGCGCGCTCGCGCTGAACGTGTCGCTGCCGCCCGCGTTCCATCCGCCCGGCAATGCGGCCGTGCTGCCCTTCAACGGCATCGCGCTCGTCGTGTGGATCCTCAATGCGCTCGCGCTCGTCGCGGTGCTCGTCACGGGCCGGCTGCGCACGACGCTCGACCTGTGGCTCGCGATCGCGGTGCTCGCGTGCCTCACCGACACGACGCTGAACCTTCTGACGACGAACCGCTTCACGGTCGGCTGGTACGTCGCGCGCGTGTTCAGCATGTTCACGCCCGGCGTGCTCGTGTGCGTGCTCGCGTGGGAAGTGACGATGCTGTATCAGCAGCTGTTCGAGGCGCACGCGACGCTGATCCGTTCATCCGCGCGCGACGGGCTGACCGGTGCATTCAATCGCAGCCACTTCAACGACCATTTCCACATGCTGTTCCTGCAGGCGCGGCGGCAGGGCGAACCGCTGTCGCTGCTGATGGTCGACGTCGATCACTTCAAGGCCTACAACGACACGTTCGGTCACGTGAAAGGCGACGCGTGCCTGATCGCGGTTGCGAATGCGCTTGCCGGCGCGGTGCGGCGGCCGGCGGATATCGTCGCGCGTTACGGTGGCGAGGAGTTCGCGATCGTGTTGCCGAACACGGGTGCGCGCGGTGCGCGAGTGGTGGCCGACGAAGCGCGCGAAGCCGTGTTGCGGCTCGACCTCGAGATGCCCGACTCGCCGGCCGGACGCGTGAGTGTCAGCGTCGGTTGCGCGACTGTGTCGACCGACGATCTGTCGACGCCCGATGCATTGATCGAAGCCGCCGACGCCGCGCTGTATCGCGCGAAGGATACGGGGCGAAACCGGGTCGTCGCCACCTGAAAACGTCTGCTGTTTGGCTATTTGTTACGGTCATTGTGACCGGAATAATCCGCCGTTACGGATTGCGTAACAGGGAAACGATCGCTTACAGCCGGTGTTGGAAGCGCTCGCTATGCTGGGTTTCATATCGAACCCGAGCAGGTGAGTGCCATGAAGAAGACTCTTTTGCTGATTGCCGGCGTCGCCGTGTTGCTGAGCGGCTGTATCGTGGTGCCTGACGGCGGCGGATATTACGGTGGTGGCGGGTATTACCATCACCGGCATTGGGATTGAGGCAGGTGAAGATGTCGGCGCTTCGATCGCGTAAAGGCGCGAAGCGTCGTTGTCGTCGTGAAGGGTTCGAATCCGTCGATCGCCCTGTTGTTCGCAACGCGATCGACGCACCGGACCGAAACCCGATCAGGCGCGCCCGGTCAGATCGGCATGCATCAGGAATACCTGTAGCGCGGCGAGCGTTTCGCCGTGAAGCCGCTCCAGGCGCGCGTCCTTTCTCCCGTCCTTGACCAGATCGCCGCGAGCGTCCCGCTTGTATGGCTCACCCAACAGTTCGGCCATGTCGAACGGGTAGTAAGTGCGATCCCCGTATGGCCGCTTGCCGTCGATGTACGGCATCGGGCAACGGCTTCCGATACAGAACCTAGCAACTTCCTGTTTGGCCATATACAACAAGGCCCCGCCAAATAGGCGAGGCCTTTGTGTACCGTAGTGTGTACCTTAAAACGTCTGTGCTCCAATCGCTAGGCTGCGCGCTGACGCTCCTTGCGGCGGGACAGAACCAAAGATGGCAATGCACCAAGTCGATCTTCAAAGCCCAATCGCTCGTATACCGAACCGCCGATGCCCGGAACCACCGTGTGCCCATCTGCGCTTCGTACGCGGTCAATCGCAAACGTTACGAAATCAAAGCGCTCAGAAACACTGGGAGGGAATTGTTCTTCCAGACGCTTCTTCGCCTCTACGTGCATAACTGGAGCGGCTACAAAGATCTTTTCGGGTTCTGCCCTATCGATCAACCGCGATAAGTTGGTCTTGACCACGCAAGCACCTGAGATGATCGACTTAATGACGACCAATACCGCCTTGCCAAGATCAACCGGCTCCTCGTACTGCTTCACAATGGGAGCGATATCGAACGATCCCGATTGCTCATCGTCGAAACGCGTCAGTCGCTCATTCCAGAAACAGAAGAGGCGCAATTTATCCGCGCCGACTCCACGTGCGACGAGCCCATCTATCAGACCTTGCGCCAAATAGTCAGCATCCTCTACGGTGCAAGCGATACAAATCGTGGAGCCAGCATCCGGCCCCTTAACCTTCGGCACAATCGCGCGCGCCAGTTCACCACCGAGTGATTTCATGGTCTCACGGTAGTGCTCGACGTCCGTCCGCTCACTAGCAAGCGCCGCCAGGAGCGTGTCCGTATTGTGCGAGGAGTAGTCAGTGGTAGTGCGACCGTATGCTTTCATCGCAACAACTCCAGCAAGTCGTCAAGGGTCGCGGGATGCGCGTCCAAAATCCGGTCCTGAAACGCTCGGAAACGGTCGTCAAAGCAATCGTATGACAATTGCCCGGACAGTCCGAATTCTTCGCTCCATCGAAACACACCTCGACGAATGTTGTATGAAAAGTGCTGCACAGCGTCAAGTATTGCCTTACATGCGGGGAGCAACATCGCCAGCGCATCAGCATCCGAACGTGCTGGTCGAATGATCGTTGGAGAGAGTCGCCGGACCTTTGCGTAGACGTCGCTTACTTTGGCTTCAGGTGGCAAGCTTGCCCAAGCCCCAATAAGCAAGCTCGCGACCTCATCACTCTCGAGTGCCCCTCCACGCTCGTTGATGTGCAAGCTCGCAAAATCATCTCTAAGCCGAGCGTTGCTCATCAAAATTTCGTGGGTGGCCGCTGCATACGGAAAGTGCTCAGCAGCCGAATACTCGCTGATGTCGGCCGGCACGTCGCGCTCCAGCCTCCCGCAACAGGCCTCGTCTGAACACACCAGCTTCAGCCTGATGCTTGCGTAACCGAAATCTCGAGTGATCGAGTACTGATTTCTGAAGTCGTCAGCGATTGGATGTTCCCCAGCCGTCCAACTGACGTTGCCAGAATTCTTAAGCTGATAGGCGCTATATGCTCCGTCGCCAGATGTCGTCACGACGAGGTCGTCGACAAATCCATATGCTTGGGCCTCAACCAAAGCATCTGCGCCGTCGCTAACAAAAGCAACAGCCAATTGAGCAATGCGATGCGCCGCAAAAAATTGCTCGTATCGGCCGCCTTTGAAGTTATTTTCGCCGCCACGCCCCTTATTGGCGAGATAACGTTCGGCATCCTGCCCAAAGCGGGCCCGAACCAATTCAGGGGTCACACGGACGCGAATGTCGTTCACGTAGTTCACATCATCTCGGTTGAGCGGCGCATCATAGCACCGGACGCAGCTGTCACGATTTTCATGCGACGCGGGACTCGCGGCGAATCTCACGATCCAACTCCTTGCGTGCCCCTGACAGATCCATGACGAAGGCGAAGGCTAGTTGCCCAGACTCTAGGACCTCTAGTACATCACCATCGCGAAAGTACATCGCACGTCCATCCGTCACCAAGTAGCGTGCCGACAAGATATCGCCCTTGTCGCGCCGTCTCAAAATCGCGGCCATTGCTCGCCTCAAGCGAAGGACCGAGACACCTCTCTCCAGCAGACTGCTCACGATTTTGAGGAGCAACACGTCGACATATAGGTACTTTCTCTGGCAACCTCGCCCGCGACGGTGATTGCCGCTTGCAACAACGATCCCATATCGCGACAAGTAGTTGACCATGTCCAGCGACAACCCGCCGAGCCGAGCGGCCTGCGCAGCTGTAAAAGACTCAAGAATTGGACGTTGGTCGTTTTTCGGCATGTTCGGAGTTTAGCTCTAAACTCTTAATTTCAAAAGGAAAAATAGCGCCTGTCACAACGCACCGTCCACGAAGGCGAACCTTGGAAGCTCTCGTAGTCCTTACACCCAGAGATCACGCTGTCACGAGGGGAAACGTGTCCTACCATTTGACCTGTCGCCCTTAATGAGTTGTGCCATGAACGTCTACTTCGACAACAACACCTTGGCCGATCTGGCTCGAGCTGGCGTCGACCCTGTCGCCGCGCTGGTGGATAGCGAGTTCACTCTAGCGGTGACGCCAGACCTTGCCATCGAGTACCAGCAGGGCATCCAGAGCAACAACGCAACAGCGGCCGAGAAGGATCTTTGCCGGCACCTCCTGGCGGTCGCACCCGAGCGCGGCGTCTTCGGCTTTGCGGGCCCGGACGGCTCGAGTAACGGCTATTCTGGGTTCGACCATGGCTACTGGGCGGATGAAGGCGCGACCCAGACGCTGCAGTCAGTCAAAGTGACCGAGCGGCCCGGCAAAGCGATCCCGAAGAACCGCACGGACGCGTTCTTGGTCGCGCTATCGGAAGGTGCCGTCGTAATCACCAACAATTTGAACGACAGTCATTTCAAACGAGCTCGGGCAACAGGGCGGCACGTCTATACCTGGCCTGAAATCTCCGGCGCTATCGACGCCCCCTCCGAGACGGCTCGAAGACTGTCCACCCTTCTCGCGCCCTCGTCCCAGCTCCCTAGCCAAACAAACTCCAATGATCCAGATCATCCTTGACTCAAACATCTATGATCGTCTCGAGCAGGATGCAGAGAGAGTCGAGCTGTTGCTCAACCTAATAGAACAGCAAGCTGTCGCGATTCTGATGCCGCGCCAAGTTGCTGAAGAGCTACACCAGCGCGAGGCTGGCTTCCCGGATCAATTCCCAGTCGAAATCATTGGCCACGCCGTCGCGCGGGCCGGCATCATGCGCGCCGGTGATTGCTTGGGCTCTGGCGAAGTCTATGACGCTCACCGCGGCACATCCAATAGCGAAGCAGATGCCTTTATCGTTGATGTTGCGGCTACGGCCGCTGATTGGTTCATCTCCGAGGACCGTCGCAGTCTACGGCGCTTTCCAACAGGGAAGCGCTGCATCGCTATGCGTTACGGAGACTTCTGCGAAAAACTTCGCGAACTCGTCGAGGAAGACGATCCTTCGCGTTGACGATTCTGTTCAAGCCTTGCGTTCGCCGTGAAGATTGCCTCGCCGAGCCATGTATAGAACTGCTCGAACGTAGTCAGGATAATTGCGAGATGCACCTCCACCGGAGGAATAGCTCTCGGGGGCGTTCCGAACACCACGCGATGCGCATGTTCATGCTCGCCGAAAGAGCCTAGCACCCCACTCCAGTTCGGATGTGTAAACTCACAAAGAGACTCGTAAACCGCCATCAATCCTGGAACACCGATGCGCTGCTCCGTCTCCTCGATCGCCTTCAAAACATGAACTGCGGTGGGCGCCTCGTCCTGCATGTTTCTGGCGCCCACAACCGCCTTTGCTATCCGGTCGAACAGGACCTTCTCGTCTCCGGTAACTTCAAATTTCTCAAAGACTCCTCGGAGGTACCCGAGTATCGACATCGTCTCTAACATCGAACGTGCGATGATGGCGGCACTTAGCGAACGTGACGCGTGGTGAAGCGCAAAAGCATCATCCGCAAGCGCCACGATTCGATGCAACAACGCCTCTCGGACTACCAAGGCGTAAAACAACGACTTGAACATGATGCCCTGTTGCGCCGCGTCGACTGATGAGGGCAACGACGCCTTCAACCGAGACGCAACTTCCTTTGCCTCTTGCAAAGCGGCGTCCACCTCGGCCCAATTCGTCATTCGGCCACCTCACCAGACCTCGGTTCCATGTGCGCACCCCAAACCTGTTTGCACATCTCGCACTCAATCCAATTTGCCATAGTGCAACTCTCGATGGCAGTTGGGACAGAGAGCGATCGCGTTCTCGACCACATCCTCCCCGCCCGCAGACAGTTGCACATGGTGATGCACCTCTAGGTAGGGTGTGCAATCGCTGCGTCGTATGAAAGGCGCCGGCTTCGCGCATCGCTCGCAAGCCCCCTTGGCTCGGATCAATACCTCGGCAACCACATCGGGATTCCGAATATAGGCCTCGGTGACAACCCGAGTCTTCTGGGGCAATCTGGGGGCTTCTCCAAGCCGAGCCCTTCGCAAAGCTGGTGAGTCACCCAGCGCCCGCTCCACCGCAGCCGAAAACTGTGCCTGCATTGCACCGAGATCACAATGTGCCGCCCGCTTTTCCGCCCATTTATCGATGAGTTTACGCAGTGATGGTTGCGGGCCTCCCCTCTCTAGTCCAGCGTAGTAGTCCAGATGCGCATATGCAGCAGCGATCGCGTTATCTACGGCCGCTGCACCTCGGTCCACCTCGATTCGGTGCAGAAAGTAATCCATCGCCTCGAGGCTGAGGGTTCGCTGAAACTCTCTACCCTCCATCAGGCGTCGGTAGTTTTCGATAAAGTCCCGGGCGCTTCCAAGGTTCAGTCCATGATTCTCGTTGAGCCTTTGCGCCCCCTCAGGCGTCGATACATCGCCGTCAAAAACGGCGCTCGCTACCTCGCACGCAGCCTTGATCTGATCTGTTGTAATTTTTGTCATGGCGTTGTTTGGCGGCGGTATTCGTCGATCAGAAAGCTGACGCTGCCTTTCGGTTTCTGGATGGCCTCGCTTGCGCATTTCTGTATATCGCGCATCTGGTCTGTATTGAAAGCCCGCCCTACGGCCTCCGCGTCAAGACTCGTCGCAGCGCTCAAAATTGGCTTCGTCACATCGTCCGCGCAGTGTTGCAACTGCATGCTCTGCCTGAACCCAAGCCAAATCATCGCTCTTTCACTTGTGGGTACGCCAAGAACCAATCCTACGATTCCCATAACGATGGCGGCCTTCGCCTTCAACGATAGATTCAACCACGCTTCGTACACGTCACTCAGCAGCCGCCTCATAGTGCCCCTTTGATGTGCTCACCGGTCTTCCTGTCCGGGCGTTTGACTGATCGATATAGTCGCATCGGCTACGGCCCTCTCGTCCGCCACGTCTGTTTTCCTTCTTCGTGCTAAGCCAACAAGTAGCCGAAGGTCGGGGCAAACGATCCCAGTAACGTGACGCGGAATACAAAGGCCGCTTCTCAGCAAGGCTCTCAGCGCCTCCGCACAAGCGTCGCTCTCTCATTTTTCCGCACTCGTCGCATGGGTCCAGACGATCCTTGATCGCTTTGAACATTACTGTCGACATTCGCGGTGCGTTGCTCCGCAACCAGCCTCAGAACAGTCGCCTCGATCGAATCCTTATCCGTCTTTGGCTTGCTCGACTGAAACCATGCGGTCAAGAGGTTTACGCCCATCGCTCCGACAAGCGCCGGGTATATGAGCACCCATAAACTATTGACACGGAGACTCTCCTCCAGCGCCTTGTCGCTCAACCGATGCTGTAAGTGGAGAGCCTTCGCAAGCACTTCCAGGTTCGAAAACGTTGCCGCTGTTTTTGCCGCAACTATGACCAACCCAGCGCCTACCAGGAAGGTCGTGAAACTATATGGCTTGACCCCCTTCACCCCAAAGAGTACAGCGATGGCACCAATGAGCGAAGCGATGCCGAATGAATTACCAAGTTCTACCATGTCCATACAGTCACACCTCCTTGACACGTCATATCGGTCACCAACGATCTAACTTGAGTGACGCTGCCTCACGTGCGCCACAATTAGAATTACCCGTCTCGATATCGCAATGGATCGGAGAGATAGCGATGAATCTCCGTGTTCTTCCACACCGTGCACCGCGGGGATAGTTGAATCGGTTGCGGCGCCCGTCCGGCCAAATAGAGCTTTCACCATGCCTCCCGGCACACGCCCACGAACGGCACGATGTGAGGCCGGCGAGGAAGCCCTGTCCCGTGCCCCGATGATCGGCACATCGACCTTTGCCACCGATCCTCACTGCAACCGAATCTGATAAACGTCGTTGTTGCTTCCCTGCGTGTAGTACACGTACGTCCCGGACTGGATCAGTTGGTTTGGCACTGAATCGAGCAGTTGGGTCACTACACCCGTCGAGGCCTGCCAGCGATACACCTTGTTCGCCGCCGATTCTTGGTAGATCACATTTCCGGCTGCATTGCCGAGCAGTCGAGCAGTCATGTCAGTCGACAGCGTGTTGATCTTCCCGGTCGACACCACCACTGCCCGAAGATCGAGGCGAGAGAATGTCTGCTGTGTTTCCACCCAAGCGAGCACCCCTTCTGACAAAAGAAAGTAGGCGCCTCCGCCGACCTCATCAGGCGAAATCGAAACGGGGCCGCCCGTTGCAGCCTGCCAAAACAAATTTTGGATGTGCGTCCCACCCTGAGCATAGATACCACCAAGCCAAGCGAGGGTCTGTCCATCCGTTTGAACGGATCCACCTGGGAACATTTGCCACAACGCTGTCGACGTCTGCGTCTGAGATGACCACATGTATACCTGCTGTGGGAAAAAGGCCTCGGGCAACTGGTGCCAATAGTAGTAAGTCACGATCCCATTCGAAACAGTGAAACTGTTGACGACAGCACTCTCCCCAGGCGGAAGACGTATGAATGTCTTTGTCGACTGGTTATAAAGGGCACCGCTCCCATAACTGTTCCAAAGCAGGTACCCGTCATGCGCGGATGGCGCCAGGTCATCGGATTGACCGGCTGTCCCAGCGAGTATCGACATGTTCGTCTTCACGCCTTTCGCGTCCCACTGGTAAATGCAATGAAAGGGCAAAGGCTGAGGGCAGTCGGCATCAACCGCGGAGACGTAAGCGTAGCCACCGCTAAGCTGCCAATCTCCGGCGTTCTGCAAAGACGCAAAGCCATTCAGGACGACTTCGGTCTGACTGCCGAAATTCCTCATGCGGGCCGAGCCGTCCGCCGCGACGTAGAGCAGGCTATTGCCATCAGCAGCCAGCATCTTCCCGCCACTTCCGAGCGTGAGCAGCGGTGGAGGAGGCTGCGTTCCGCCGCCACTTCCACCACCTCCACCGCCGGCACCTTCTGAACTGATATCCCCGCCGCAAGCAGCCAATATCAGCGCAATGGAAGCCACGAGCCAGAGCCGAACCCAAGATCCGTTTCGGTTGAAAGTAACCATTTTCGAGAGGCTCTCCTGTTGATCTTATGTGTTCGCGAATCACACTGGCCGACTCTCGCGGGGCAGTAGCACGCTCTACGACAACGTTGATACCTCTTGATCAATATCCATGACGCCTCGTTCGGCAAGTAGAAGCCAGCCGTCCATAGCGTCTTTTAGGTCACTGCTCATTTCCAGACGTGTATCTGGCCAAAGCGCTTCTATCCCGACGATGGTTTTAGCAAGAAACGACATAGAGTATTGCAATGGCATCGACATCCTGCAACGTGACTGCGGGATAGTCGCCGATCGTCACCATCGGCTGCCGTTCGTCGTGCAGTGTGTACCGGTAGCGCCGGACCTTCGAACCCGACGTCATGACCTCCAGCACGAGGCCGCCACCGTCCGAAATACAGTAGCGCGCCGCCTTCGGCTTGAGCGCCTTGATGCGAGTGTCATTCAGTGGGACAACGGTTTTCGGCGTGGTTGGTACACATCGATTGGGACACAACGTCCCTTCGCACCTAAATGTGTACCATCAAAGGCTGGATATCAATAGACAAACCTGGGCGACGCTAGGCAGTCAATCCTAGTGTTTTCAATGGTTTGAGAGGGTGATCCAGATGCCCCTGGACAACCTTGGGCGACTGGTTATTTTCCGATACAAAACCTGCTGAAAATCACCCCCAGCAGATCATCCGAAGTGAACTCCCCGGTAATCGAATTGAGCTGCTCCTGCGCGAGCCGCAGCTCCTCGGCAAACAGATCGAGCGACTGAGCGCGTTGCTCCGCATGATCCGCCGCCTGCGCGAGATGTTCCTGCGCGGCCCGCAGCGCGATCAGATGCCGCTCGCGCGCGAGATACACGCCTTCCGCCCCCGCCTGCCACCCCGCAATCCGCAGCAGTTCGGCGCGCAGCATGTCGATCCCGTCGCCGCGCTTCGCCGACAGATGCACCTCGGTCAGGTCGCCCTCCGCCGCCGGATGCTCGACACACGCCGGCACACCGGTCAGGTCAGTCTTGTTCAGCACACGCACCACCGGCACGCCGCCCGGAAACCGCGCGGCGATCGTCTCGTCATCCGCCGTCATCCCGTTGCGCGAATCGAGCAGATGCAGCACGACATCCGCGCGCTCGATCTCGCTCCACGTGCGCGCAATGCCGATTCGCTCGACCTCGTCCTCGGTCTCGCGCAGTCCGGCCGTGTCGATGATGTGCAGCGGTATCCCTTCGACCTGGATCGTCTGCGCGACCTTGTCGCGCGTCGTCCCCGCGATCGGCGTGACGATCGCCAGCTCCGCGCCGGCCAGCGCGTTCAGCAGCGACGACTTGCCGACGTTCGGCTGTCCCGCGAGCACGACCGACAGCCCTTCGCGCAGCAGCGCACCCTGCCGCGCATCGCCGAGCACGTGCGCGAGCTGCGCGCGGATCTTCGCGAGCTTGCCGCGCGCGTCGGCCGCCTCGAGGAAGTCGATCTCCTCTTCCGGAAAATCGAGCGTCGCCTCGACCAGCATCCGCAGCGTGATCACGTCGTCGACGAGTGCATGGATCTGCCGCGAGAACGCGCCGTCGAGCGAACGCCCGGCCGAACGCGCCGCCGCTTCGGTGCTCGCCTCGATCAGGTCGGCAACGGCCTCGGCCTGCGCGAGATCGAGCTTGTCGTTCAGGAACGCACGCCGCGTGAACTCGCCCGGCTCCGCGAGCCGCAGCCCGAAACCGCGCCCCGCATCCAGGCAGCGCTGCAGCAGCAACTGCATCACGATCGGCCCGCCGTGCCCCTGCAGCTCGAGCACATGCTCGCCCGTGTACGAATGCGGCGCCGGGAAATACAGCGCGATCCCGCGGTCGAGCGGCGCGCCGTGCTCGTCGAGGAACGGCACGTAGCTCGCATGGCGCAGTGCGAGCTTCTGCCCGCACAACGCGTCGATCAGCGGCAACGCGGCCGCCTCGCCGCCGCGCCCAAACGATACACGGACGACGCCGATGCCACCCCGGCCGGCAGCAGTGGCAATGGCGACGATCGGATCGGAATCGGTAGCGAGCATGGGAATCGGATGAATCGGTTGATCGGTGAATATGGTGCGCCCGCGCAACAGTTCGGGCATCGGAACGCCGGCATTGTAGCGTGCCGGCTCACACACCATCGGTCGCCACGCCGCATTCGGACTCGCCCGAATTTATCCCGCCGTGGATAAGCCAAGTATCAGTCCAGCGTGATGTCACAGGCGTCGTTTCGGACGAGTATGCCTGCTGGAGCGGCCCCACGCTGCGGCCCTCAATTCCGCCCCCTACTCTGATCAAGATTGGGATTCGTCTGAATGAGATATGTTTATCTTGAATGGTTGTCTGAAACGTGACGGTGGAATTGCACAATCTCCCCCATGCCGACATCCGAAGAAAAAGCCGCGTTCTCGGAACGCCTGAAATTCGCCCTGCGGCGCAGCCCGGAGAAGGTCACTGGTGCGACTGAGCTGGCGAACCGATTCAATCTGCGCCACCGCGGAGCGCAACCCGTTTCGCCGCAGACCGCGCATAAATGGCTGACGGGCCGCACGATTCCGACGTCGGACAAACTCGCAACGCTTGCCGAATGGCTGCGCGTCGAACTCCACTGGCTGCATTACGGCCCGTCGCCGAGCGTGATCGAACACCCGACGCCGCAACCGCTGCCGCGCGACGAGCGCTATCCGCCGACGCCCGAGACGATCGAACTCGCGTCGAAGATCGAAGCGTTGTCGCCGCATCATCGCTACCTCGTGCAGGAACTGGTCGAGCAGTTCTACGGCGACTCGGGCGAATTGAAGAAGGGCTGAACTCGCACCGGAACCCCAAAAACAAAAAGCCGCATGGTCACGAACCATGCGGCTTTTTTTGCGTGCGTCGCGGGCGGCTGGCCGCCCACGCGTGCAACGGGTGTCAGGCAGGCTTCTTCTTGACGCCGCCCAGCTTGCGCGTGATGTAGTACTGCTGCGCGATCGACAGCACGTTGTTCACGACGTAGTACAGCACCAGGCCGGCCGGGAAGAAGAAGAACATCACCGAGAATGCGATCGGCATGAACTTCATCATCTTCGCCTGGACGGGGTCCGGCGGCGTCGGGTTCAGGCTCGTCTGCACGAACATCGACACGGCCATCAGCACCGGCAGGATGAAGAACGGATCGCGCTGCGACAGGTCGTGAATCCACAGAATCCACGGCGCGCCGCGCATTTCAACCGAAGCGAGCAACACCCAGTACAGCGAGATGAACACCGGGATCTGGATCACGACCGGCAGGCAGCCGCCGAACGGATTGACCTTCTCGGTCTTGTACAGCTCCATCAGCGCGGCATTCATCTTCTGCGGATCGCTCTTGAAGCGTTCGCGCAGCGCCTGCATGCGCGGCGTGATTTCTTTCATCCGCGCCATCGACTTGTAGCTCGCAGCCGACAGCGGGAAGAACACGGCCTTGATCAGGACCGTCAGCAGCACGATCGCCCAGCCCCAGTTACCGACGAAGCCGTGGATCTTCTCGAGCAGCCAGAACAGCGGCTTCGCGATGATCGTCACCCAGCCGTAATCCTTCACGAGCTCCAGGCCCGGCGCGATGCCCTCGAGCATGCGCTCTTCTTCCGGACCGGCGAACAGGCGTGCCTGCACGTCGGCCGACTGGCCCGGCGCAATCGCGGCGACCGGCTGCTTCACGCCGACGCGGTACAGCGTCGGATCGATCTTTTCAGCGTAGATATCGCGCTTCACGCCCTGCTGCGGAATCCAGGCCGACGCGAAGTAGTGCTGCACCATCGCGACCCAGCCGTTGTCGGCGGAGTTCACGAAGTCGGCCTTGTTCTTGTCGAGGTCGCTGAAATTGATCTTCTGGAAGTGCTTCGCGTCCGTGTAGACCGCCGGCCCGAGGAACGTGTGCGAGAACATCGGCGTTTCGACGGCCGTGTTGTCGCGCACCAGTTCCATGTAGACCGTCGGCGTGACAGGCGCCGTGCCGACGTTGTCGATCTTGGTATCGACGCCGATCACGTAGCTGCCGCGCGTGAACGTGTAGGTCTTCACGACCTTCACGCCACCCTTCACCGGCGACTCGAACGACAGCTTCAGCGCGTTCTGGTCACCCGTCAGCGACGTCGAGCCGGGGTTCAGCTGCGTGTAGACGTCGTTGTGGTTCGGGAAATCGCCGCCGAGCAGGCCCGTGCGTGCGAGATACGTGTGGCCGGCCGTGTGGTCGAACAGCGTGATGTACAGGTCGGGCTGCTTGCCGTCGCCCTGCTTCTTCAGCGTCAGCTTCGCGAGCGTGCCGCCGCGCGTGTCGATTTCGCCGTCGTACACGTCGGTCGAGAACTTCACGAGCTGCGCCTGGGCGGCCGGAGCGGTGGTCGACGGTGCGGTGCCTGCTGCGGCAGCAGGCACTTCACCTGCGGTCGTCGTCGCGCCCGTGCCCGATGCGCCGCCGGCAGCGGCCGCGGGGGTCGTCTGCGTGGCGCTCGGGAAGAACATCGACGGGCGTCCATGGGACCGCTGCCAGTTGTCGTACAGCATGACAGCTGACATGAAGAAGATCACCCATAGGACGGTGCGTTTGATATCCATGCGTTGTCTCAGAGTCGATGGGACCGCGCGTCGGCTTCGCCGCTAGCGCGAGTGTCGGAGTTGGGCGGCGGGACGAGGTCGATGCCGCCCGCGGAAAACGGATGGCATCGGCACACGCGCCTGACGGCGAGATACGTGCCGCGCGCGGCGCCATGATACTGGATTGCCTCGCGCGCGTAATCCGAACAGGAAGGATAAAAACGGCAACGGTTGCCGAGCATCGGGCTCACGGCAACCTTGTAGAAGCGCAGCAAGGCGATCAATACCGTTTCCATACCTTGGGCGGCGCCGTAAGACGCCGCGTCAAAACCGGCCGGGCAGGCGCGAACGCCGCACCGGGCACGGATGCGTCACTCGGACGCGGGCTTCGACGCACGGCGGGCGATTTCCCGGACTGCCCTGTCGAGCAGTTCGCGGATCTCGGCCGTGCACATCGCCGCGAGCGGGGCGGAAGCCGCGCTCGGCAGCGCTTTCTTGTCGAAGCGCGTGTGCTGCCGCAGCAGCAGGTCGTAACCGGCGAACTCGGTCCGGCGCAGGCGAAACGCATCGCGCGCCAGCCGCTTCACGAGGTTACGTGTTACTGCACGCGGCGCATACTTCTTGCCGACGACGAGCCCCAGACGCGCGGGCTGACCGGTCGGCTTGCCGTAGATCACGAAGTGCGCGGAGCGCCGCCAGGGGCGCAAACGAAAAACGGATGAAAATTCATCCGTTTTCAGAAGTCGCGCAGCTTTCGGGAAGGCGGCTTTCGTCTGCGACGGATTCGCACCCGGCTCGACGGCACCTTCCGCAGGACTGCGGACGGCGGACACAGCGCGCAACCTGCCTTAGATGGCCAGGCGCTTGCGGCCCTTCGCGCGGCGAGCGTTGATGACCTTGCGGCCACCTGCCGTCTTCATGCGGACACGGAAGCCATGGGTGCGCTTGCGGCGCGTCACGGACGGTTGGTAAGTACGTTTCATGATGTTCTCACTTGTTCGAGAATGTCGAAATTCAGGGGACCGCGTGCCCTTAACCGGAGGCATTCGGGCGAACGCAATCGCCGGGAATACAGGATTGGTTTTCGCGGAACCCGCTATTTAAACCGTTTTTCCGTTGACGGTCAATACTTTAGGAGTCGATCGCCTGTGCAAGCCCCGGGCGATCCGGCCCCGCGCCCCACAAACCCGGCCTGTGGATAACTCGCGCTGTGGCCGCGTTTGGCGGTAGAATCTCGCCTTATCTCCAAGAATCCCGCACGCCGCTTCGGCCCGCGCCTGCCCCTCCACGACTGTGACGCAGGCGTCCGAGGCACGCTCGCACGACCGCTTCGGGCCTTGTTGCGCAACCGCGACAAGGGCGCCGGCGAGCCGCGCTGTGCACGCAAAAAACGACAGTTACTTGATGAACGATTTCTGGCAACACTGTTCCGCACTGCTGGAGCGCGAGCTGACGCCCCAGCAGTACGTGACGTGGATCAAACCCTTGGCCCCGGTGGCCTTCGATGCGTCGGCGAACACGCTGTCCATCGCCGCGCCGAACCGTTTCAAGCTGGACTGGGTCAAGAGCCAGTTTTCGGGCCGCATCTCCGATCTGGCCCGTGATTTCTGGAATGCGCCGATCGAAGTCCAATTCGTCCTCGATCCCAAGGCAGGCATGCGCAGTGCACCGCCCGCGACCGGCGCCGCACCGGCTGCCCCGCGCGCGCCGCTGGCCCCGAGCGGCCCGGCCGCGACGGTCGCCGCGATCGCCGCCAACCTCGCCGCGAATGCCGCTGCCGCGCCGGCCGACGTGCCGATGACGCCATCGGCGGCCGCCGCGCACCACCTGAACGCCGACGACGCCGACATCGACCTGCCGAGCCTGCCCGCGCACGAAGCAGCCGCCGGCCGCCGTACGTGGCGACCGGGCTCGGGCGCCGCGCCCGCCGCCGGCGGTGAAGCCGATTCGATGTACGAACGCTCGAAGCTGAACCCGGTGCTCACGTTCGACAACTTCGTGACCGGTAAGGCGAACCAGCTCGCGCGCGCCGCCGCGATCCAGGTCGCGGACAACCCGGGCATTTCGTATAACCCGCTGTTCCTGTACGGCGGCGTCGGCCTCGGCAAGACCCACCTGATCCACGCGATCGGCAACCAGCTGCTGCTCGACAAAGCTGGCGCGCGGATCCGCTACATCCATGCGGAACAGTACGTGTCCGACGTGGTGAAGGCGTACCAGCGCAAGGCGTTCGACGACTTCAAGCGCTACTACCACTCGCTCGACCTGCTGCTGATCGACGATATTCAATTCTTCTCCGGCAAGTCGCGCACGCAAGAGGAATTCTTCTACGCGTTCGAGGCGCTGGTCGCGAACAAGGCGCAGGTGATCATCACCAGCGACACGTATCCGAAGGAAATCTCGGGCATCGACGATCGCCTGATCTCGCGCTTCGATTCGGGCCTCACCGTCGCGATCGAGCCGCCCGAGCTGGAAATGCGCGTCGCGATCCTGATGCGCAAGGCGCAGTCGGAAGGCGTGAACCTGTCGGAAGACGTCGCGTTCTTCGTCGCGAAGCACCTGCGCTCGAACGTGCGCGAACTTGAAGGCGCGCTGCGCAAGATCCTCGCGTATTCGAAGTTCCACGGCCGCGAGATCTCGATCGAGCTGACCAAGGAAGCGCTGAAGGACCTGCTGACCGTGCAGAACCGGCAGATTTCGGTCGAGAACATCCAGAAGACCGTCGCCGACTTCTACAACATCAAGGTCGCCGACATGTATTCGAAGAAGCGCCCCGCGAACATCGCGCGGCCGCGGCAGATCGCGATGTATCTCGCGAAGGAACTCACGCAGAAGAGCCTGCCGGAAATCGGCGAGCTGTTCGGCGGGCGCGATCACACCACCGTGCTGCACGCGGTGCGCAAGATCGCCGACGAACGCAGCAAGGACGCGCAGCTCAACCACGAGCTGCACGTGCTGGAACAGACGCTGAAGGGCTGAGCGCGCGGCGCGCTTGATAATTCGGCCTCCGCCCCAATTTAAGGGGGGCGGTTCGGTTTTGAGGCACAATACTGGTTTGACCGCCCCGGTGGTGGCGGGCCAAGAGCCCGGCCGGCGGGGCGCTGCGAGGCTGCTGCGCTGCAGGCCGTTACTCAACGAAGGAACTCTATGCAACTGGTCAAGACCGAACGAGACACCCTCCTCAGGCCGCTGCAAACGGTCAGCGGCATCGTCGAACGCCGCCATACGTTGCCGATCCTTGCCAACCTGCTGATCACCAAGAACGGCCCGGACGTTTCGTTCCTGTCGACCGACCTGGAGCTGCAGATCACCACGCGCGCCGATTTCGGCGTCGGTGGCGACCAGGTCGCGACCACCGTCGCCGCCCGCAAGCTGCTCGACATCCTGCGCGCGATGCCTGACGGCCAGGTCACGCTGTCGCTCGCCGACAAGCGCCTCACCGTTCAATCGGGCAAGAGCCGTTTCGCACTCCAGACGCTGGCGGCCGACGAGTTCCCGACCGTCGCGCAGGCGAAGGATTTCGGCGCGACCCTGACCGTCCCGCAGAAGTCGTTCCGCCAGTTGCTCGGCATGGTCCACTTCGCGATGGCGCAGCAGGACATCCGCTACTATCTGAACGGCATGCTGCTCGTCGTCGACGGCGACCAGCTGATGGCCGTGGCCACCGACGGCCACCGCCTCGCGTTCTCGTCGATGAAGCTCGAAGGCGGCACGTTCGGCCGCCAGGAAGTCATCGTGCCGCGCAAGACGATTCTCGAGCTGCAGCGCCTGCTCGAAGACATCGACGACACCGTCACCATCGACATCGCGCAAACCCAGGCCAAGTTCACGTTCGGCCAGGTCGAGCTCGTGTCGAAACTCGTCGAGGGCAAGTTCCCCGACTTCCAGCGCGTGATCCCGAAGGCGCACAAGAACACGTTCGAGATCGGCCGTGAAGAACTGCAGCGTTCGCTGCAGCGCGCGGCCATCCTGACCTCGGACAAGTTCAAGGGCGTGCGCTGCATCATCGCGCCGGGCCAGCTGAAGATCATGTCGACCAACGCCGATCAGGAAGAGGCGCAGGAAGAACTGGAAATCGCCTACCAGGGCGATACCGTCGACATCGGCTTCAACGTCACGTATCTGCTCGACGTGCTCGCGAACCTGAAGGTCGACACCGTCCAGGTGAGCCTCGGCGATGCCAGCTCGAGCGCGCTGATTACCGTGCCCGAGAACGACGAGTTCAAGTATGTCGTGATGCCGATGCGCATCTGACGCGCACGACATCAAGACACACACCAGGGGGCGGCAAGCCCCTTTGGCGTTTTTATGGCGAACCGACAACCCGTCCCTTTGGTGCCCTAACGGCGCCTCGGACGGGCCAGGAAAACTGGAGCGGCCCGGCGTTTTCGCAAGAAAACGCACCGCGCCGCCGCTTGAGTGGCCTCGCAGAACCGGAAGATATCCATGAGTGAACAGCACAATTCGCAACCCGATAACAGCAGCTACGGCGCCTCGTCGATCCAGATCCTCGAAGGTCTGGAAGCGGTGCGCAAGCGCCCCGGGATGTACATCGGCGACACGTCGGACGGCACCGGTCTGCACCACCTCGTGTTCGAGGTGCTCGACAACTCGATCGACGAAGCGTTGGCCGGGTACTGCAACGACATCCACGTGACGATTCACGCCGACAACTCGATTTCCGTGACCGACAACGGCCGCGGGATTCCGACCGACGTGAAGATGAACGACAAGCACGAGCCGAAGCGCAGTGCTGCGGAAATCGTGATGACCGAGCTGCACGCCGGCGGCAAGTTCGACCAGAACAGCTACAAGGTGTCGGGCGGCCTGCACGGCGTGGGCGTGTCGTGCGTGAACGCGCTGTCGAGCTGGCTGCGCCTCACCGTGCGCCGCGACGGCAAGAAGCGTTTCATGGAGTTCCACCGTGGCGTGGCGCAGGATCGCGTGCTCGAGACGGTGGACGGCGTGGAAGTGTCGCCGATGCTCGTGACGGGTGACACCGAGAACCGCGGCACCGAAGTGCACTTCATGGCCGATCCGACCATTTTCGGCACGGTCGAGTATCACTACGACATCCTCGCGAAGCGGATGCGTGAGCTTTCGTTCCTGAACAACGGCGTGCGGATTCGTCTCACGGACCTGCGCTCGGGCAAGGAAGACGATTTCGCGTTCGCCGGCGGTGTGAAGGGCTTCGTCGAGTACATCAACAAGACGAAGACCAACCTGCACCCGACGATTTTCTTCGCCAACGGCGAGAAGGACGGCGTGGGCGTCGAAGTCGCGATGCAGTGGAACGACAGCTACAACGAAAACGTGCTGTGCTTCACGAACAACATTCCGCAGCGCGACGGCGGCACGCACCTGACCGGCCTGCGGGCCGCGATGACGCGCGTCATCAACAAGTACATCACCGACAACGAAATCGCGAAGAAGGCGAAGGTCGAGACGACCGGCGACGACATGCGCGAAGGGCTGTCGTGCGTGCTGTCCGTGAAGGTGCCGGAGCCGAAGTTCAGCTCGCAGACGAAGGACAAGCTGGTTTCGTCGGAAGTGCGCGCGCCGGTTGAAGAAGTCGTGGCGAAGGCGCTGGAAGAGTTCCTGCTCGAAACGCCGATCGACGCGAAGATCATCTGCGGGAAGATTGTTGAAGCCGCGCGTGCGCGGGATGCTGCGCGGAAGGCGCGTGAGATGACGCGCCGCAAGGGCGTGCTCGACGGCGTTGGTCTGCCGGGCAAGCTCGCGGACTGCCAGGAGAAAGACCCGGCTAAGTGCGAAATCTACATCGTCGAGGGTGACTCGGCAGGTGGCTCGGCCAAGCAAGGGCGTGATCGCAAGTTCCAGGCGATCCTGCCGCTGCGCGGCAAGGTGCTGAACGTCGAGAAGGCGCGCTACGACAAGCTGCTGTCGTCGGAACAGATCGTCACGCTCGTGACCGCGCTTGGGT
This sequence comes from Burkholderia sp. BCC1999, assembly GCF_905339975.1. Taxonomy (NCBI): domain Bacteria; kingdom Pseudomonadati; phylum Pseudomonadota; class Betaproteobacteria; order Burkholderiales; family Burkholderiaceae; genus Burkholderia; species Burkholderia sp. BCC1999. Next base: position 36,968 of record NZ_CAJPHP010000032.1, on the reverse strand, counting down.
GCGGCATCGGCAAGGAAGACTACAACCTCGACAAGCTGCGCTATCACCGCATCATCATCATGACCGACGCGGACGTGGACGGTGCGCACATCCGGACACTGCTGCTCACGTTCCTGTATCGCCAGATGCCGGACATGATCGAGCGCGGGTATGTGTATATCGCGCAGCCGCCGCTTTACAAGATCAAGGCGGGCAAGGACGAGCGGTATCTGAAGGATGATGTCGAGCTGAACGCGCATATGCTGCGGTTGGCGCTGCAAGGGTCGGAGCTGGTGCCGGGTGAGAATGCTGCTGCGATTTCGGGCGATGCGCTTGGGGAGTTGGCGCGGTCGTATCTGCTGTCGCAGAGCGTGATCGAACGGTTGAGCCGGTTGTATGACCCGGCCGCGCTGGAAGCTGTCATGGATGGGGTGGTGATCGATCTTTCCACTGAGGCTTCGACTGAGGCTTCGGCGAAGGCTCTTCATGCTGCTTTGCATGATGATGCGCTGAAGAACGAAGTGCGTGTGGTGCCTTCGTATGATCCGGTGCGCGAGCAGCGGTCACTGCATGTCGAACGTACTCATCACGGCAACGTGCGAGTTTCGGTCATCGATCAGGAATTCCAGCACACGGCGGATTATCAGCAGCTCGTGACCACCGCGAATACGTTCAAGGGGCTCATCGGCGAAGGTGCGGTCATCAAGCGCGGTGAGCGCAGTATGGCTGTTGCGGACTTCAAGAGCGCGATGAAGTGGCTGCTGGCGGATGCAGAGCGGAATGTTTCGAAGCAGCGGTATAAGGGCCTCGGCGAGATGAACCCCGAGCAGCTGTGGGAAACGACGATGGATCCGGCCGTGCGGCGTCTGCTGCGTGTGCAGATTGAGGATGCGATTGCTGCGGATGGGATCTTTACTACCCTCATGGGGGATGATGTGGAGCCGCGGCGAGCGTTTATCGAGTCGAATGCGTTGCGGGCGGGGAATATTGACGTTTAACTCATACTGTAGTCGTAGGGCGCCAGAGTATGTGCGACTGGCGCCACAGTTTTGCGACTGGGCGACAAAGTTGGTGCGACTGGCCAACTTGGGGCGAACATCCAATAATTGTTGGCGAATCGTTCAAAAAGTTGAAGTTTGACCCAGATGGAGCAAGTCGACGCCGAAGCGCGTCGAGATACCGAGCTCCGTGACAGCTACGCGTGTGGGAGCACTCGGTGGCGGAGGCGTTTCATCAGTAGTTGACGAACAACGATGCCCGAACGCAGCAACGAGACACGTTCGCAGGTATTTGGGCCCCAGCAAGATCATGACCGTATCGTGTTCAGGCTGGAGCCAGTTGAGGGCTCTGCACAAGGCTGGTCAGCCGTTCGCATTCGCAGATTTCCTGCCTGCTAAGCACGAGAGGGCCCCGATAAAATGGCATCACCGCCATGGTCAAAATGGTCATGACCTAGGACAAAGGACTTTGAGCAATGTTGGGGCCAACGTCGCTTTCATATTAGATCCGCGCTTAAGCCTCAAATAGTTGATAAAAATGAATCATGATAAACAGGGGTCAACAAGATGCAGCCACTTTCTCCTGATTTTCTCGAGAAATTCCTCGGAAGCGCTTTACAACTCGAAAAACGATATGCCCATGAACAAGCAGGAGTTCAGCGGGCACGTCGAGAGGAGTTGAAGCGCTTGCTTGATCGAATGGTATCGGAGCACTTGGAGGGCGCACAGAAATGAGACTAGACAAAATACGCCTCCAGAATTTTCGACAATTCTATGGAGACCAGAGCATTCAGGTCGCGCCACCGGGTAACAAGAACGTTACACTGGTCCACGCCGAAAATGGAGTAGGAAAGACTACGTTACTCAATGCAGTGCTTTGGACGCTATTCGAAGAGACGACCTCAAAATTTGAAGAGAAAGAACAAATTCTCAACTACGTCGCCGAGAAAGAGGGAATCCAAACTGCAACTGTCGAAGTAACATTCGAGCATGAGGGGGCTATTTACCTTGCGAAGCGCGATTGCACAACTGCTCGCGGCAACGGAAGATCGCGCTTCTCAATAGTCAAAATAAATCCGAATGGCACTTTTTCGGATGCACTCCCCAATCCCAGCACATTTATTAATTCCGTCATCCCCCGGGAAATGGCTCGTTATTTTTTCTTTGATGGCGAGCAAGCGGAGACATACGCCTCTCAAACGAATTCGAAAGCAATATCAGAAGCAATTCGCAATGTCTTGGGATCCTCACTTGTAATCGAGACGATCGCCGACCTAAAATACATTGAACGAAAATTCGGTGAGGAACTGGCTCAGCTCCCCGGCGAAGCTGAAATAACACAATTGGAAGACTCGGTACTCGATATCGATAAAAGAATCGCTCAAAACGAACTGCGAGTTGAGGAGCTAACCAATAATATTTCTGCCCTGGAGCATCAGCTCACCGAAATAGAGCAGAAACTGGCTGCGGCGCAAGAATCTGCCACGCTAGAGGCGGGACGTAGGGCGATAGTTGGGCAGCTCGAGGGTTGTGAATCGCAAATTTGCGAATGTCGGGCAAACATCGAAAAATGGGTCGGTAGCAAAGCTACCGCTCTTGTCTCTCTCTCGCTCACCAGCCGTGCTCTCGACTTTGTCGACGAAGAAAGCCTACGTGGCCGCATTCCGAGTCCGTATAACGAAGAGTTTGTCAAAGGACTCCTCCACGCGGAAAACTGCGTTTGTAACCGACCGTTATTGCCAGGCACACCCGAATGGGTATCCGTCCAAAATCTGCTAAAAGATGCGGCGAACGTTGAGATTTTAGAGCGGGTTGTCCGAGCGCGTTCTCGAGTGATTGCGCTTACGGAGCAACGCGAAGATGCACCGGCATTGCTGTTGTCCTATCAAGAAAAATTGGCCACTTTGCTTGAGCGACGATCAATGTTTGAGCAGCAAAAAGTCGAAATAGAGACGAAACTTGCAAATCTTCCCGTCGCCGAGCTTCAGCAAAGGGAATTCGCAAGACGGCAAGTATCACGCGATCTCGAAAATACCAAAATGGAGCGAGTCCGAATTCAGCGTGATATCGAGCACGACACGAATGAAAAGACAGCAATCAATCGAAAGATCGCAGATCTCGCGCTGGAAAGCGTGCAAGCACGCCGATTGGTGATTCGGAAGGAAGTTGCTGACCGCGCAGGTGCAATGTTAGTCGAACTCCAACGAACCTACGAGCATGACGCTAGACAGCAAATAGAGAGTGCAGTGAACGAGATACTGCGTCTCGTGGCACGCCGGCATTATCGAATTGAGATTAGCGAGACATTCGACATTCGATTACTGATGGAGGATGGCCGACCGTCCCCAAAGAGCAGCGGCGAGAATCAACTAATGAGTCTCGCGTTTATCGCAGCCCTTGTTCAATTGGCAGAAAGCCGTAGCCAACTAAAGGATGCTGGGCCTTACATTCCTGCTACAGTTGCTCCGCTCGTGCTTGATTCTCCGTTTGGGCAACTTGATGACAAGTACAGGCTAGACACCGTTGGTTTTGTCCCCAAAATGTCCCCACAAGTCGTATTATTAGTGTCTACATCACAGGGTAGTCAGGATGTCCGCTCGGCGATTGCAGGACGTGTTGGCAAGGAATATGTACTGATCGCTCATAATTCCGGCTCCCAGGATGGAAAAGCAGATGACTTGCTAGAGGTCGGTGGCGAGCTGGTAAAGACGACTCTTTACGACAGCGAGCGTAACATGACTGAGATTCGCGAGGTGCTTTAAATGAGGAATATCCGACGCGCGGCTGCACATGAAGATATCTTTCGATTATTGACAGAAAGATCGCAGCAATATGGGAATCGCCCGATATTCGTCACACAACGGGATCTGCTTTGTTTCTGTGCAGTTCTCGGCGTTCATATTGGAACTCGTCTGACGCTTCCCAGTGATACGCATGATCTCGACGGGCGGGTCTTTGAAACGCACGCTCCTTCCTCTGACATTATATATTTGGTTGCGTTAACAGAAAGTCGAGACGCTACAATCCTGGCACCGGATCGCGAAGACGAGATGCTCAGAATTTTTGAAGAATACGCAGCAACAGGCTTACGTACCATTTCAGAATGGTTCACAAAAACATCATCCGACGTATACGGCCTTGACGCCCTACTCAACGGATTTACCGACAACGGCTTCATCAAAAATCCGACCATTAACATTGAGCAAGCCATTCAAGACGTGACTTTCTAGCCATGCTAAAGTTACTCAAATTCAAAGGAGTATATCGATCCGAGAGTGACAATTTGCTAGAGGACTTTTACGTCCCTGCCCTCTCTCAGTCTGTTCGATATGATCGCGCCGTAGGTTTTTTTTCGTCCGCGATGCTTTCATACGCGGCAGAAGGCATCTCGAAGCTATTAGAAAATGGCGGTCGGATGAGGTTAATTTTCGGAGGGGAGATCTCTGAAGATGACCTTAATGCAATGACGACGGGATACGAAATGCGATCCTCGATCCAGAAACTTGGACTTGAATTTGTCTCGACAATAGAACAGACCGCGGATCGCCTAGCTCATTATCGACTAACCGCATTGTCATGGATGGTCGCCAATGGCTGGCTAGATATAAAGTTGGCTCTGAAACGTCGCGGCATGTATCACGAGAAGATTGGCATTTTTACGGATGCAAATGGCGATCAAGTGGTATTTCAGGGCTCAGCAAATGAGACTGCGCATGCATTATTGCCAGATTTTAATTTTGAATCGATAAATGTCTTTCCAAGCTGGCGAGTCGAGCTGAGTGATCACTTTGTGCCATATATTGATGGCTTTGAGCGCCTCTGGAACAACACCACCCGAGATACAATCGTCGTCGATTTTCCTGAGGCGGCCAAAGCGAAGCTCATAGAGATCGCAAAAAGCTCCAAACCGCCCACGTCACAAGGGGAGCGGACGTTATGGTTGGAAATGCAGCGGCGCCAACAAGGGGCGAAAGTTCGTACGGAAATATCGGTACCTGCATTCATCGACGGACGCCCATTCAAGATGCAAGAGCATCAACTAAAGGCTCTTAATGCGTGGCGGGCGCGGGAGTTTCGCGGAATACTTGCCATGGCGACAGGATCGGGGAAAACTTTCACCGCAATTTATGGTGCGGTACGCATATTTCAACAAATCAAACGATTATTTCTCGTTATCGCAGTTCCGTATCAGGCACTCGCGGATCAATGGGTCGATGAGCTGACGCGGTTCGGGATACAGCCTATCCGTTGTTACGAGGCGCGTGAGTCTTGGTACGACGAAATCACCCAACGTGCGCAACTTTTCAAAGCTGGCGTTGTTCCCTTCATCGCTTGCGTGGTGGTCAATCGGACATTGGCAACACCTGCATTTCAAGAAATTTTAGAGCGGGTGGACGGAAAAACGTTGTTATTCGTTGGTGACGAATGTCACAACCATGCTGCGGAGAATGTCTCGTCGGCTTTGCCCCTCCAAGCCCAAATGAGGCTCGGACTCTCTGCAACTCCGGAACATTATTTTGACGTACAACGTACATCTCGGCTCACCAGTTACTACGGCGAAATCGCTTACGAATATACTCTCGCTGAAGCGATGGACAAAGTCCTGTGCCCGTACAGGTATCACCTGCATTTCGTGGAGCTCACGCACGAAGAAGCTGAACGCTACGTCGATCTATCTCAAAAATTGGCTCGTATGGCGGCAAATGATGATGCAGCAAGCGTCGAGCGCAGTGGGGATAGCTCAATAGAGATGCTCCTCTTTCAGCGTGCCCGATTACTGGCCAATGCGGAAGGAAAAATCGATGCTTTAATGAAAGCCCTGTCAGACACCTCCCCCAGTCCGTTTTATCTCTTCTTCTGTGGCGACGGCGCCGTAGAGGGAAACGATGATAATGGAATCGAGCGCCAAGCAGATATCATTTCGAAAAATCTCTTTAATTTGGGTTGGCGCGTTGCTCACTTTACATCACGACAAAGTGCGCGCACACGCCAAACCGAATTGGAACGCTTTCGCATCGGAGAGACCCAAGCCCTCGTGGCAATTCGATGCCTGGATGAGGGGATCGATGTTCCTGACTGCCGAGTCGCACACATACTTGCTAGTGGACGGAATCCTCGTCAATTCATCCAACGGCGGGGACGTCTGCTCAGATCTGCCCCGGGCAAAGAGGAGGCAGTGATTCATGACTACGTTGTGATGCTGCCCGATCTTGATTTGGGTGTCCCAACTCTAGAGCGAAACCTATTTTTGGCTGAACTTCGCCGTGTCGCTGAGTTTGCGAAATTGGCGAAGAATAGAGGCGAGGCGTACATGATGTTGCGCCCGATTTTGAAGCGATACGATCTAGAGCATTACTTGATTTAACGAGATTCTATTTCTTCAAGCAATTTCTGAAGGGAAAAATCCGAAAAGCGACAGATGATATGATTCAGATCGATGGCTTGCCAGAGCCATTTTAGGATCATAAATTGCACATCCTTGAATCCGACAAAATGAAGTATTTCGATCACATCGCAGAGACTTCCGGGGAGCGCCTTTTTCAGTTGATTATGAGGGAGCTGTATGGAAACAATGCAATGATTTCACTGCAGTCTCTGCCGATGCTAAGCTTCGGCGCTCGTTCCGAGTATTTTTCAGATTTGTTTATTGGAATTAGCTGCTTCAATATCCTCGCAAGGATGATCAAAAAGGCTGAGCGAATCAGATCCATCGACGATCCCAACTTACATCAACCTGAAATGATTCGATATATGCAGGCAAGCTTGGGAATTCCTCGTCGAAGTGAATCCGACGCCATTCAACGCATTGCGAGTATGGCACTGGTTGCGGCAGCTGATTCAAAGAGGAAGATTTCGGATGCAGTTAAAGACGCAGTCTGTGCAGGACGCACGGAGCTTAATTGTTATATTTGCGGTGCAATAGTTCTCCGTAAGACCGAGGACCCCGATTCGAAGGCCGAGTTTGAGCATCTGTGGCCGGCGAGTTTTGGTGGAAATAGCATTGCGGAGAATTTGCTACCAGCCTGCCCTGCATGTAATCGAGCGAAAGGTCATATGCTCTTGTGGCAAACCGGTCATGTTTCGTCTTTTGTCTTGAAGCCACAGCCGTCAGAGGAAGAGCTCAAGTCGATTTCCAGACGTGAAAAGATTGCGAAGCACACTATGAATATTTACGACCACGCGTGTCGCGATGGCACCTCTGTTAAGATAGCCGCACTTGCAGTTGGGCCAGTCAATATGTCACAAATTACGCAACATGACGTTGAAGACTCCGTTGACTTCTTCAATTTCAACTTTTACTAGGCATTCGATATGGACTATCCATGCATCGTTTTCTCGCAGCGCCAAGAGGAAGAAGCACCTCGATTCTGTGTTTTCCGGGCGCCCGTTGGAGAAGTAATCTCTTGGACCACAATTCCACGCTTGTCTCCCGAAGATACTGAGGGAATTCAAAGAGCTCGAAATAATTTCAAGGTTCGAGCAATACGAAAATTCCTCGTCGATGATAAGCGAAACACTATTCCAACTGCGATCGTTCTCACGTTCACACCAGGTAGCTATACACTCTCACCAGTGGATGGACAAGCTGATTTTCAGAAGCTGACGATCGACCCAGAAAATCGTGATGGCGTATTTGTAGTTGATGGACAGCATCGCCTCTACGGATTGAATGAGTTCAATCCGGAGTCTGAAGTTCCAGTAGTTGCGATTCTCGATTCGACAAATGAGGAAAAGGCATTCCAATTCATTGTCATAAATAACAAGGTTTCCAAAGTCGCCCCCGACCACATTCGAGCTCTGTCGCTGAATTTTACCGATAGTGACGGAAATGAGGGACTGGAAGGACGACTGAAGACTGCACGACTTTCTTTAAGCAGAAATATTAGTTATGTCGGTGCAGCGAATGAATCTGATGAGAGTCCGTTCCGTGGAATTGTTGCGCTGCCGGCCGTTCCCGAAGAGAACCAAATAGTGGTTCCAGCTGCCATCGAATCTTCTATTGCATATATTCAGTCGAAGAAACTTAGGCAACTAGTTGACGAGGATTCAGAATATGAATTCTTTATTTCCATGTGGTCCACGATTAAGGAAGCATGGAGCAGCGCGTTTTCAAAGACAAGTAAATTACTATCTAAGGTTGGTGTGCTCTCGATGACAAAATACGTCGTCGACACGGTTGATTTCATGGCCAGTTTCAGTGACCACGATTTCAATTTATCCAATTCAGATGATGTTACGAAAGCCGTAAAGCGTGTACTTGCCCTGCAGGATGAACAATTTTGGTTAGCTGATTGGTCCATTTCAATCTCTGACACAAAATCGGTGCGAGACGAAATAGACGAAACTTTAAAAAATATTCAGCAAAATATGCGCTACAAGCAACCATGGTACACAGATCTCAAAATTATCAAGTCCGGGCAAGCAGGTGCCGATGAGGACCAGGCAAGTTGATTAACACATGCCCTGGCCGATAACATTACACCGCCACTCAATTGGTGCACCCACTCGTGGGTGCCCAGTTGGCGGCGGTACCTCACGCCGCACCTCACCGCAACAAATCATCGAATTTGCGGGTCTTTTTTACTGAAATGTCAGCTAGATACCGCGCGTGCGAGTTCTATAAGCAGATCTTCCTCGCGCCGACTTGCCAAGTAGGAAAGTCCACGGTGCAAATGAAGAAGAAGAGCCTGACGAATCGAATTAGGCGTAGGCTGTATCTTGTCTCGCAGTAGTCGCACAATAAGCAAATTACTATATAGACCCTCATTGCCCCCGGTAAAAGTCCGCCAATCAATTTCAAGCCCCCCCGAGAAATTAAAAGTTTCCTCGGGGGGGGCAGATGCGTTCGCGAGTGAAAGACACAATGCGTGCCGACACAGCACATTGTTATGCTCAATTCCGGTTTTTCGCTTAAGTGCAATGAGTTGATTTTTTGCAACAGATGTTAGCTTTACTCGCTCAATCACGCTCATGCGATCTCCAACGTATTCGATCGAATTTCAGGTCGCAAAACGTTCGTGCAACCCAGCTCGTCATCAAAATGTAGGATATATTCCCTATTCATATGCGGACGCAGCGCATCGTATGCCGAACCTTCAACTTCCTCGTCCGTCGACAAGACAAGCACCTGATGCGACACTGTCGCGAAAAATCGCTTGATCAACGAGGTTCGATGCTGCCCATCGAGGCGAGCGAGGGGGGTATCAACGACTACCGGGAAACGCCCCTTTCGCTCCTTGATAAGAGCACTCAGAACAGAGATTGCAAGCATCTGCCGCTCACCAGCAGACATACGATCCATGGGAAGCTCCTGCCCTTTCCCATCCTCAATCTTTACCTGGTAGGTGACAGGATCAACAACTACATTTGATACGAGCTTTCGCTTACGAAGAAGATTCCGGAATTCAGCAGTGATCACACCAGAAAGCCACTGTGCCTTGGATGCGAGAAGCCGCTCTTTAAAAAGGACAAGCGCTCGCCGTGCTCGGGCGGCGGCTTCCAATCCCTTCGCTTCGATCGCCCGGTCCTTGAATTCAGTGTTCATTCTCGCCCGCAGAGAGTTCAAGCGAGCCTGTACGTGATTGAGGCTATTGCATGTATCGGCCAATGCCGCCGTAATGCTCTCGAGGTGCTGTTCGGCAACCGCAACAGCTTGGGACCTAGCCTTCATGGTCAGGAGTACATCGGCAAGTTGCTCGTCGGCGGGGATCTCTCCGAGAGCACGCTCAGCAACATCCAGTGCTCGTTGAATTCCGTCTAGCTCTTTTAGAGTAGTCCGAACACGCAAACGAGAATCTGCGACATTCGAGTTCACCTCTGTTGGATTACCCTCGGCGATGAGAACTGGCTTACGATTTTCGATACTTTTTGCTTTTGCTAAGTCCTGTTTCAGTAGATTTCTCAAAACATCTATCGATTTCCCAGAAACTTCAGTGGCCATTGCCGCCAATATCCGACGGTCCCGTTTCCTGAATTCCTCGCTCAACCTCGCAGTGTGTCGACTTTGTTCGTCGAGACTCCATTCTGTCTCGTACTGCGCCCACATGTCCCCCAGCCAGGCAATGGGCAGCAATGGATCGGACATCGCATCAACTAATGCGTGGTGCATGGACTTCGCCTGCATCCGCGTACCAGTGACATCGCTCCGAATCCTCGCCGCCTGTTCATATGCCGAAAGTCCGTTGCGCTTAGCTTCTGCGATGTAGCGCTCCAACACCAAGCTGGCTTGGTCCAGAGAGTTGCGTGCCGCCGCCTGCTCCTGTAGTTGATCGGCGTGAACACGCTCGAGGGACTCAAACTGGGCATCCAACTCCAACAGGTTTTGCTTAGCAGACTCGTATTCGGTCGAACCACCTTTGCTTCGAAGGACAGTCCTCCGTTCTACAGCTTTGAGGTCGTTGCCCAGCACGTCGATGCCGCCGATCCCTAGGAATACCTCTGTCGCACGTCGCAGCAAATCTGGAAGTCTGTCTGGATTAGCGAGGGCTTCAATCTTTTCGCCATCGAACAAGAATAATTGAACCAATTCTCCTGGGAGAATGTCGCCAATAAAACGTTCCCATCCAGACGTGAACTCCATGTCTTCAGTGCCGTCAATCAGCACGGAAAAGCGCTCGGTGAACGTTGTGCGTCGCAACCACTCGCGGCAGACTGTTACTGTCTGGCGGGTACCCCCAATGTCAATGAGTAGTTCAATTGTGATAACCGCATTGCCTGCAGCATCGGCCCGTTGAAGCGACTGAACTAACTGTTCGTAGTCCGAACGTCGTCCTGAGCTAATGGCACCAGCACCATAGAGACCGACCTGCAATGCCGTCAGCAGGGTCGTTTTGCCACTGCCATTAAGCGCCTTAACGAGAATCACCGGACGCGATGCGGAAACAGAGAGCTCAAGCGTCTGTCGATCCCGAAACGGACCGAAATTCTGGATCGAGATGCTCGAAAAAGTGATTTTTGCCATGAACGAATAAATTACGGGCGATGAGGAGCCGGCTCTACGGGCTCATCCATTAGCTCAGGGGCATCATCTGCCCCAGCAGATGCGATCTCTGGTTCGAGGTTTCCTGGCGGCGTATCGCTTTCCGCTGAGCGGATGTCCCCCTCCCTATTTGAAAGAGCGAACTCAAGGGCCTCGCCTTCATTTCGGAATGCATGAAATTGCAAGACACTCTCCAGACGGTCAAGATGCTTGGAGCGCTTTTGAGTCTGCATAGCCTGGAACTGTTCGCCAAGCAGCGAGCGAGTAAGCTTGTACAGTTCATCCGAGGCGTCCGGATCCAACTCGTTGGCGACCTCCCTAAGGATCGACAAATCGGTGCGCTCGAGCGGCAACGGCTCCACCTCCCTGCCTGGATACTGTTCGCCATAAACCTCTTCAAAGATGCAAGGCACGAGATCTTCGATTTCGCGCTTTTCATCTAGCCAAATTCGGCGAATCTCATCGAGCTCCTCCAATGAGATAAGCTCGATGGCGCCGCTCCCCTGACTACGGGCCGCGTCTTGCACGCCCCTCTGCGTTTTCAACAGCTCTTGCAGCAGCTTTGCTCGATACTCCTGCGTGTACGGACCGTGGACAAGCTCCTCTTTGAAGACCGTCAAACGACCGTTCATTCGACGGAAATCACGTTTCTCGCGATCCTTTACAGCCAGATAACGATTCCGGTAGTCCAGGATCGGCTGCATCCACTGCTTCTGGTCGTCATTTTGGATCATGGCCTGCATCGACTTATCCTGCGTGACCATCGTACAGACATAACATCCGAATCGACTGTCACCGCAACTGGGAGTAGTTTTGTCCACTACGACCGGACACTCAGCGTCGGCTGTGGCGCCACGGTAGATGTTGAACAGCTCTTGATTGTCGACACCCCACGGGTTCGGTTCCGTGATGATGTACTCCCAGACGTCGTCACTACTCCAGGTCTCAATCGGCAGATAGACCCAGACGCGCGCCAACTTAGGATCTTTGTTGCGGCTCAACCGATCGCGCGTACTACCGCTGTAGTGCTCCATAACCTTGTCACGTGCAGCGCTCTCGCCACGACGTTGACCAAGCACAAGAATTGCCTCTCCGCTTGATTCAGAAAGGTCATGGATGAATTGCGTCGAAGCACTAATTTTCAGGCGATCCGTGCACCACCGGAACTTCGGTCGCGGAGCTGGGTAACCTCGGCCAATGAGATTGACCCAGAACCGATTTTCCAATGCTGGGGTAAGGCGATGCGCCTTGAACGGTAAATCCTGATTGGCAGCCGCCAGCTTGATACAGAGGAGCGAATTCTCGACCCATGCAGCGATGATCGGATTTTCGACCAACGTGTCCGTGCTAATCACATGCACTGTCTTGTGCCGACGCTCTTTCGGGAGCGCAGCGACCGCATTCCAGACCAGTTGGAGAGATGCGGTCGAGTCCTTGCCGCCGCTGTACCCAATGATCCAGGGTACCGGATCCGACAGATAGAGATCCTGGATCTCCTTGATGATGTCAGATACTGGAGTTGTCACGTTGTACCTTTCGCTGTACGTCTTTTGCGCTGGGCCCCTTGCCGGGCCGCCATCAATGCCTGCTCCGCCGCCGCCTCGTCCTCAGAAAGCTGAAGACCGAGTACACGCTTGAGCTCGTTTGTCGTCAGGGTGATGTTTTGCCCCGACTTTGCCATAGCGCCGCCAATCATGGCGCGCCCTTCCCAAGTAGCCGCATTCTTGCGGGACCAGTCAACGGCCCGGAGCCTTTTGATCCGTCTCGCTAGATCCGACTTGGGCAACTCGAAGAGCGCCCTTCCTGCTCTCCCGATCGCTTGCAACACAATTGCATGCGAATGAATGAAATCGCGACGAACTTCGCCTGCGGTCATCTTCGACTCACGGACATAGATCCACTCGGGTATCTGCTGCCCGACAAGCTCCCAAAAGTCGAGGCACTTCTTTGTTGCCGACGAAAAATCTTCAAGCTCGTGCTCTGTCAGCAGCTCTACGATCGAATAATGCAGGGCGCTTAGAGTGAAAAGCTTACGGGACCGCTCCGATAGGGATGAGCGCTCCGTCTCGATGAGATTCTTGAATACATCAGAGGTCCTACTGAGGTGCCGCGCCACACTCGCCGCGGCGCTCCGATGATCATAGAGAATGCCTAGCGACGCTGACGGCTTGACTGCGTAGCGATTTAGATCAGCAAACATCTGCTGGCACCGCTCGAGTCCACGATCCAAGAAGAACACCACAGCAATCGTTTCATCGCCGAGCTCGGGAGCTGTTTCCAGCGCCTGCTTTATCGCAGCGTGCCTATGCTGCCCATCGTTCACGATGATTTTGGCTTCCATGGAAACCGACAAGTTTCCCATTCGAAACGATGTTGAGGAGTCCGCCCCCATTGGGGTGAACGTTACCCCTCCGTCCACTGAGGCAGTGATCGCCGAGAACGTGTAGCTATCCTTGTTCTCAACGATGTACCGGACAATCTCCGGGAGACGGGTTTTGTTGAGGGTACGCTGAGCCCTGAGCTCCGGAACAAGCTCTTCGTTGTCAAATTGGAAGAGGCGAGGCAATAGCCGCATCGGGCACATGGAAACGTAGTATTCACGTCCCGCCTGCACCCCTCTGATCGCCGGGAAAACATATGTGAAACCGTCTGCCATAGTGCAGGGGATTCTAGCAGTTTGTGTATGAACACACAAACGTTTGTTGACATGGCCCCACGGTTCTGAACGCCCAGCCATGCCGTCAGATGCTCCCGCGCGCCCTTGCCGCCAGCAGTGAGATCAGCGTAGGGTCATAGTCCTCGGGACCCTACGCCCGTTAGTTGCCTCACGCATCTCATACGCCGCGCCTTGAGGCTTCTCTGAATAGCTGACGTGCACGGGGCGAGCCTTCCCGTAAAAGTACAGTCGATCGAATGACAAGTTTTCCATGATCCAACGACTGACCTCTTCCATGTCCTCGTCCGGGACAATGAAGTCGCACGCAGCGCCTCCCCTGTCGCAAATCCGCCTCCCTCGCGAATTGCATTCATAGGAGGCGTGCTGGTCCAGTTCCGGCGCGATACGTTCCCTGATTTTCTTACTTAACGTATGTGAACAGAATCCATACGTCAGCCTGATACCGCCGAAGTAGTCAATCACTGGGTCCAAGATCTTGGTGGCCAAATCGTGCAACGCGTTGAACGATTCCGGTTGCCGTGGAACATTCTCGAGGTTAGAGCGCAGCTGCGTTTCGCCACACTCGACGAAATCACGGTAGCGGAAATATTTCCCGCATCGCTGCTCCACTGGTGGAATAGTATCGCTTCGCACCAACGAGAAGCCACGGATTGATCGACGACTCAACTCGAGCAAGTCGGCGAGCTCACTCGCCGGAACACCACGCCCGTCTGGATCAAACAGCGCCAGTTGCTCTAGCTCACGATCAAACATCAATTGATCGGCATATCCTGGGTACTCTTCGGTTAGATAGCGCGACTTGTAATATAGATGCGGTTTTTCGTATCTTCCACCGTACTCGAAGACCTCATAGTCTTGCCTTCGTATGTTGATTTTTATGCGTCTGACCAAAAACGGCAGAGGAGACGTATCGAAGTCCTCATACTCGAGCAACGTGAGCTTTCCGGATAATGGATGGACTTTGATCAGCTGGGCAACACCAGCTTCCTCATATATCAAGAGGCCGCATCCGACATATGCGCGAAGCACGACAGGGAGCCGATCTATCGCAACGGTGTGCATGTACAAGGCACCTTCGCTATCTAGCCATCCAATGCCCTGCTCCGCGGCACCCTGACAAGCCAATCGAATTGCATCCGCGTTAGCAGCGTCCATGAGCAACCTCAAGCCCTCTGCCTGCGCCGACCGATAATCGCCAAAGAATGACTTGATGTCTCTCTGCAACCTTGCCTCGAGGGTTTTGTATGATGCTCGCTTTGCGAAATGGCCCATCGCAAAGAAGAGACGGAGATCGTCAGCACGAGCTGTTGCTGCTGCGGTCAACTGGCTTCGTTCGAACTCTGCATCAATCGCACGTAGCGCCCGTTTGTAAGATCCCGCATGCCGCTCAATGTCCGACAAAAATGGAATTTCGTCATGCTCAGGCAGTCGCCCTAGATCAAGCGCTAGACTCCATAAACGCTCGAGCACAATGCGAGCATCGTGCGACAATGGCTCGCGAACGCGCGGCAATTTTCGAGTGCGTGTTCGAGCTTCCTGTTGCGGCCGTTTGAGGATCCGATTTGCCAAGTCTCGGCGTCGATAGCGATTTGCGATGAATCGCTGTTCAACGTCCTTGTCCTTAAACACGAAACATACGCCTGGCCCAACTAGGAAGGCTTCTTGACCAAGCTCTCGTTGAACGTACTGCTTCAGTTCTTCTTGAGAGAAGTACTTCTGAAAGGTGTTCCGAGAAGTACGTACACCATCGCGGTACGGAACCCCAGGCGTCGCCCCGCCCGCCAACATAACGGAAATAGCCAAAACTTCGTCGGCAATACGAAACGCCCGGTGTAACGCGTCGCGGCGCTCCTCAAAATCCTCAATGACATTCAACACGAATCCGAGGTTGACTACATGCGCACGGGCGATCTCACATTCGGCGGCATAGAAAGGATCCCAGCCCCGCACCGAATAACCCAATGCACCCAAGGCCGCCATATCGTCACCTTTGCCGCAACCGTAGTCGAACAGCTCCTTCCCGAGCGATAGCAACGCATGTCGCAGCAAAAGCTGAACAGGCGCTGATAGGCTCACACGACTCAGAGCCGTGAGGTGCCGACGTACCGGAGCGTGTTCAGAAAAATCAGAGTGAGATAAATCTGACTCCTGTTCCTCATTTCCGACGGGCATGAAGTCAGATCCGACGATCTTGTACCCCTTACTTGCAACCAGACGAAACCAATCTTCTCGAAATCCGATCGTTGCCGTTTCGTCGAATAGGCCGAGCGCCTCAGCTTGACGGGTAACCTCCTCAAATTTTGGCCGCATCGGATGCGCAGGCGAAAGCAGCAGCTCTTTACGATGGAGTATCGGAGGGTTTAGTGAGTCGCGATAGGAGCGATATGTAGCCGCGCGATCGTTTGATACGGGGAGAGTCCAAGACTCCAGCAGCACGGGAAACGGGGTCTCGAAAAAATCATCGTATCGGAGCAGCGAGAATCGTGAAGATGAGACGTTCAGTTTGACCACGTTGGCTCGCTCGAGCGCAGTCGCAGGGGCAGATTCGAGCTCCGTTGCAATCGCTATCTTAAGTTCGTCCTCCAAGAACTCGATCGCCGTTCGGTGGACATACCAATCATCGACGACACGCTTGCCGACGCCACCAAACGAGCGTGAGTACGCGAACTTCTTCTCCATCGGACTACCTCCTCTGCTCGATCATCCAAACATTCCGGACGACGTCCCACATCGACGCCGCCTTCCGCGATCGGCACCGCTCACTCGCTTTAGCCATCACTGCTGCCGAAGACCAAGATTTCAGCGTGCCTGACAAGCACTGACTGTACGCTCCTGCTCTGATGTCTTAGGGCACGTTACATCAATCACTTTTTTCTCTCGATTCCCAACCGCGATAGCTCGAAGCCACACCTCGCATCGATACGATCGCTCACCTAGCGCACGCATTTCTAGAAATTCTGGCTCAGCAAGGCTGGCAAGCTACTAAAAACATATTTGGATTTTTGCGTGCCATTGATCAAAAAAATATATGCCTTTTGTCTGTCTACTTTTCGACAAGATTGATTGTTGACCTTCGCTTTTGCCGATCTTATTCTGCAAAAATTCAAGAAAACTTTGTCGTTGAACTTAACGTGACAGACATTGGAAAATTCGTTCGCACCCGCCGCAAAGCGCTCAAGCTGACGCAGACCGAACTCGCTCGACTGCTCGGAGTGGATGACGCGTACATCAGCGCAATCGAGCGCGGAGTTCGCACGCCCGGCGACGTCGTGTTTATTGATCAGTTGGGACGCGCTCTAGCGCTAGATGCGGCTGGTCGGCTTGAACTCGAGGCGGTCGCTGAAAGCTCCAAGCGACTACTGCGACTATCTGACCCGCTCCCCCTATACAAATATCAAGTAATCGCGGCTCTGGTCCGCGATCAACACTTGACAGAAGCTGACATGGATACGATCGCGAAGGTACACGCTGCGATCGTCCAGATTCGAAACGCCACGGCAGCTGCCGTTAGCATTGATGGAGGGACTATGTAAAAGAAAAGCGCCACAAACCCGGATAGAAGGCCTGTAGCGCTGCGCAGTCAGTGGAACGGTAAAACTTGTCTTGGCGGACTGAGTTTCCCCCCATCTGATCGCAGCGTCAAGTCCTTCTGCTGCCCATCGATTTGCGCGCCTCCCCGGATTCAACAACCTTTAGTTGAATCCCGGCTTCCTTGGCACTTTTCGGGGCCCGATTCGACAACGAATAGTCGTCGAAAGGGGAGCGCTTTCTCAATCGCGCGCGTCTATTTTAGACGCGAGGGAGCAAACTCGTGCTCGAATCATCACCAACTCCTTCGTCATCACGAAGGCCACGCCGCGTCGTGACCGTTTCTGGTCACGGTGCGCGTGGAATATTTCCCAGTCGAAAATCCGCCAAGCCCGCGCAGTACGAAAGCCTCATCGAGGTGATGATGCTGCGAATTCTGGAGATCGCCCCGTCGGTCAAATCAATCGCCACTCAGCCACAAGTATTTGAATATCTCGACGGTCCCTGCAGGCGACGTTACACACCCGACGTGAAAATCGAAACGGCCGCCGGATCAATATTTCTCGAGGTCAAGGACGACAGGTCGATCACCAAGCACTCGCAAGCTGCCGTTCGAGTCTCAGCTGCCGCCCGGCACTTCCGGCAACGTCGCGTCCGGTTTCACCTTGTGCTGCGAAGCGATCTCATCACCAACGACCTCCAGCGCCAGCTCGAACTAATCTTCAGGGCGCGTCCAATGCCTGGCAGGTATCGGCCACGTATCGACGCAACCCTCTGGGATCCCGAGTACGGAACCCATCCGTCGGCAGAGATGCAGCAGCAATGGGATAGCGCGAAACGAGAGTGTGATGCACTGCTCCACCGGATCATGAAACGCGACCCGGACGATCTTCTTCCTGTCTCGATTCGTTAACTGGAGATTCACCATGGCTAACTTCATCATGGATCAGATCATCTTCCGGGGCGAAGGCTCATTTCGCATCGTCCGGGTACAAGATGACATTGCGCAGTTGGAAAACACGGTTACGGGCAAGTTCTCCAGCCACAGCGAGGCCGAGCTTCTGGATGAATATGTGCGAGGGTATCTTCGTACTGCCGATAGCAAGCAATATCAGCGCGCCCCGAAACGCGCCACTTTCCGGGATGCATTGGAGGCCGCCGCCCCCACGTGCGACGTCGGCGATTTCGAGACCCGCCGACGAGTCAACTATTTAACGATGCTCGATCGAATGGACGCGTTCGGGGATCACCGATCTGAACTATGCAAAGCCATTCAAAAAGTCGCGATAGATCTCGCCGATCCCAAACCGCCGCACGAGACCACCATATACCGATGGCGCCGCCGATACCGCATATCGCGGTTCGATATCCGTGTTCTGCTCGATCAGACGGAACATCGGGGTGGAAAGAGGAAATCAAGGCTAGATCCGATTGTGGAAGGTATCATCCACGAAAAAATAGAAACAGCTTTCCTCGATAGCAAAACGGGAACTGCCGAAGCTGTCCACAACGCCGTTTTTCTCGAAATTCAACTACAAAACTCGCTGCGCATCGAGTCAGAGTGGCTCAAGGTTCCAGGGCTTCGTACAGTTCAAAGGCGCATCCATGACATCGCTGCATACGACCGAGCGGCAGCTCGCTTTGGCTTGCGCGAGGCTCGGCGCCGGTTCGCTGACCAGCATCGCGCACGACAGGTATCGCGAATCCTCGAGATCGTCGAAATCGACCATACGCCCATAGATCTCATTTACACGAATACGAGTGGCAGCGCTATCGATAGGCCGATATTTACAGTCGTCATCGATCGGTTTTCCAGATGCGTTCTTGGCTTCTGTATCAGTTCGGCCGGACATGGCGTCCATGCGGTGTTCGAAGCGTTACGGCACGCCATGATGCCCAAGAGCTATCTGCGAGAGCGTTATCCGGAGTTGGAGCACGAATGGCCATGCCATGGTTGGCCCGAACGCTTACTCATGGACAACGGGAGAGAAATGCATGCTGAGGCGGTTGTTGACGCGATGAACAATTTGGGTGTGATCTGCGAATATGCGGCATCGCGCTCCCCAAACGACAAACCATTTGTCGAACGTTTTCTCAAAACGTTCAACTACTCTTTCATACACAAACTTCCCGGCACCACCCTCGCAAAAGTGCATCACCGCATCGGATTCAAGGCGGAAGATGACGCATGCCTCACGTTCGAGAAGCTCAATGAGATAATCCATACCTGGATCACGCAGATCTACCACCTGAGACCTCATAAGGGACTGAACGGACGCGCGCCAATCGACGTCTGGAACGAGGGCGCCACTGCACATCCTCCATTGTTGAAATGCAACGCCGAGGATCTAAGCATTGAATTTGGCGAACACGCTGAATGCAAGCTGCAGCACTACGGCATTGACCACAACACCTTCCGTTACACCTCACAAGAGCTACGCACCCTGCGGCTCATGATGCCAGCTAACCCTACCGTACATATCAAGGCGCCGTACGAAAACGCTGGTGTGATCTACGTATGGGATCCGATCGAAAATCGCTACTTAAGCGCACGCAACACTGATGATCAGTATCTGAATCTAACGGTGGAACAAGCCAAGGCCGTGAAGAATCAGTACAAAAAAGTTGACGCGTACCAACGAACTCGGGCAAGTGCGGAGGAAACAATTCGTGAGATGAGCAACGACGCAATGCTGTCGAAGAAGCTCAAAGACCGCAAGCGTGGTGCACGTCAGGGACACATCACATCCAAATCAGCCAACCGCCCCCAAGTCCCGCCCTCGACGCAACAATCCGATATTGACTCAGATCTGCTTTCGTCGAATGCAGATGAGCTCATCGACGTTGATCTCGATTCCTTTGATATTGAGGTGGATCGTGAAAATTGATCCCTCTCTTTCCTTAATTATTAAGGATGCCAGATCGAACTTCGTCCACTTTCATCACGTCAAGCGCGTGCTCGCGAGGTTGGAACATATGTACGAATACCAGTGCATGCATGAAGAAGCGGAGCACCTCATGCTCATAGGCGAGTCTGGCGTGGGCAAGTCGACGCTCCTCAGCAATTACGCGCGAAAGCATCCCGTCATTGAGCACCAAGAACTCACCGAGATACCCGTGCTTTATGTGCCGCTTGGGCAGGCCCCTTCCCCGAAAACGATGGCAAGCACCATGCTCCTAGCACTCGGCGATCCCAAGTGGAATCTTGGAAAGGAAGCCGACCTAACAGCTAGACTCGTCTTCCTGATCAAAACATGTCGCGTCAGAATTGTCATTGTCGACGAGGTCAATCATCTGGTCGATCGAGGCGGAGAAAAGACCTTACATACCACCGCGGATTGGCTCAAACGTCTCGTCGACGCTACCAGGGTGTCGTTTGTCCTTGCTGGCATCCCCCGCAGCAGACGTGTACTCGCGACCAACGATCAATTGCGTGGACGCTTCAGAGAAGTCATCGAAATCGAGCGCTTCTCCGTCGCAAACGCCCGAGCCGAACATGAGTTCCGAAGCGTACTGAACGTTTTCAAGGGATATCTGAGAGACCTGCCTACAGTGGACATTTCGAACAAGGTCATGGTCCGGGTATTCGCATTTGCGACTGACGGGCGACTTCGCGACATTCGCAGGCTCTTGGTTCGTGCCGTCGAATTAGCTTATGCAAAGCCGGCCCCGCAGCTGACCACCTCGGTCCTTGCCGAGGCTTTCAGATCTGTCATCTACCCCGGCTGTCCTAACGAACGGAATCCCTTCCACAAACAGTTCAACGAGATGCCGCTGGTGAAGGGCGACGAACCATTTGCACCAGTGGAGCGCTAACATGAAGTTCACGATTCCATGCGGCCAGCCATTGTATCGTCCGGCTCCTCAACCGGATGAGTGGTCCGAGACGTACTTATTCAGAGTTGCCAGAGCAAATGGTACATACCGCCCTCGACTATGCGATATCGAGAGGATTCGACCCACACTCGCGGCAACAGTTGCGACCAATTCCACTGGCTATCCCGTTTGGGGCGATTCCGCGTTACCCCGTTGGAGCGTTGTCACCCGCGCCAACAAGATTCGGTATTGCCCCGAGTGCATGCTGGAGTCACGGCACATCCGATCACGCTGGCGCCTAACGCGGCTCGAGATGTGCACGATCCACAGTGTTCGCCTCAAAGATGATCTAGCCGAACCGGTGATGACACTCGGCTACAAGCAATCTGACAAGCATTTCCTCACCGAAGTGACGAATGAACAGCTATGTGAAGGCGCGGTATGCCCCATGCCAGTCGAGCGGCGTCACTATCAGCGGCTATGGTCTGGTTTCGAACGCTTGATCGTCGACGGCCAAGTTCCGCAGGCGTACGCTCAACTCACGTGCATACTGTTCCTGGAAGCGCTGTTCGACGCGGTTGTGGTAGCTGTGGACAAAGTCGGATATCGACACATTGATATTCCACGATCAACCCGAGTCGCCGAGACAATCGAAAGAATGCAGCTTCCGTTCGAGCCGAACTTCGACGGCATACGCTCATTTTTGCAGGAGGCTACAGGCGCCCCGAGGCTCGCGGTACTTTCCCGTCTTCGTCGCATGCTGCTTGAGGAGCCTCATCGACCAACCTGCCTGTCAAAACTACCTATCGAAGAACTGCGACAACGATATTTTATGAGCGATTGGTCGGACGGTACTGCGGCGGCCCACCAGTATCGCCCCAATTCTCATGGTGTACCAGACGGCTATGTCAGGCTCCGTGAAGCTGCGTCTTTCATCGGATGCCCGTATGGTGTTCTGAAGCACCTTGCGCTGAACAGGCTCGGTTCGTATGCTCGCATCGTGGCATATGGTATGACGTACCAGACCTATCTTCCGCGGCGGACTGTCGAGGCGTGCCGACGATGGTTTGCGTCGCTGGTTCCCCTACGGCAGGTACAAAGCAGATCTCACATTGAGCACCGAGGATACGCTGCGCTTTCGAGCATGGGATTGCTTCGGCCGCTTACTGTTGACCGGCACACCTTCGTTCGAAAATCGGATGTGACTGATATCTGCAGAACCTTAGACAGAGTATCGCAGCCGTTTGCTACTGAAGGCCCTCGACTCTATCCACTATTCGGTAATTGGATGTCCTGGCACCAGCGCTCAATGACCCCCTCGCTCACTTTGGTGAACGAGGCACTTAGTGGAAAGCTACCGGTTTTCAAGAAAACCGATGATACCGGGCTATCGGCCTACTTCATCGATCAATATGCAGTCGAACTCCTCCGGAAGCTCAGGCGCATAGAAACCGCGCGGCGCAAGTACGAAGAGCGTATGCCCGGCCAGCTTTCATTGTTGCCGTCATGAAGCGTGAGCCGGTCCGTGGCGAACATTGGCGCACCACTGGAATGGCCCTGTTCTCGGATCA
Source organism: Burkholderia sp. BCC1999 (assembly GCF_905339975.1). Lineage (NCBI taxonomy): Bacteria > Pseudomonadati > Pseudomonadota > Betaproteobacteria > Burkholderiales > Burkholderiaceae > Burkholderia > Burkholderia sp. BCC1999. The sequence goes on along the minus strand of NZ_CAJPHP010000032.1, from coordinate 14,420 downwards.
TTTCTTGGTGCGCCCCTCCGCACATTCCGATGAGAGTTTTCTAGGCTATCGCTTACGCGTCGCATTCGCGAACGGTCTTTCCAGACCTAGTTGGCTCACCTACTCCGGGCCAGACCTACCGAAGACTCACGGCGTTGCGCGCTGGTGTCCCTACTGCCTCGCAACATCTGATAGCTACTGGCGTGATGATTGGTACGCGGGGAACACCGGATGCGTCGTTCACAAATGCTGGCTCACTTCGCAATGCGCGATGTGCAGACGAACGTTGCGCTGGAAACACGTTCGCTTCGAGACTTGTAGTTGCGGCGCATCGCTCCAAAGCGCGGAGGTTGAAGCATTTTCAGATGATGTCCTGCAGTTGCTGAACGACCAGTTCGAGACCGGTGCTGGTCTGCTATCTGCTTCCGATCGTTGGGGCCTCGCCCGCTTTCTTGGGGCATTGTCAATGTTCGGACTAGACGGCAAACCGTTGAAGAAGTCCTCGCGGCAATCACAGAATATCGAGCGGATCGTCGTGACGGCTGGTGCGCCATTGATGGGCGATCGTTGTGATTGTTTCGAACTGCTGAGTCGCCTCCGCGCTCCTCGAACCGAGGGACAAAACGTCCCGCTACTATCAGAAGCGTTCCCGCAGTTGCTCGTCATGTTGCGCAAGCAGTTGAACGACGCTCAGCGTCGCTGGATGCTCGATCTATTAGACCAATACGTAGAGCATACGTCTGGCAATGAGCCTATGGTCGCGTGGAGACGAAGAATTGTTAAGGCTGCGGCAGACACTGATAAGCCCGGTCGTCGCCCAATCGGAAGCCGAACGATTGCCAATATGCTCGCCCAGACAGGCGAAGTGGCGCCGATTCGACGAACTCGGACAGGACGAAAGAAGTTTGTGATCAATGAGACCGATGTTCAGCGTCTCATGGAGATCCAGAGGTCGCTCGTCGCGCCGAAGACTGCTGCCCGCTACATTAAGATGTCGGTCAAACGTGTCGAGGCACTAGCTCAGGCCGGCATAATTGACACGAATGGAAAACGGATCAATACGAAGTCACTCGATCGTCTACTCGATAGCATTGTGGCTGCCGGCGGCCAAGGCATTCGGCCCCTTGAAGACCCGATTAGCATCGCCGAGGCTTTGCGGCTGTATGTCTCTATTGACGCATCCGCCGCGTTCGTCCGTCGACTCACCGACGGCACAGTACGCCTTGCTGTCGCGCGTGACAAAACGCCGACATTGCGAACGATCTACATCGACAAGGGCGACGCAATTTCGGCCAGTCGAACTCCATCGGAATCGCAAACGTTGATGTCCATCGTTGAGGCTGCTCAGCGGCTCGGCATCAAACAGGAAGTGATGTACCACCTCGTCAACGCCGGACTCGTTAGGACACGAATCGCTAGACGGCGGAATCGCACAATACGAGCCGTCAACATAGACGACCTGCGAGACTTCACCGCAACATTTCTACCATTGGCCGTGTTCGCACGGTCAGCCGGAATCTCCGTACGCAATGCCCCAGATTGGGCAGTACAGCACGGCATAGAGATCATCACGGGTCCGTCAGTTGATGGCGGGCGACAGTATTGGATCCGCAAACCAGTCGACTGGGACAAACCCGCCAGCATTGAACCGGATGTGTGACGAACCGCCGTTCAACGACGGTCCGGTCCACGCTACGATGGCACGTGACGACCACCATGCAACTTGTTTGCATGATGCGGAGGTGTCAGACCTTGATCAACTGAGTGCGCAAAGCAAGCGAGCCAACGATGCGAGTTTACGTCGACACTGAATTCACCGATTTCATCGATTGCGAACTGATCAGCATTGCATTGGTCGCCGAAGACGGCCGTGAATTTTACGGTGAACGCAACGATTTCGAGCGACGCACCTGCAGCCCGTTCGTCCATGAAGCGGTATTGCAACAGCTAGGTCAATATCCTGATCGTGTGTTCTCTCGCGAGAACCTTCGGTCGGCACTCCTCGAGTGGCTCCGACCGTTCGAGAGTGGCACCTTCTGCATGGATTTCCCTGGAGACTGGGATCTTCTTGTAGACGCCCTCGACGGTGTACCGAATGGCTGGCAAGGGCTGCTTGTACGTGATCAGGCAGACCAGGTCCGATTGGAGTCCTATTACAAGCGATTTGGCGGCCGACACCACGCACTACACGATGCCCGCGCCCTGCGTTACGCGGTGCAAGACGGAACGTCGTCTACACATCCTGCGAAACCGCGCTCCGACTGATATCGATTGAAGGCCGGATTGCCTAGGAGATGAACTCATCGATCCGTTGAAGTACGGTCGGATCGTTGATCCCACGAGCGGGATCGCATATAACAAGGCGGGATTGCAGTTGCGGGGCGGAGGCAAATTCGTTGGGGGCGTCATCCAGAATTAAGACATCGGCTAACGTCAGTCGGTGTCTTCGCATGTAGTCCATTATCCGTAGCGAGCGGCTCTCGATACGCCGGTTCGTGAGATAAATTTTGGCGGCCGCGCTCAGTTCACGCAGATACTCATCGTGCAAGCGTTTGAGGTCGAACATGTAGATCCAGGTGCTATGGATCGCGATGTCGACCGCCTTCCCTCTGACCCGTTCCGCCAGTTTCGTCTGCAACGCACACACTCCGAGCCCCGTCACCACCGGTCCGTTCGGCCCATATTCGAGCTCACCTACGGTATTAGGGTGTAGTACGCCATCGATATCGAGGAATATCGTTACCCTTCTGCTCATAGCCAAACCGCCTATAGAGAACAAGAGAAGAGGAGCAGGCTGGCACTGATAGCGCAGGCACGCGTGCCACCTCACCGTACAATTCTATGCCAGTTCGCTACCCTCATCTCTTGGTCGACCTCTTGACTGCAACGATATCGACTTCAACAAAGCGGTCCTCAGTTAAGCAACGCTGCAAAGCAGGACTTGCGCTTTTCCCAGGGCAGTTCCCCTGATCGAGACGCGGGTCCGAAGCACCGACACCGCGCGCATGTACAACGTTCGGGGACACATTATCGAACCTACTTACCAAATAGTCCGCCACGGATTGCGCACGTAGTTGCGAAAGCTCAAGATTGTGCTTGTCCGAGCCGAGACGGTCCGTATGCCCCGTTACTTCTAGGCTTAGAATACGGTAGCTTTCAACGTCCTTAGCGATTTCATTCAGCCTTGAACGTCCCACATCGCTAAGTTTTGCCGAATCGAAATCGAAAGTAGTGTCCGAATTTATATCGGCCCCATAAGTAAACGGGTTGATTGCACTAAATTGGATATCTTTCTGCTGCAAGGTCACAAAAATCTCAGCCTCAAGCAGCACATCATTTCCATCCTTTTGTGCACCGCCAACTGGAAGCCGAATTTGCGCCTGTTGTCCTACGCCTTGAAACAGTACGTCTGCCCGCAACATACATCGATCACGGGCGAATTTTCGGCAGGGTGGAACTCTCATTGCTGCGCGACTGGCCGTTGCCTTCACCCGAGCGTACTCAGATAGAGGTATGTCAATCAAAGCCCGCTCGATTCTCACACCAACCATCTGCATCGCTGTGTTTATTGCCGCCTTTCCCAAGCCTCGCACCATGATAAGGGGCATAAATATTAGCACCATAACAATCAGAGTTGCCACAATTGGATTCTTTTTGAATAGATCTCGTCGCACCCCCATGATGACCCAGATGCAAAGACCTATAGCGAGCAACCCAAGTACCGATAAGATCCCCCAAGTCGAATCCGATTTGTTAATCAGCTCACAAATTAACCAAAGGATCAACGAGCCAGCCAAAAATGGGACGACAAGACAGAAGATAGTGACAATCTTTTCGGCCACCTTACCCCAAGACCGCTCACACAAAGCTTTAAAAAAAGCGCTCCGCGACGCTTTCGATAAAATACGCGAGATCAGGCCGTATATGTTTGCCGAACAATAAATTGCCGCAGCGATAATAAATCCGTATATTGTACCGAAGGCAATTATCGCAAAAACGAAGAATATCGTGTCACCAATCGTAAGTCCACTCGGATAGAAATTGATGCTTGTGCAATAGCCAAATAAAATCACTACCCCGAATATCGGAACGAGCTTTGCAGACAGCCTCAGCAGCTTATCCATGTCATCGAGATTGAAGGCACTGCCCTTCAAATCCTTGTCATCGGAACTGTCGCACGAATTCATATCTCTTTTGTCGCTCTCTTCCACTGCGTTTTCCTTTACGATCACTCTGTGCAGTACGGCAAGATCCACAGATCTGCACTGTATAGAATTTACGCCCCCCCAATTAGGCATTGGGTGCATTACGCACATAACGACACCGCGATAGAATTCTTTAAAAAAATTTGGCGCAGATGTGATGCTCAGATGGATTTCAGGATAAATTCTGGATCGGGGACGACACAGCTAAAACGCCAACGTGCTAGCCTAGATCCGAACCGCGATCGCAGCACGGTCAAGCATCTAGAAACCAACGGCGCACGTCGCGCCCCGTATCGGCCGGGAGCCGCTATTGATCGAAATGGAACTCAAGTTTCAGCAGACTAGGTGGTTTAGAAGTAAACAGCCTGTTTTCACTGGCGAGTACGAAGTTGAGCTGAGTAATGGAGATACACAGTTCCTCAGATACGCGGCTTCCGGTTGGGAGCCTTCCCCCGCGAGTATTGTTCGCTGGCGAGGCCAGAAGATCCGGCTAAGTGTGGAACAACGAAAATCACTCAAGCAGACCGTGCACGAGGGGCGCCACGCGGCGATCAAGACGACGGCGCAGGACGCTGCATTGTGGTTGGCACGGCACTTCGTGGTTCTTGCTGCTCGCAGCGAGCTGTCTGAGGAGCGAAAAATCGCAGCGAAGCGCGCCGCATGTGGGTGGTACCAAATCGCACACCGTCTCGGCGTGGACATGATCGTCGATGACAGCATGGCGTGGGCGGCCGACAAGCAGGCGCTCACGACGTTTTGGCAGGAGTTGCCTACAGGTGCGCAAGTGCGAATCACCCAGATTGCCGACGGTTTCAAAGACGGTTCTGGTGACCGCCTGTCATTCGACTAGAAGTACATGCACAACTGGCTGCCGGGCGGCCATCGACTCACATCGTCCAGTTGGGCTGAGTGAAGTGGCGCGTCCGCTCGCAACGGAACTAAGAAGAATCGGAAATCAGCATGAGTGACTCTTTCGGCCGCACGGCGAAGAACTGCCGGATAGATATCGGGCGCTATCTGCCTTCGCTTGGCACGGCGGCTGTGCTCATCGGGATAGCATTGGAGAGTGCGCATGCATACCTCTCATGGACGTTGCGGGCCGAGATGGCACATGCTATCGGTTTCTTTGGAGTCGTCGTATTCGCAGCGGGCACAACGCTGGAGGCAAGGAACTATTCGCTCGGGCGGCAGCCGATCATCGGTCTAGCCCTTCTTGCGGTTTTCGTTTCTGGTCCGGCGTTTCTCGCGAAGGACTGGTTGATCGCGCACTCGTTGACCTACTTCGCAGCGGTCGGGCAGGCAATTATTTCGTTTGTCGTGGTCGGCATGGTGTTCTTCGTGGTCGCTCCGTTCGTCCTCAAGTGGGAGAAGAAAAAGCAGGAGAGGAACGAGAGGCAAGTGAAGGCCTCAAAGGCGAAGGCGCAATGCTGGTGGTTGTATTTGCTCGTTGCGATTGCTTGCCAACTGGGGGCATTCTGGTACGAGCTTTGGCAACAACCGTTTGTCGCGGTATCCATTTCTCACCCGGCCCGAGGATTCATCGAGTGGGGTCAGGTCAGTGCAGATGCCGCGGGAATTTGGTTAGGTTTCTTCTTCGCGAAGTTTGTGGACCCGACAATTCGTTAGCTTAAGAGAGCCGAAAAGAGCTGGAAATGGATCTCAGCTCGAGTTCGCGAGTGATCGTTGCAGACCGCTCAGGAACCACGGACATCAAGGGCTTTTCGCAGCAGGCACGAAGTTTCCCGACCAGGCCCGGAGAAGAGCCGTCTCCTATTGACGTTGCACTGGAGACGAATATCTCACCACGCAGGAAACAGGTATTCCGCAGGCGATCGTCGACGAGATCAACCAGGTTGCGCCAAATTTCAGGCCGAAAGGCCTCTTCGGACCGTTCATCCAACACAATGGATAAGAAATGAAACATTCGTCGTTGACTGACGATGCGGCGTCGTATCTGGAGACGTCTGTGCCTGCTCTGGGGCGTCGCGAATTGCGCGAGCGGCGCATCGACGAGTTGCTCGAGAGTTGTCGAACGCAAACGCTCTCGCAACTTATCGGTCCGTTCGGTCTCACGCCTACCATGTTTGACGACAAGCAAGGTGGCAACATCACCACTACGCACAACTTCGAGCAAGGTATTACAGCCACCGCCGAAGATGCGTCGCGATACGAAGGTTGGGTTCATGCGCAAAACAACTCCATCGATCGCAAGGCGTATGACAAGGACTTGCCGCGCAAGCGCAAGGAACTGTTCCAGAAGCCTGAACCTATCATCAGCGCAGCCACGGGGAAGGAATTGCCACGTGACGGTCAGACCCATCTCGATCACGGAAAATCGGTAGCAGACATCGAACGCGACAGCCGCGCCAACTTATATATGAACAAGGCTGAACGCGTTGACATGGCGAATGCACCGGAAAACCTACGGCCTGTCGAGGCCCCCATCAATCAGTCGATGGGCGACAAGGACAAGATGGAATGGGCAAATAGTAAGCGTAAAAAAACGCCCGGCATGACGAACGCCGAATCGTTTGGTGTCGACATGGAAAGGCTTGAAGAAGCACATCGTACCTCTGAACGGCATTTCGAGATCGAACGGCTCAAAGCGCAGGCGAAGAAACAGAGCGCCGAGTTGCTATCGACGAGCGTCAACGAAGCAGGTCGCAACGCGCTGCGTCAGGCGATGGGCGTGCTACTGCACGAGTTCGTAAACAGTAGCTACGTGGAAGTGAGTGCGATCGTGCGTTCACCTACACCGGCTGAAAATCTCGTTGATCGTGTAGTCCAGGCCTTGGAACGAACGGCGCGCAGCGTCGCGAACAAAATGCACGATGCGTTCGATGCGCTCATCAAAGGTGGCGTGCAGGGCCTCGTGAGCAATGTGCTGACGTTTCTCATCAACAACCTCATCACGACATCAGCGAAGATAGTCACTATCATCCGAGAAAGCATGAAAGCGCTGTGGCAGGCGTTCAAAGTCGTTTGGTCTCCACCCGCCCATATGTCGAGCATGGACGTCGCTCGAGAGGCAACCAAGCTGATAGCCGGTGTCATCACGATGAGCCTCGGCATGATCTTCGAGGAATCGGTAAAGGGCCTACTCGTCGCCATTCCGTTTCTCGCGCCGATCGCTGGCCTCGTCGCACCGGTCGTGACAGGCATTCTCACCGGGCTGATGACCGCACTCACCATTTTCGCTATCGATCGCCTCTTCGACTGGTTGTCCGATCCAGGCACCGAACGTCTCGACGCGCAGATTAGCTTGCTGGATGCACAAGTCGATGTCACAAACAAACTCGGCAATTTCATTGAGCAGCAGTACGCGAATTCTCGCCGCTATCAAGATATGCTCGTGACTTACGAGGCGATGGTCACCGATCTAGCGAACGCGCAGACACATCTGAACGACACGATCGAAGCGAGCGCCAAGGCCATCGACACTGGTGCGGGCACCCTTGTCGCTCTGCATGACGGTTTCGAACGCATGAAGCAGGAAGATGACGAACTCGACCGCCTGCTTTCCGATTATCGACTAAAGAACTGACCATGACCGACCTCATTCACGATTTCGCGAAAATCGAAGTGCCACGCGATCTGCTCGACCAAATCAATATCGATGAAGTACTGTCCGAATTCAAGGCACGCTTCCATCGTCTCGGCGACCTAAAGCGTGCGCGCAACGAGCACGAACGGCGCAGTTGGCTAATGCGCAAGTGGTATCAGAACGAAATCGAGGGCGCGCAACTCGACGCGCAGGAATTGCAGGCCGAATTCGCCAAGAGCCTCGCACAGCTAATGGTAATCAGCCTGCTTCAATCTCAGCGGCTCGAACAGCAACAGCGGCAGATCGGCTTGCAGCAGGATCAAATTGCTGCACAGACACGCGAGATCGAGCAACAGACAAAAGAAGTCAGCGCGCAGCAGTGCGAACTCGCAAAGCAGGCGACCGAGTTGCGCAACCTCATCGACAAGTATTTTGAACTGCGCGGCCTAACGCAGGAAGGTGCGAAGAAGCTCATCGCTATCGCGGATGATGTCAATTCCACTCGCGACGATCTGCTTTCACATTTCGCTTCATGTATTGATGCGATGCGCACGGAGCAGGCGTCGATGCGCGAAGCAGTGGCAGACGATGTCGCTCAGGTAAGTGCGGCGCAGGCTAATGCAACATCGCGCGTCGAAGCTCAAACTAGCGCACTCGCCGCGCGGCTCGATGAACACGATAGCCGCTCGCGCGCCATTGCCGCCACGCTTGCAGAGATCACGGCGCGCGAGCAGGTCGTGACATCTGGGCTGCGCGCCCACGAAGCGCGTGCAGCAGTGCACGAAACATCGACTACGCGGCTAGAAGCGATGCTCATGCAGACCGTGAACGACACGAGCGCGCTCAGGGGCGATATTGGCGAATTGCGTGGGCAGGCAGAAGCAACTGATGTGAAAATTTCGGCAATCGCAGACCGTGCTACACGTCGTGCACGCTGGAGCACAGCGGTGGCTGCGATAGCGATCCTTATCTCAGTCGGCGCGCTCGTGATGCAGTGGGTGCATTAATCCAGCGACCGGGCGCCGTGTTCAATGCGTCGACGTAGACAATGCAGTGGTCGCGGATCACATTCGGCATCTATCGACGAGTCTTGTATACGCGCTTAAACACGACGCGGTCGCCGAACATCTTCTGTATGAGCAGGCTAAGCCCAACAAACACAACTGCACCTGTAAACCAGCCGGCTACTGACAAGGACTCGGGCAGGTGCCGATGCGCTTGATAGCCCGCGAACGCGGCGGCAAGCAGAGCCGTGCCGAAAAGCCCTCTTGCCGGTCCATACTCAACTTCAGCCTGACACCCCGTGCAAACCGTCGCGCCGCGCGGGACACCGGTGCGGCAGTGGGTACAAGTCAAATTGCTCATTATTTTCACGATCTAGGCTACAGAACCACTCGACTGCAACACGCAGTGAGCCCCTTTAAACGCATAACGACATAAAGGTAAGATTCTTTAGACGAATTCGCAACGCCTCAACATACGAATTCTAGATCGCGCAATTTTCGCGACCAACAGGCCGATTTTCGAAACAATGCACCGCCAAACTGCCTGAGCTCAGGCAGTGGGTTCAAGAGCCGGCTGCTCTAAGGCAATCATTTCCGCGACGGACTGGAGTTCGCATAGCAAGTCCGCCTGTTGGACTTGTAGGTACTGGCGCACCGACTCGTTCTCAAGCAGCCTAGCAAGGTAGCCCTTTGCTAGCACGAGGTTGAGCACATCCTGTCCATAAGTCTGTTCGACCACCTTGTACTGTCCCTGCAGATTGCTCATCTCCCGTTCCATCTTCGCCATTTGCTCCGGGCTCACGCCGGCAAGCTTCCTCGGTTTCTTCCCTTCGATCAGCCGCGAAGCCGGCGTCGCAACGAGCAACGCTTCAGCGTACGAGACAGACAGGTTGTTTGCTGCCACCATGAGCTCGACACATTCGACTTGCCGTGTGGGCTTCATCTTCCGCAGAGCTCGCGCGAGCTCAGGTGAAAACTGCCGGTCCTTCAAGAGCTCAGTCGCTTCGGCACAAATCCCGTCCAGCAATGCCATCCTCTTGATGATCTGCGACACATCTACGGACAGCGCTTTCGCCAGTCGCTCCGGGGACACCCCCCGTTCAACGGCCCGACGAATCATGAAATGCTCCTGGATAGTTGATAGTCGATTGACGCGATTGTTGTACGTGTAGCTCTCATCGTCCGTGGCAACGAGGCACGACACGGTATTGAACTGGAGCTCCTGCAGCGCGATCAGTCGCAGATGCCCATCGAGCAGGACGTGGTTGCCCGATGCCTGATCGACCGGCGTCACCGAAAGCGGCTCGATCAAGCCCACCTCCTCGATGGAGCTTCTGATCTGCTTGAATTTTCGCGAGTTCATCATGCCGGCAGGCGTGCGCCGTGATGGCAGGATGCTCGCGATCGGAACAGAGAGTGGTTCCGGAATGAACCCAAGTGCTACGCCAGTCATGCTGGGCTCCCGCTCGGCCATACACGTTCTGCCAGATACTTCGGCAACGTCGCCAGTTCCTCAGCGCGCAGCAGGTTGACGAAGTTCTCATCGGCAAATAGCTGCCTGAGGGCTCCGACAATGAACAGCAACCGCTGCTGCGTAAACTCTGCCTTCCGCACCATCGTCTTCTGCCGCTCAACTTCATGCTGATACGTTCGGACGAGGCTCGATGTGGTCACGTCCATCACCTTGCGCGTCATGTTTCGATTCGCCGTGCGGCCGAGCGCCTTCCTCCGCTCGATGACGCGCCGAGCGTCCATCAGCTGGCGCCCACGCAATCTCCCCGATTCATATGCCTCCTGCAGTGCGGCCTGGATCGCCTCATCGTCGTCGCCAGCACCAACAATCGATAACGCTGCGTTCAGCGGGATTCGGCCTTTCTCCACCGCAATCACAAGTCGCTCCTCGCCCTGATGCAGCAGCGTCAGGATTCCCTGCACGTAGTGCTGTGTGAGGCCCGTCTTCTCGGCGATCGCCTTCGGGGCGTATCCGCGTTCCTGCAGTTCGCGTATGCCGGCGAGCAGTTCGAGCGGTCGGCACTGTCGTCTCGCGATGTTCTCCGTCAGGCTCATGATGAACGCGTCTTCGTCGCTCACGCTCACCACCAGCGCTGGTATCGTCGTTTCGCCGAGCGATCGGAATGCCTTCAGCCGCCCCTCGCCACACACGAGCAGATACTTCTCCACGCCACTTGCCGTTGCCCGTGGCGTAACCAGGATGGGTTTCTTCAGGCCAATCGTCTTGATGTTGGTGACGATTTCGTCGAAAACTCGACCATTGCGCTCGCGAGGATTGATCACCTCGATCTGGCTGATGGGGATCATTCGGACCGCACCGGGCTGCTCACGCTGAGTCATGCTCGTCTCCTGAGCCGAGCACGCTGTGCCATACCGTATAAGTAGTCCAGCGTGTCAAAGCGATAGCTCTCGAACTCGATCGGATTCCAGTCCGCAAGGCTGATGCGAGGCTGCCAAAAATCGATGTGCGGCAGCAGGTAGTAGTCGAGCGCCATCGAGTTGCTCTGGTCCAACCTAACTGCGACGGTGATATCCGGCAGCAGGCTCGTGTCGAACCGGACCTTCCAGCGGTTACGGCCGCTGCTGCGCACCTGACACCGTGACAGCACGATGCAGGCAGTGAACTCCCGATTCACGGTCAGCAAGTCCGTCGCCGGATCACGCGATACCGATCCGCCGAGATCCGCGATCTTCTTTTCCGTCTCGGCAACGATCTCTGGATGCAGTTGCCGAATGAAGCGATTCGTTTCGATATAACGATAGTCACGGCCGGGCGTGAAGCCAACCGTCTGGTACGCACGAATCAAGCTACCGAAGCGATACACATACACCGAGGTGGACGGCATGCCCTCCGTTTCGTCGATCACGACGCCCGATAGAAAGCCTCGGCTTCGATACAGGTTTCGCAGACGCTCGATAAGCTCCTCACTCGAGTAGCGCCGGGCGCGCGCCCGCATGATGCCCTGCGCTGTATAGAACGTTTCGCTCGGCACGATGGATTCGAACGCACCCTCCTTGCGTATCCACATCTCCGACGGATTCGTGACACGAGATTTCTTCAGCTTGAACGACACACGGTTGTAGACATTGTTGCCGATGTACTTTTCGTTGGTCAGCACCTCCCGAATCGTTGCCCGAGTCCAAGGTCGCCCAAGGTCCGTCTGAACGTTCATGCCGTTCAGGCGTGCGGCAATCTCGTGCTCATTGAGTGACTCATTGATGAACCAGCTGTAGATGAGGTTGACGATACGCACCTCGCTGTCCGGGCCCGGCATCAGAATGACGCGGTCCGTCTGCAGGCACTTGTGTTGGCCGCGTTGCAATTCCCCTTTCATGAGGCCATGCTCGTCGACCAGGATCCGGCGTAACGCATAGCCCGCCGGGCCGCCTTGGCGGAAACCCAGCTCGATCAATCGGCACTGACCCGCAAAGACCTTCGCTGACAACTCGCGGCTGTACTCACCGGCCATCGCGCGCTTCACGCCTTTGACGATCGTCGAAACTGGCGAGCCGTCGTTCTCGAACTGCTCGGCGCAATAGGCGACCTGGATGCCAGCGCGTCGACAGATGTACTCGTAATAGGCACTTTCGTCTGCATCCTGGAATCGTCCCCAGCGGCTTACGTCGTAGACGAGGATTACCTGGAAATCAGCCATGCCGGTTTCCACGTCCCGGATCAGTTGCTGCAGCGCTTGGCGCCCATCGATACGCAAACCGCTTTTGCCCTCGTCGGCGTAGGTCCGCACGATCTCGAGATCGCGACGAGCAGCGTAATCGCGAATGCGATCACGCTGATTCTCCGTCGAGTATTGCTGGTGCTCCGTCGACATCCGAACGTATTCAGCAGCCCGCATTCTGCAGGCCTGCTCGTCAACGGATTCGCATGTGCAATCGAGGTCCACGATCCAGCTCCCACTGGCAACGCCCCTCGCTGCGCCATCCCCGACATCAACTAGGGGATTTGTATCGGCGAACGCATCGCGCCTTGCAATGACGTCGAATGCGAGCGAGTACACAGCCAAGGTAGCAGGCCATAGACCCTTGTCGTACACGTCATCTCTTTGCAATCACGCCGGAGCCGGCCTCGGCTCAGATAGCACGGCGATGTGCACCGTCCACGCGTTCATCTTTGCAACGCCGGCCTCAACCGCGTTGCGCAGGATATAAAACCCAGATGCCAGCGGGCGATGGGCCGGCCACACGTCCATGTTTGCAACAGCACTATCAGTGCGCCGCGCATTTCGTCGTCGCTGCATCGCGCAATTGCGATCGCGATAGGCCGGGTGCGTCTCGCGGTAGTGCCGCCAGTAGTCAGGATGTCGGGCTCGCCAAGTGGCCTGAGCCCGAATCTGATTCTCTCGATAGTCGGGATCGGCTCGAAGGCGCTCGTGCTGCCATGCACGCCGGCGAGCACGTTGGCACGCCTTGGCTGAGCAGAAGCGTTGATGCGGGATATGTACGAGCGGAGTGAAGGGTGTGCCGCAGGCAGCACAGATCCGATCCGATTTCATGGCCGTGCTCCACAGAGGAATCGCAGTGGGGCCGGCCGTGTTCGGGGCCAGGGTCAGTTGAAGCCAGCTCACGGGACGCGGCGTCCCACCCTCGCAGATTTTCCCGCTCTTGGAGCCGCTCTTGAGCTTTTTCTAGGCCTGGACCTTCCAAGGGTCGCACGAGCCGCTTAGAGAGCTCACGTATTATTGGGGTCGCACCCAAACGCTACTACTTCGGCGCGGAAGTAGACCAGTCGCAACAACTCCGTCGTCGCCACAAAGTGCTTGTGGCGGGCGTCTTCGTAAGTCTTTGATTTTTAGTGAGCGGCGTCTCATCAACTAAGTCGCCCTACGGTATCTCAATGAAGATCAGATGACGATAATAGCTTGCCCAATAATTGAATACGATGCATTTGATCCGAATGCAGGCGATATTCAATTTTTGAGTGTTGTACAATGAGTGAAAATGTCACGGACAAGCTTAAGGAGCAATGTCTTGAGGCTATCTTAAGCGTTGTTCCGACCGAGCAAATCATCTTCGTGTTTCTAATGACGATATTGCTATTCAGAATCGACCACGCTTCGGCGTCTTCACCTTTGCTTGCACTTAAAGATGTCGGCATTAAAGATCTCGTCGGATTCGACAAGGGGCAGTTTTGGCTTGTCAGCACGCTCTATATAATTTCGTCATTTATTCTTGCACTGATTAATGATTTCATTTTTAGAGTAGGGTTGCGTCGTTCGTACGGTGTGAGCAACGTTGCTTCGAGAATCGAAGGGTGGATGCAACGCTCGCTGCGCATTTCGAGATGTTCGGATTCAAGCCGGGTGATCGCGTCTATCTTCGGTTCAACTTTGATTCCCGAAGGGTCATTATCACGCCCGACTACAGCGCGCTGAACTGGCGAGAGCAGCCCTATGGTGCAGCTGCCCAAGAAGAGGACAAGGAGCTGGAATACGCAGCGCTGGCCCCTTTGCGTCGCTCTGTTGTCTGGTGATGGCTCGGCGTGAAGTACTTCGGCACACGCCTTGATGCAAATGGTCCGCAGCGGAGCTGCGAGTAACGTCAACAATCGTCACAACAGACGAAAAGTTGCGTTCCGTCCTCTTCGCATCCGACGGCATCCCAAGCGTCAGTGCGTGCAGCACGACGTGCAATCATGCCGAATACTCCGCGTGCATTTCT